>JAVEWF010000022.1:2589-36014 GCA_034004665.1 Rhodocyclaceae bacterium | reverse complement strand
TCGGCCTCGCCGCAGGCGCGATGATCTTCGTCGTCTCGCACGAAGTGATTCCCGAAACCCACCGCAACGGCCACCAGACGCCGGCGACGCTCGGCCTGATGGCGGGTTTCGCGCTGATGATGGTGCTCGATACCGCGCTGGGCTGATCCGGACGCTTCCTGCGTCGTCCCGCCGGCACCGACTTTTTGCGGAAAGGCCGGGCGCTATAATCGCCTCCCATGTCCTCCCAATCGACCGATATCAAGGCGCATCTGGCCGACCTGTTGCGCGCGGCGCTCGCCAGCGTCGCGCCCGGCACGGAGGCCGAGATCCATCTCGAGCGCCCCCGCGACGCCACCCATGGCGACTTCGCCAGCAACCTCGCCATGCAGCTGGCGCGTGCCCTGAAGGAGAATCCGCGCAAGATCGCCGAACGGCTCGTGCATGAGTTGCCCCGTTCCGCCGCGGTGCTCAAGGCGGAGGTCGCCGGTGCGGGCTTCATCAACTTCACGGTCGCGGCCGGGGCCAAGACGGCCATCGTGGCGGCCGTGCTCGCCCAGGGCGACGACTATGGCCGCGGCGAACGCAAGCCCGGCAAGCTGCAGGTCGAGTTCGTCTCGGCCAACCCGACCGGTCCGCTGCACGTCGGCCACGGCCGCGGCGCCGCCTTCGGCGCCAGCCTCGCCAGCCTGCTGGCCTTCGCCGGCCACGAGGTCTGCCGCGAATACTATGTGAACGACGCCGGTCGCCAGATGGACATCCTCGCGGTGTCCACCTGGCTGCGCTACCTCGACAGCTACGGCGAGCGCATTCCCTTCCCGCCCAACGCCTACCAGGGCGACTATGTGCGCGACATGGCGCAGCAGGTCAGGGAGGCGCACGGCGACCGCTACGTGCATCCCGCCGCCGCCGTGCTGGCCTGCGTGCCGCCAACCGAGCCGGACATCGAGGCGCATCTCGACGGCCTGATCGCCGCCGCCAAGGACCTGCTCGGCGAGGAATGGCACTACATCCACCAGCATGCGCTGTCGGAGCAGCTCGCCGACTGCCGCGCCGACCTCGAAGAGTACGGCGTGCATTTCGACTGCTGGTTTTCCGAACGCAGCCTCTACGATACCGGCATGGTGGCGAAGGCCGTCGCCGAGCTGGAGAAGCGCGGCCATCTCTACGAGCAGGACGGCGCCAAGTGGTTCCGCTCGACGCATTTCGGCGACGAGAAGGACCGCGTCGTGCAGCGCGAGAACGGCCTGTACACCTACTTCGCCTCCGACATCGCCTACCACTGGAACAAGTTCGAGCGCGGCTTCACGCGCATCGTCGACATCTGGGGCGCCGACCACCACGGCTACATCCCGCGCGTCAAGGGCGCGCTCAAGGCCCTCGACCTCGATGCCGAGGCCCTCGACGTGGCGCTGGTGCAGTTCGTCAGCCTGTTCCGCGGCACCGAGAAGGTGTCGATGTCCACGCGCGCCGGCTCCTACGTCACGCTGCGCGAGCTGCGCCGGGAAGTCGGCAACGATGCCTGTCGCTTCTTCTACCTGCTGCGCAAGCAGGACCAGTCGCTGGACTTCGACCTCGACCTGGCGAAGAGCCAGTCGAACGACAACCCGGTCTATTACATCCAGTACGCCCATGCGCGCGTGTGCTCCGTGCTGGCGCAATGGCGCAATGGGGGCGGGGACGAGCGGGGACTGAAGGATGCCGACCTCGGCGCGCTGGTCAGCGAGCGCGAACAGGCGCTGGCGGCGAAGCTGGCGGCCTTCCCCGAGCTGATCGAGAGCGCCGCGCGCGATGGTGCGCCGCATGCCCTTGCCTTCTGGCTGCGCGACCTCGCCGCCGATTTCCATGCCTGGTACAACGCCGAGCGACTGCTGGTGGATGATGCGGTCCTGAAGCAGGCGCGTCTTGCCCTCGCGGTCGCCGTGCGGCAGGTGATCCGCAACGGCCTGCGCATTCTCGGCGTATCCGCACCGGAGTCCATGTGATGTCCAATCAACGCGGCGGCACCCTGCTCGGACTGGCCTTCGGCCTGGTGGTCGGCGTGCTGATTTCCTTCGGCGTGGTCTGGTATCTCAACAAGACGCCGCTGCCCTTCGTCGAGAAGGTGATTGCACCGGATACGAAGAACAACGGCACGGCCGGCGAACCGCTGCCGCTGCCGGGCAAGCCCGGCGACAAGCCGATCGACCGGACCGGCGAGCGCAAGTTCGAGTTCTACGACATCCTCGAAGGCAAGAAGGACGCGCTGCCCCAGCAGCCCGCACCGCCCCCGGCCGCCGCGATGCCTGCTGCGCCGGCGGCCGACACTGCGGGCAATCGCCTGTTCCTGCAGGCCGGCGCCTTCCAGAAGGCCGCGGATGCCGAGAACCTCAAGGCCCGCCTGGCCATGCTGGGCTTCGAGGCGGCGATTCTCGAAGTCGAGGTGCCCGGGAAGGGAACGATGCACCGCGTCCGCGTCGGACCCTACGGCAACGCGGAAGCAATGAACCGCGCACGCGGTCAGTTGTCAGACAATGGCATCCCGGCCACGGTGGTCCGGGTCAAGGAATAGGAAGGGAACCCCCATGAAATCCGCAAAACTCCTCGCGGCGGCTGCCGCCGCCGGCCTGCTGGCGCTGTCTCCCCTCTCGTCTGCCTGGGCTGCGGCGCCGCTCGAAGGCAAGCACTATTCGCGGCTGCAGATGCCGCAGCCGACCGAGCAGGCCGGCAAGGTCGAGGTGATCGAGTTCTTCTGGTACGGCTGCCCGCACTGCTTCGATTTCGAACCCCTCCTGCAGCAGTGGAAGAAAAAGCTGCCGGCCGACGTGCATTTCAGGAAGGTGCCTGCGATCTTTCGCGATACCTGGGCGCCGGGCGCACGCATCTATTACACCCTCGAGGCGATGAACCTGCTCGACCGGCTCAACGAGTCCGTGTTCAACGCCATGATCAAGCAGCGCATCAACCTCAACGACGAGAATACCCTGTTCGACTGGATGGCGAAGCAGGGCGTCGATCGCCAGAAATTCGCCGATACCTACAAGTCCTTCTCGGTCGATGCCAAGGTCAGGAAAGCGGCCGAAATGACCCAGGAGTACGGGTTCGGCGGCGTGCCGGTGGTGATCGTCGGCGGCAAGTACATGCCGGCGCCCAATCTCGGCACCTTCGGCACCATGCTGCAGGTCGTCGATGGCCTGATCGCCAAGGAACGTGCCGAACTGAAGAAGTAGGCCTCCTGTCGCGCCGGTGAAGCAGACTGTCTTTATTACCGGCGCGTCGTCCGGCATCGGTGTCGCGCTCGCGCGCCACTATGCGGCAGGGGGTGCCGTGCTCGGTCTTGCCGCGCGGCGCAGCGAGGCGCTCACGGCACTGGCCGACAGCCTCGGGACGCCCTGCCACTACTATCCGCTCGATGTCGGGGATGCGCCGGCCCTGGCGGCGGCGGCCCAGGATTTCATCGCCCGGGCCGGGGTGCCGCACATCGTCATCGCCAACGCCGGCATTTCCGTCGGCACCCTGACGCAGGAAGCCGAAGACCTGCCGGCCTTCCGGCACGTCTTCGACACCAACGTGCTCGGCATGGTGCATACCTTCCAGCCGTTCATCGGGGCGATGCAGGCGGCCGGACACGGTCGCCTGGTGGGCATCGCGTCCGTCGCCGGCATCCGCGGCCTGCCCGGCGCGGGCGCCTACTCCGCCTCGAAGGCGGCCGCGATCGCCTATCTCGAAAGCCTGCGCGTCGAACTGCGCGGGACGGGCGTGCAGGTGGTCACCCTCGCGCCGGGCTACATCGCCACGCCGATGACCGCGAAGAACCCCTACCCGATGCCCTTCCTCATGCCGGTCGATGCCGCGGCACGCAGCATGGCGCGGCATATCGCAAAAGGTTCGCGCTTCGCCGTCATGCCCTGGCCGATGGGCCTGGTCGCGACCTTGCTGAAATGGCTGCCGCGCCCGCTGTTCGACACGCTGTTCGCACATGCCGGCAGGAAGCCGCGCGGCCTGTCCTAGAATCGCCGCCATGCAAGCCCCTGCCGTCTTCAGTCACCGGCGTTTCCTCTTCATCCTGTGGGCGTTGATGGCCCTGGGATTCTGCGCGACTTCCCTGATCGGCTACCACGTCTCGAAGCAGGCGATCCGCGAGGCCATCGTCGGCCAGGACCTGCCGCTCACCTCCAGCAACATCTATTCGGAGATCCAGAAGGACCTGATCCGCCCCGTCCTGATCGCGATGACCATGGCGCACGACACCTTCGTGCGGGACTGGGTGCTGCAGGGAGAGCGGGACGTAGACGAAATGACGCGCTACCTGCGGGAGGTGAGGCAGCGCCACGGCGCCTTCAGCAGCTTCTTCGTCTCCGACCGCTCGCAGCGCTATTACACCGGCGACGGCATCCTCAAGCGGGTGTCCTCCTTCGAGCCGCGCGACGCCTGGTACTACCGCGTCAGCGGCATGCGCGACGACTACGAGATCAACGTCGATCCGGACCTCGCCAACCGCGACCTGCTGACCATCTTCATCAACTATCGCGTCTTCGACTACGACGGCAACTATCTGGGTGCGACCGGCATCGGCCTGACCGTCGATGCGGTACGGCGCCTGCTGGACCAGTACCAGGAACGTTTCAGCCGGAAGATCTATTTCGTCAATACGCGCGGCGAGACCGTCGAATTCGGCAACCAGAAGGGCGAGGGCGTCGACCTGCGCACCCGGCCCGGCATCGGCGCGCTGGTCCCGGACATCCTCGCCGCCAAGCAGGGTTCCTGGCAATATCAGGCGCAAGGCGACAACCACATCCTGCACGTCAATTACCTGCCGGAACTCAAGTGGTACCTGTTCGTCGAGCAGAACGAATCGGTCGCCCTCGCCGGCATCCGGCAGACGCTCTACACCAACCTGGCGATCAGCCTGGCCGTCACGCTGGTGGTCGTGTTGCTGACCCATTTCGCCTTCCGGCGCTATCAGGGACGGATCGAGGAGATGGCGTCGACCGACAAGCTGACCGGCCTGCTCAATCGCCATGCCTTCACCATCCTGATCGACAAGCTGATCTCGGAATTGCGGCGCGAGCCGCGTCCGGTAGCCCTGCTGATGGCCGACATCGATTATTTCAAGTCGATCAACGACCGTCACGGCCATCTCGCGGGCGATACCGTCCTGGAGCATGTCGCCACGACCCTGCAGAACGGCCTGCGCGCTTCCGACCTGGCGGTCCGCTGGGGCGGCGAGGAGTTTCTCCTGGTCCTGAAAGGCTGCGGACCCGAGGAGGCGCGGCGCATTGCCGAAAACCTCCGCGAGGCGGTGGCTGGCAACCCGGTGAGCCTGCCGGGCAAGTCCATCGCGGTCACCATCAGCGTCGGGATCGCGTCATTCGGCCCGGACGAACCGTCCAGCCAGGCCATCGACCGGGCCGACACCGCCCTGTACAAGGCGAAGCACGGCGGGCGCAACCGGGTGGAACTCGCCGGCTGAGCCGGCCGGCGTTGACCCATGTCAAGCCCCCCGGCGCCCGGCGCTTTTATAGTGCCCGCCTGATTTTCCGGAACGACCATGAGCGCCTCCCCCGAACTCGTCTGCCCCGCCGGCGGCCTGCCGGCACTGAAGACCGCCGTCGATAACGGCGCGGACTGCGTCTACACCGGCTTCCGCGACGAGACCAACGCGCGCAACTTCACCGGCCTCAATTTCGATGACAAGAGCCTGCGGGAAGGCATCGACTACGCCCACCGGCGCGGTGCGAAGGTGCTGATTGCCCTCAACACCTTTCCGCAGGGCGGCAACTGGCCGCGCTGGACCGCCGCCGTCGACAAGGCCGCGGCCTTCGGCGTCGATGCGATCATCCTCGCCGACCCCGGCCTGATGGACTACGCCCACCGCACCCACCCGCAGCTGCGGCTGCACCTCTCCGTGCAGGGTTCGGCGACCAACTACGAGGCGATCAATTTCTATCGAGAGCGCTTCAACATCCAGCGCGCCGTGCTGCCGCGCGTGCTGTCGCTGGCGCAGGTCGAGCATGTCGTGAAGCACACGCCAGTGGAGATCGAGGTATTCGGCTTCGGCGGCCTGTGCGTGATGGTCGAAGGGCGCTGCGCCCTGTCCGCCTACGCCACCGGCACCTCGCCGAACTGCCAGGGCGCCTGTTCGCCGGGCAAGGCGGTGCGCTACGAGGAAACGCCGACCGGCATGGAGACGCGCCTCAACGGCATCCTGATCGACAAGTTCGGCGCCGGCGAACGCGCCGGTTACCCGACGCTCTGCAAGGGCCGTTTCGAGGTCGACGACGAGACCTACTATGCCATCGAGGAGCCAACCAGCCTCAACACGCTGGAACTGCTGCCCGAACTGATGAAGATGGGTATTGCGGCAATCAAGATCGAGGGCCGCCAGCGCAGCCCGGCCTACGTGAAGCAGGTGACGCAGGTGTGGCGGCAGGCGATCGATGCGGCGAAACGCGATCCCGGACATTTCACGGTGCTGCCCGGCTGGATGGCCGAACTCAACAAGATCTCCGAGGGGCAATCCGCCACACTCGGCGCTTACAACAGGCCGTGGAAATGAAGCTGTCTTTAGGGCCGTTGCTCTTCTACTGGCCGCGCCAGCGGACGATGGATTTCTACGCCGAGATGGCGGAGCAGCCCGTCGACGTCATCTACCTCGGCGAGGCCGTCTGCTCGCGCCGCCACGAGATGCGGCTCGACGACTGGCTGGAAGTGGCGACCGTGCTGGCCGACGCCGGCAAGGAAGTGGCCTTCTCGACACTGCCGCTGATCGAGTCGGAATCCGACCTCAAGGCGGTGCGCCGGCTGATGGATGCGGCGCGCGACGACGCGCGCCTCACCGTCGAAGCCAACGAGATGGGCGCGGTGCGCCAGCTCGCCGAGCGTGGCCAGAAGTTCGTCGCCGGCCCGACGCTCAACATCTTCAACGGCCACACGCTGCAACTGTTCGCCGACAGCGGCGCGACGCGCTGGGTGATGCCGCCGGAGATCGGCCGCGCCGCGCTCGCGTGCATGGAGACGCCTGCCGGGGTCGAGACCGAGATTTTCGTTCATGGCCGTCTGCCGCTCGCCTATTCGGCGCGCTGCTTCACGGCGCGGCGCTACCGCCTGCAGAAGGACGCCTGCGAGTTCCGCTGCATCGAATTTCCCGACGGCCTGGACCTGAAGACGCGCGAGGGCGAGGCCTTCCTCACCCTCAACGGCATCCAGACGATGTCGGCGAAGGTTTATCATCTCGAACGCGAACTGCCCGAACTCGCCGCCGCCGGATGCGACCTGATCCGGATCTCGCCGCAGTCGGAAGCGATGCCGGCGCTGATCGCCGCCTATCGTGCCCGGCTCGACGGCAGCACGGGGCAGATGCCGGCAGGCGACTACTGCAACGGCTTCTGGCACGAGAAGCCGGGACTGGACTGGGTGACAGGATGATCAACTTCAAATTGCCGGATTTCACGCTGCCCGCGCCGCTGGCGCGCTTCGGCGGCAAGCTGCCGCAACTGCCGCCGACGCTGGCGCTCGTCACCGGCCTCAATCTCGCCCTCGGCCGCCTGATCCCGCGCGAGCCGCTGGAGATGCTGGTCGGCAAGCGTTTCGTCATCCGCGTCAAGGATGCCGGCATGACGCTGCGCTTCGCCTATGGCGAGCGTGGCTTCCGTCCGGTCTTCGATGCGGCGGCGCCCGACCTGACCATTTCCGCCCGGACCCGCGACTTCATCGCCCTGCTGGCGCGCGAAGAGGATCCGGATACCCTGTTCTTCAACCGCCGCCTGCTGATGGAAGGCGATACCGACCTCGGCCTGCTGGTGAAGAACACGCTCGACGGCATCGACCTGCCCCGCTTCGATCCTGCCCGGCTCGCCCCGGCCGAACTGCTGCACCGTTTGCGCGCCCGCCTCGCCACGCCCCACGGCGCCTGAAAGTCGGCGCTGGCGTGACGGCACGCGCGTCCTCCAACCTGCCGCTGCAACTCGCCGGTGCGTACACGCTGCTGGTCATCTACGCCAGTCTGTATCCCTTTACCGGCTGGCGCGACACGGGCAGCGATCCTTTCGTTTTCCTCGAGGCTGCCTGGCCGCGGTATTTCACCGGCTTCGACCTCGTCGTCAATGGCCTGGCCTACTTCCCGCTGGGTGCCCTGTGGGCAACCGCCCTGCAGCGCCGCCTGTCGCGGCGAACCGCCGGCGCCATCACCCTGCTCGCCGGAGCGATGCTGAGCCTCGTCATCGAGACCGTGCAGAACTACCTGCCCAGCCGCGTGCCCTCGAATCTCGATGTCGCCTGCAATGCCGCCGGCGCGTTCATCGGGATGCTGGCCGGCCTGCGCTGGGGCGGGGCCCTGCTCGACGGCGGCCGCCTGCATGCCTGGCGCGAGCGGCGCTTCCTGTCCGGAACTTCCGGCGACATCGGGCTGCTGCTCGTCGGGGGCTGGTTCCTCACCCAGCTCAACCCGGAAACTTTCCTGTTCGGCAGCGGCAACCTGCGCGGCCTGATCGGCCTGCCCGGCGCCCTGCCTTTCGCTGCCGAACATTTCATCGCGCTCGAAACCGCCACCGTGGCGGGCCAGACGCTCGCCATCGCCTTGATCGGTACGCGCCTCGCCGTCAATCATCCGCTGCTGCTGCCCCTCGTGCTGGTGGTCGCGGCGCTGGCGGTCAAGAGCTTCGCGCTGCTGGTGCTGATGCACGGCGTGCATGGCCTGGCCTGGGCGACGCCCGGCAGCCTGGCGGGGCTGGCGCTCGGACTGGTCCTCTGGGCCGGCCTGGTGCAAGGACCCCCCGCCGCCCTGCAGACGGCCGCGGCGCTGGCGCTGATGCTCGCCACGGTGCTCGCCAACCTGATGCCGGACAATCCCTATCTCGAAAATACCCTGCGCGTCTGGCAGCAGGGGCACTTCTTCAATTTCAACGGCCTGACCCGCCTGGTAACGGCCCTGTGGCCTTTCCTGGCGCTCCCCTGGCTGATGCTATCCCTGACTCCGCGGAGACGACGATGAGCGCCACGATCACCGATCTCGACACCCTCAAGCGGGCCTTGCGCGACTTCGCCGCGGCCCGTGACTGGCGGCAGTACCACACGCCAAAAAACCTGGCGATGGCGATGATCGTCGAGGCGGCCGAACTCGTCGAGCATTTTCAGTGGGCGACACCGGAAGAGAGTCTGCATCCGGCCCCGCAGAAATTGGCGGAAATCCGCGACGAGGTCGCCGACACGCTGATCTACCTCGTCGAACTCGCCGACGTTCTCGGCATCGACCTCATCGCTGCAGCGCGCGCTAAGATTGAAAAAAACGCCATCAAATACCCCGCACCCGAGAGAACGCCATGAGCCATTTTCAGTACCACGTCTTTTTCTGCACCAACCAGCGTGAAGCCGGCGAGATGTGCTGCAACAACCACAACGCCCAAGCCATGCGCGACTACTGCAAGGCCCGCGTCAAGCAGCAGGGCGACGCGATTCCCGGCAAGGTGCGCATCAACAGCGCCGGCTGCCTCGACCGTTGCGACCAGGGCCCGGTGATCGTCGTCTACCCGGAAGCCGTCTGGTACACCTACGTCGACCAGGAGGACATCGACGAGATCGTCGATTCGCACCTGGCGAAGGGCAGGGTGGTCGAGCGCCTCCTGATCAAATGAGCGCCAGATGAGCCGCCACGAACATGTCTTCCTCGACGGTCCCGACGGCCGCATCGAGGTGTTTGTCGAACCGCACGCAGAGACGACCGGCATCGCGCTGATCGCCCATCCGCACCCGCTGTTCGGCGGCACGGCCGACAACAAGGTGGTCACGACGCTGGCCAAGGCCTTCCGCGAACTCGGCTGTGCGACGCTGCGACCGAGCTTCCGCGGCGTCGGCGGCAGCGAGGGCGCGCACGACCACGGCGTCGCCGAGACCGAGGACCTGCTCGCCGTGCATGCCTACGCGCGCGGCCGCTTCGGAAGCGAATTGCCGGTCTATCTCGCCGGCTTCTCCTTCGGCGCCTATGTCGTTGCCCGGCTGGCGAAGCGCCTGCAGGATGCGGGCGACCCGGCCGCGCGGCTGGTACTGGTCGGCACCGCCTCGGGTTTCATCGAGGGCCTGCGCCAGTACGAAACCGAGGCCGTGCCGCCCGACACCATCGTCATCCACGGCGCCCGGGATGAAACGGTGCCGCTCGACAACGTCCTCGCCTGGGCGGAACCGCTGGACCTGCCGGTGACCGTGATTCCGGGTGCCGATCATTTCTTTCACCGCCGGTTGCACCTGATCCGCGACATCATCCAGCGGCAGTGGCGGCACTGACCCTCCGGACCATCCCATGACCCATCCGCATCTTTCCCGGCTCGGCACGCCGTTGAGCCCGTCCGCCACCCGCGTCATGCTGCTCGGCGCCGGCGAACTCGGCAAGGAAGTCATCATCGCCCTGCAGCGACTGGGCGTCGAGGTGATCGCCGTCGATCGTTATGCGCACGCGCCCGGCATGCAGGTGGCGCATCGCAGCCACGTCATCGCGATGACCGACCCGGCCGCCCTGCGTGCGGTGATCGAGGCCGAGCGTCCGCATCTGGTCGTGCCGGAGATCGAGGCGATCGCCACGACCGTGCTCGCCGACATCGAGCGGGAGGGCATCGCCGAAGTGATCCCGACCGCCCGCGCCGCCCAGTTGACCATGAACCGCGAGGGCATCCGCCGCCTCGCCGCCGAGGAACTCGGCCTGCCGACCTCGCGCTATGCCTTCGCCGATTCGCTGGCCGAGTTGCAGGCCGCCATCGACCCGGCGCGTGGGGGGATCGGCTATCCCTGCGTGGTCAAGCCGGTGATGTCCTCGTCCGGCAAGGGGCAGTCGGTGCTGCATGGCTCGGCGGACGTGCAGACGGCCTGGGATTACGCCCTCGCCGCCGGCCGCGTCAAGGAGGCACGCGTCATCGTCGAGGCCTTCGTCGATTTCGAGTACGAGATCACCCAGCTGACGGTCCGGGCCATCGGCGCTTCCGGAGAAGTGGAGACTTGCTTCTGCGAGCCGATCGGCCACGTCCAGGTGGCCGGCGACTATGTCGAGTCCTGGCAGCCGCAGGAAATGTCGGCGCTGGCGAGACGGCGGGCCCGCGACGTCGCGGCCAAGGTGACCGGTGCGCTCGGCGGTCGCGGCATTTTCGGCGTCGAACTGTTCGTCAGGGGCGACGAGGTCTGGTTCTCGGAAGTCAGCCCGCGCCCGCACGACACGGGCCTGGTGACGCTGGCCTCGCAGCGCCTGTCGGAATTCGAACTGCACGCCCGCGCCATCCTCGGCCTGCCGGTGGATGCCGGCCTGCGCCGGCCCGCCGCCTCCGCCGTGATCTATGGCGGCATGGAAGAGAAGGGCATCGCTTTCGAGGGGGTGGCCGAGGCGCTGGCCGTGCCCGAATCCGACCTGCGCCTGTTCGGCAAGCCGGAAAGCTTCGTCAAGCGTCGCATGGGCGTGGCCGTCGCCAATGCCGACACGGTGGAGGAGGCCCGCCGCCGTGCCAAACTCGCTGCCGGCCGGGTCAGGCCGGTCAAGCGTTGAGGGGGCAACGCCCCCTGCCCGGTTTCACAGCTTGCGCAAATAAAACTCGTGCGCTCCACCGGCCACCTCGCGCTGGTAGAGCAGATCGATCGACGCCTGGTCGCCCCAGGCCGGGACGTCGTCGACTGCTGCGGTGCAGTCCGTGACCAGCTGCAGGATCTCGCCTCCGCCCATGCGCTGCAGCAGACGCTTCGCCTCGATGATCGGCCCCGGGCAGGCGATGCCGCGCATGTCGAGCAGCGCGTGGGGGATCGGCTTGCCGCCGGTCTTGCGCAGCAGATAGACGGTTTTCCCGCCTTCGGCCGGCGCCGTCGACACCAGCGAATGGCCGGTATGGTTGCACCACGCCAGCAGGTCCTCATGGGTGCCGGAGCAATCGGAAACGAGTTGCAGGCTCTGCCCCGGCGCAAGGTCGTCGAGCACCTTTTTCGCGCCGAGCAGCGGGGCGGGGCAAGCCAGTCCGGAAAGATCGATCGTTACATCGGGGGGTAGTGACATGATGGCCTCGCAGGGTTGTTGTTCATGGCTGGGTGTTTGCCATGGACTCGATCCTAGCGATTTCCCATAGTTCTTTGAAATACTTTATATTCACAAATATATAACTTGTAGATATATGAATCTCCAGCAACTGCGCTACCTGCAGGAAATCGCCCGCCAGGGACTCAATGTCTCGGGGGCCGCCGCCGCGCTGTTTACCTCGCAGCCGGGCGTGTCGAAGCAGGTGCGCCTGCTCGAAGAAGAGCTGGGCATCCGGATCTTCGAGCGCAGCGGCAAGCGGCTCACCGGCGTTACCGAGGCGGGTCGGCAGGTACTCGAGATCGCCGGCCGTCTGCTGGCCGAAGTCGGCAACCTCAAGCGCGTCGGCGCCGATTACGCCACGCAGTCCGCCGGCACCCTCGACATCGCCACCACGCACACGCAGGCCCGCTATGTCCTGCCTGCCGTCGTCAAGCAATTCATGGCGCGCTACCCGACCGTGCGTCTGCGCCTGCATCAGGGCAACCCGGAGCAGGTGGCGGCCTGGGTGTCGCAGGGCGACGCCGACATCGGCATCGCGACCGAGGCGCTCGAAGAATCGCGCGATCTGGTTACCCTGCCCTGCTACCAGTGGAAGCACGTGGTGATCGCGCCGCCCGGGCATCCGCTGCTCGAAGCCACGACGCGCCCGCTTTTTCTCGCCGCGCTGGCCGGCTGGCCGCTGATCACCTACGATCCGTCCTTCACCGGCCGCACGCATATCGACCGGGCTTTCGAACAGGCCGGCATCGTTCCCAACATCGTCCTGACGGCGGTCGATTCCGACGTGATCAAGACCTATGTGGAACTGGGGCTGGGCATCGGCATCATCGCGGAAATGGCGTTCGATCCGCTGCGCGATACCGGCCTGAAAGCGCTTGCCGGCGGTGCCCTGTTCAACTCGAACACGACGCGCCTCGCCTTCCGCCGCGGCAACTGGCTACGGCGCTTCGACTACGACTTCATCGAGCTGTTCGCCCCGCAGCTGACCCGCAGGATCGTCGAAGGCACGCTCCGGGGCGGCGATCCCGACCCGGGGCTGTAGCAGGAAGCCTGGTGCCCGGAGCGGGAATCGAACCCGCAAGCCTTGCGGCGAGGGATTTTAAGTCCCTTGTGTCTACCAATTTCACCATCCGGGCATCGCCGGAATTCTAACGGGGAGCGCCGTCCTGCCGGGGCCGACTTTTTTCAGCCGCCCCGGCCGATGCGATAGACGGCGAGGCTGCCGAGGAAGTTGTGTTCCTCCGTCACGCATTCGCCGCGCTCGTCGAGCACCTGGCGGTCGCGGATCACGACGCCCATGCCTTCGCAGAGGCTTTCGAAGTCGAGCATGGTGAAGAAGCGCACGTTGGGCGTGTCGTACCACTGGTAGGGCAGGTCCTCGGAGACCGGCATGCGGCCGTTGAGCACGGCCATGCGGTTCTTCCAGTAGGCGAAGTTCGGGAAGGACACCACCGCCTCGCGGCCGACGCGCAGCATTTCGGCGAGGATCTGCTGCGTGTGGCGCATCGTCTGCAGCGTGCGCGACAGCACGACGTGGTCGAAGGCGTCGTCCTCGAAACCGGCGAGGCCCGCCTCGAGGTCGCTCTGGATGACGTTGATGCCATTTTCGACCGCGGCCAGCACCCGGCCGGGGTCGCGCTCCACGCCCCAGCCGCGCAGGCCGCGCGCGGCCAGCAGCTGCAGCAGCTCGCCCTCGCCGCAGCCGAGGTCGAGCACGCTCTCGCCGGCCTTCATCCAGCCGGCGATGACGTCGAAGTCGGCTCGTTTCAGCGCGTGCGTCATGTCGGAATATTCGCCATGTAAGCGGCGACCACTGCGTGATAGTAGTGGTCGTCCATCAGAAAGGCGTCGTGGCCGTGCGGGCTGGTGATCTCGACGTAGCTGACGTCCTGGCGGTTCCTCACCAGGGCATTCACGATTTCGCGGCTGCGGGCCGGCGAGAAGCGCCAGTCGGTCGTGAAGGAGACGACGAGATATTTCGCGCTGGCACCGGCGAGCGCCGCGGCGAGGTCGCCGTCGAAAGACTCGGCCGGGTCGAAGTAGTCGAGCGCCTTGGTCATCAGCAGGTAGGTGTTGGCGTCGAACCAGCCGGCGAACTTGTCGCCCTGGTAGCGCAGGTAGGACTCGATCTCGAACTCGACGCCGAAGCCGTAGCTGCCGGCGTTGGGACGCCGCTTGCGGCCGAATTTCTCGGCCATCTGGTCGTCGGACAGATAGGTGATGTGGCCGAGCATGCGCGCCAGCCGCAGGCCGCGCGTCGGCCGCGTGCCGTGGCGGTAGAAGTGGCCGCCGTGGAATTCGGGGTCGGTGATGATGGCCTGGCGGGCGACGTCGTTGAAGGCGATGTTCTCGGCCGTGAGCTTCGGTGCGGCGGCGATCACCAGCGCGTGGCGCACGCGCGCCGGCAGGTCGATCGTCCATTGCAGCGCCTGCATGCCGCCGAGGCTGCCGCCGACGACCGCCGCCCAGGCGTCGATGCCGAGGTGGTCGGCCAGCCGCGCCTGCGCCTGCACCCAGTCGGGCACCGTGACGACCGGGAAGTCGGCGCCCCAGGGCTGGCCGGTGGCCGGGTTGATCGAGGCCGGCCCGGTCGAGCCGTGGCAGCCGCCGAGGTTGTTCACGCCGACGACGAAGAAGCGGTCGGTGTCGATCGGCTTGCCGGGACCGATCATGTTGTCCCACCAGCCGACGTTCTTCGGATTGTCAGCCGGATAGCCGGCGACGTGCTGGTGGCCGGACAGGGCGTGACAGATCAGGATGGCGTTGGAGCGCTCGGCATTGAGCGTGCCGTAGGTCTCGTAGACGAGCTGCCATTCGGGCAGCGTCACGCCCGCGGCGAACGTCAGCGGCATCGTGAAGACGACGCTGCGCGACTCGACCGGACCGACGCTGCCGGGTTCCGCCATGGCAGCGATCAGGAGGAGACGCGGCGCGCGCCGTTGTAGCGGCGGCTCCAGTAGCGGTCGCCCATGTCCTCGATGCGCACCCGGGTGCCGCTGCGCGGCGCATGGATGAACCGGTTGTTGCCGAGGTAGATGCCGACGTGCGAGAAGGCGCGGCGCATGGTGTTGAAAAAGACCAGGTCGCCGGGCATCAGTTCGGATTTCTCGACGCGCTCGCCGGCGCGGCTGATCGCCATCGCGTTGTGCGGCAACTCGAGGCCGAGGCTTTCGTTGAAGACGTAGCGCACGAAGCCGGAGCAGTCGAAGCCGGTTTCCGGCGTGCTGCCGCCGCGCCGATAGCGGATGCCGAGGTATTCGAGCGCCTCGTCGAGCGTCGCCTGCACCGAGGTGTGCACCGTATCGACGGTGCGCTGGACCAGCGCGACCGAGTTTTCCTGCAGGCTCAGGGTGGGCTGCAGCTGGAGGGGCGGCGTCGCCGGCTCGTCGGCATGTGCCGGCAAGGCCGCCGCGCACCACAGGACGAGAAGGAGGCTGAACTTTTGCATGGGGGCGAACTTTACCAAAAAGTCGGCGCCGGCCGGACGGGACTGCCGGCGTCCGAAGCCGCCGAAGACTCTACAGCCGCTCGACCTGTTCGCGGATACGCACCGGATCGTCGCAACGCAGGATGCGCGCGACCTTGCCGGCGATCTGTTCCACGTCGGCCATGACGACCTGCTGCTTGACCTCGAACAGCTGGGTCGGGTGCATCGAGAACTGGCGCAGGCCCAGGCCCAGGAGCAGGCGGGTCAGCTTCGGATCGCCCGCCAGCTCGCCGCAGACGGCGACGGGCATCTCGGCCTTCTGCGCCGTCTGGATGACTTGCGCCACCAGCCGCAGCACGGCGGGATGCAGCGGATCGTAGAGGTGGGCGACCGCCTCGTCGGTGCGGTCGATCGCCAGCAGGTACTGGATCAGGTCGTTGGTGCCGATCGACAGGAACTGCAGGTGCTTGACGAAGGGACCGAGGGCGAGCGCGGCGGCGGGAATCTCGATCATGCCGCCGACCTTCATGTGCTCGTCGAACTTGAGGCGCCGCTCGCGCAACTGCTGCTTCGCCAGTTCGACCATCGCCAGCGTCTGCGCGATCTCGCTGGCATGGGCGAGCATCGGGACGAGGACCTGCACGGTGCCGAAATGCCCGGCGCGCAGGATCGCGCGCAGCTGGGCGAGGAAGATCTGCGGTTCGGCGAGGCAGTAGCGGATGGCGCGCAGGCCGAGCGCCGGGTTGGGCGCCTGCCGGCCGACCCGGCCGGCGAGGGCGCGGGCCTCCTTGTCGGCGCCGATGTCGAGCGTGCGGATCGTCACCGGCTTGCCCGCGAGCGCCTTCGCGACCTGCCGGTAGGCCTCGAACTGCTCGTCCTCCGAGGGCAGGGTGTCGCGGTTCATGAACAGGAACTCGGTGCGGAACAGGCCGACGCCGTCGGCACCCACGTCCTTGACCTGGCCGATGTCCTGCGGCAGCTCGATGTTGGCCTGCAGGCTGATGTCGAGGTCGTCGAGCGTCGTCGCGCGTGCCGTCTTGAGGCGCTTGAGCTTGGAGCGCTCCAGCTCGAGCTCGTTGCGCCGCAGGCGGTATTCCTCGAGGACGCGCTCGTCCGGATCGACGATCAGTACGCCACGGGTGCCGTCGACGATCAGCAGGTCGTCCTCGTTGATCAGCGGGCGGGCATGGTGCAGGCCGACCACCGCCGGGATGCCGAGGCTGCGCGCGACGATCGCGGTGTGCGAGGTGGAGCCGCCGAGGTCGGTGACGAAGCCGGCGATGCGCATGTGCTTGAACTGGATGGTGTCCGCCGGCGACAGGTCGTGGGCGACGATGACCAGCTCGCTGGCGGTCCCCGACTTGTCGCCGCCCTTTTTCGACAGGCGGCGCGGCTTGCCGAGCAGCACGCGCACGACGCGCTCGACCACCTGCACGATGTCATGGCGGCGCTCGCGCAGGTAGGTGTCGTCGATCTGGTCGAACTGCGCCACCAGGTGGTCCATCTGCTGCACCAGCGCCCACTCGGCGTTGCACAGCCGGGTGCGGATCAGTTCCTTGGGCGTCTCGACGAGCAGCGGGTCGTCGAGGAACATCGCATGCAGATGCACCAGCGCGGCCAGCTCGCTGGGCGCGCCGGGCGCGAGCGCATCGGCGTGCAGGGCCGTCAGCTCGTTGCGCACGGCGGCGATGGCCGCGTCGAAACGTTCGATCTCGTCCGGCACGTCGCGTTCGCGGATCGTGTAGTGCGCGACTTCAAGCGTGGCATGCGAAACGAGGTGGGCACGGCCGATGGCGATGCCCTGCGATACGGCGAGGCCGTGCAGGCAAAAGCTCATTCTTCTTCCCCGAAACGGTCGGCGATCAGCGCCAGCAGGGCGGCCAGCGCCTCGTCCTCCTGCTCGCCGGCGGTATCCACGATCACGGTGCTGCCCTTGCCGGCGGCCAGCATCATCACGCCCATGATGCTCTTGGCGTTGATGCGGCGGCCGTTGCGCTCCATCCACACCTCGCAGGGATAGGCGCCGGCCAGCTGCGTCAGCTTGGCGGAGGCGCGGGCGTGCAGGCCCAGCTTGTTCACGATTGCGGCTTCGGCGCGCGGCATGGCGGAACGGTTCAGTGTTTCAGCATGTTGAGGACGCCGTCGCGACCGCCGGTGGTGGCTTTCGTCAGCAGGTTCGGCATGCCTTTCTCACGGTTGTTGATGGCGCGCAGCAGCAGCGGCAGGTTGGCGCCGGCGACGCCCTCGACCTTGCCTGGCTGCAGCAGCTTGGCGGCGAGGTTGGATGGCGTGGCGCCGTAGATGTCGGTGATGACCAGCACGCCCTCGCCGGTATCGACGAGCCTGAGCAGCTTCTTCGCCAGCGGCAGCAGGTCGTTCGGGTCGTCGCCGGCCGCGACGCCGAGCTGCAGCATCTGGTCCGGTCGCTTGTTGAGCACGTGGCTGGCGCACTGGATCAGCGATTCGCCGAGCGTGTCGTGGGTGATGAGGAGGATGCCGATCATGGGCGCGGATTATGGCATGACGCTTACCGGCCGATTCGCCGGCTCGAACGCCAGTCGGGCCTTCAGCGCGGCGGTCACGCTGATCTTGCCCGCTGCATCGACGCGCAGCACCTGGGTCGTGCCGAGCTTTTGTGCCAGCCGCGACCAGTCGTCGCCGGCGACGAACAGCGGCTTGGAGAGCACGTCCGACAGCATGCCCGCGTCGGGCTGCGGCGGCACCAGCACGGTCAGCGCCTGCGTGCCGGTCGCGGGAGCGCCGGTGCGCGGATCGATCAGGTGGCAGTAACGTTTGCCATCGATCTCGAAGTAACGCTGGTAGTCGCCCGAGGTGCCGATCGCCTCGCCGTCGCGCAGTTCCAGCGTCGCCAGCGGCAGGCCGCCCGATTCCGCGGCGCGCGGGTGCTGGATGCCGACGCGCCAGGGCGTGCCGCCCTTGCTGCCGAGGGCCAGCACGTTGCCGCCGATGTTGATGAGGGCGTTGCCGATGCCGCGTGCCTTGAGAATCGCCGTCGCACGGTCGAGGGCCACGCCCTTGAGGTAGCCGCCGAAATCGAGCGCGACGGAAAAGTCGGTGCTGGCGAGACGGCGGCCGTCGAGTGTGAGCCTGCCAATCGACGGCCTTGCGGTCACCAGCTTTTCCAGCGCTGCCGCATCCGGCAGCACCGGCTTGAACTCGTCGCCGTGGAAGCCCCACAGCTCGACCAGGCGGCCGATGCCCGGATCGAACAGGTGGTCGCCCTTGGCCGAGAGCGTCTGTGCCGTGCGGATCAGGCCGGCCAGTTCTTCCGAGACTTCGTGCGGCCGGCCGGCGGCGATGGCCTCGTTGAGCGCGGTGAGCTCGGACGGCTGCCAGGCGTGGTAGGTACGATGCAGCCGGTCGAATTCGCGCAGCACCTCGCCCATGGCGGCATGGGCCTGCGCCTCGGGCGCGCCCCAGACGAGCAGCTCGACGCGCGTGCCGAAGACATAGGCTTCCTGTCCCACCGGTGCACGCGGCCCGCAGGCCGCCAGCCACAGCGCCAGAATCGGCGCCAGCAACAGCGCCAGCAAACGCCTCATGCGCGGGTGTTTTCGATTTCGATCGCCGCCGCCAGCAGCGCCAGCCGCGCGACGACGCCGTAGGCGTAGAAGCGGTTCGGCGGGGCGTCCGGGGCCTGCGACTGGTCGGGCAGCGTGCAGCCGGTCTCGAAGGCGAGCGGCTTGAAGTGCATGCCCGGTGCGTTGAGGTTTTCGTCGATGCCGCGCTGGGTGTGCACGCGATAGAAGCCGCCGACGACGTAGCGGTCGATCATGTACACCACCGGCTCGGCGACGCCCGCATCGACGGTCTCGAAGGTCGGCACGCCTTCCTGGATGATGACTTCATGCACCTGCAGGCCTTCCTTGCCGACCGCCATCTTGTTGCGCTGGCGGCGGTTGAGCTCCTTCACCTCGGCGGCGTCCTTGACCGTCATGATGCCCATGCCGTAGGTGCCGGCGTCGGCCTTGACCACGACGAAGGGCGTCGAGTCGATGCCGTATTCCTTGTACTTGGCGCGGATGCGGAACAGCAGCGTATCGACGTTGGCGGCGAGGCACTCCATGCCGCTCTTTTCCTGGAAGTTCACCTGGCCGCAGGTCTCGAATTCCGGGTCGATCAGCCACGGGTCGATGTCGATCAGCGCCGCGAATTCCTTGACCACCCGCCGGTAGGCGGCGAAGTGCTGCGACTTGCGGCGCACGTGCCAGCCGGCCGCGAGCGGCGGCAGGACGAACTGTTCGTGCAGGTTCTGCAGCAGCGGCGGGACGCCGGCCGAGAGATCGTTGTTGAGCAGGATCGCGCAGGGGTCGAAACCGTCCAGCCCGAGCCGGCGGCCCTGCCCGTCGGCGCCGGCGCTGCCGAAGCGCCGCAGCGGTTCGAGCGTCAGTGTCTGGCCGTCGGGCAGATCGAGCGGCGTCGGTGCGGTGATCTCGGGCAGCAGCGAGCCGATGCGCACGTCGAGGCCGGTGTGGCGCAGGATGTCGGCCAGCCGGGCGACGTTGGTCAGGTAGAACTGGTTGCGCGTGTGGTTCTCGGGAACGATCAGCAGGTTCTTCGCCTCGGGGCAGATCTTCTCGATGGCGGTCATCGCCGCCTGCACGGCCAGGGGCAGGAAATCGGGATTGAGGTTGTTGAAGCCGCCCGGGAACAGGTTGGTGTCGACCGGCGCGAGCTTGAAGCCGCCGTTCCGGAGGTCGACCGAGCAGTAGAAGGGCGGGCTGTGTTCCTGCCACTGGCCGCGCAGCCAGCGTTCGATGGTGGTTTCGGCGGCGAGGAAGCGTTCCTCCAGCGCCAGCAGGGGGCCGGTGAGCGCGGTGGTGAGATGGGGAACCATGGGATGGGGTCGCGTGCCTAGAATAGGGCAATGCCTGATTTTCGCACTTTTGCCGCTTCGCCATGAATCCACAGACCTTCGAGTTCGCCGTCGGCGACGATGGCATCGCCTGTCCCGGCCATGGCATCGTTGCGTCCTTCGTGCCTGCCACGCAGGGACAGCCGGCGGTCGTGGCGCTGGCCTGCGATCCGCGCCACGATCCGGGACAGCCGATCCAGGCGCTCGCTCCGGCGGCCGTCATGCGCATCGACGGCCAGCTCGGCGAGGCGGCAGAAGGCGTCGTCTGGGCCGTCATCGACAATTTTGGACGTTTCAACGAGGCCGTGCCGGATTTCACGCAACTCGACGCCGACGGCATGCGGATCACGGTGGCGTTCCGCCGTTTTCCCAGCGGCCTGAGCATCGACGCGTTCTACAAGGATGTCGGCGCGGCGGCCGAGGCCGCCATCGAACTGCTGTCGGCCCTCGTCGAAGGGCCGAGCATGGAGGCGGCCACGCCGTCGATGCGCGAGTTCCTCGACGCGGTGGAGGCGCACGGCAACCTGCCGGCGCCCGGCGTGATCTTCCGCAAGGTCGCGGTCGCGGCCGAGGAGGGCGACGCCCGCGAGGTGGCCAACGCCATCCAGCCCGACCCGGTGATTTCCGCCTCGCTGATCAACTACGCCAACGCCGCGCGCTTCGCCAGCGGCGGCAAGACCGCCTCGGTGCCGCAGGCGGTGACGCGGCTCGGCACCGGCTTCGTCAAGCGCGTGGTGTTCGTCGCCGAGATGATGGCGCGCTACCAGAAGGGCGTCTGTGCCGGTTTCGACTATCGCGGCTTCTGGCTCAACGCCATCGCCACCGGCGCCGCGATGCGCGCCCTGCTGCCCGAGTACGACATTCCCGAACGCCGCGCCGACGAAGCCTTCACCACCGGACTCGTCGCCGGCATCGGCTGGCTGGCGGTCGCCGAAACCTATCCGGCCCTGATGCAGCGCTATCTGGCGCAGATCAGGGAGGCCGACCCGATCACCAAGGCGCGTGCCCAGCGCGAGATCTTTCCGTGCGAGATCTGCAAGGTGTCCGAACGCTACCTGCAGCGCTTCGAATTTCCGGAAGTCGTGCATGCCGCCGTCGCCGGCCGTACCGATGTCGATCGCCAGTGGTACGACGTGCTGGCACGGGCGATCCGCGTCGCGCAGGGCATGCAGGCCTTCGACTGCCTCGCGATCCCGACCACCATCCCCGTGCCCGAGTCCTGCCGCGAGGAATGGCGGCACTGGCAGGCGTTCGTCGCCTCACTGCGCTGAGGGCGGGCTGGCCGCGTTGCCGGCCCGGCGCTGCTCGATCTCTGCCTGTCTTTCCGCCTGCTTGCGCGCGACCCGTTCGCGGCGCTCGTGCTCGGTGATGCGGCGCTCGATCCGGCCGGCTTCGACTTCGAGCCGCTTCGCCTCCTGACGGGCGGCGCGCAAGGCTTCCTTCGCATCGTTCTGGCAGTCGGAAACGAGGAATTTCTTCCAGCAATCCCGCTCGGCCTTCTCATGCGCCTGTTGCGATTTCGTGCGCAGGCCCGACGCCTGCGCCTGCATCTGGCGCGCCTGTTCGCGCAGGGCGTCCCAGTCTTCGGTAGCCTCCTGTGCCCATGCCGGCAAGGCCAGCAGACACAGCCACGGCAGGAATCGTTTCATGCCAGCCTCTAGAATGCACGGGTTTCGATGGACCCATTCTAATGATCCTGCTCCGCAAACTCGCCTTTGCCCGCGCCGGCAAGCTCCTCGTCAGCGACGCCTCGCTGCAGCTGCACCCCGGCTGGAAGATCGGCCTGACGGGGGCCAACGGCTGCGGCAAGTCCTCCTTCTTCGCGCTGCTGCGCGGCGAGCTGCACGCCGAGGCCGGCGACCTCGAGATCCCGCCCGGCTGGCGCATCGGCCACGTCGCGCAGGACACGCCGGCCCTGCCGACCCCGGCGCTCGATTTCGTGCTCGACGGCGATACGGAGCTGCGCGCCGTGGAAAAGGCCCTGGCCGACGCCGAAGCCGCCCACGACGGCCATCGCATCGCCGAGCTGCACATGCGCCTGCATGACATCGGCGGCTACGCGGCCGCGGCGCGCGCGGCCGAGATCCTCGACGGCCTCGGCTTTTCACAGGCCGACCACCGTCGCGCCGTCGCCGACTTTTCCGGCGGCTGGCGCGTGCGCCTCAACCTGGCGCGGGCGCTGGTCAGCCGCGCCGACCTGCTGCTGCTCGACGAGCCGACCAACCACCTCGACCTCGACGCTGTGCTGTGGCTCGAAGGCTGGCTCGGCAGCTTTCCCGGCACGCTGGTCATGATCTCGCACGACCGCGACTTCCTCGATGCGGTGGCCGGGCAGATCCTGCACATCGAAGCCGGCGGCATGAAACTCTACGGCGGCAATTACTCGACCTTCGAGCGCACGCGCGCCGAGCGCCTCGCGCTGCAGCAGGCGATGCACGACAAGCAGCAGCGCGAGGTCGCGCACCTGCACACCTACATCGAGCGCTTCCGCGCCAAGGCGAGCAAGGCGCGTCAGGCGCAGAGTCGCCTCAAGGCCTTGGCGCGCATGGAAATGATCAGCGCCGCGCACGTCGATACGCCCTTCCAATTCGGCTTCCGCGAGCCGGAGGGCTTTTCCGATCCGCTGCTGCAGATCGAGGATGGAAAAGTCGGCTATGGCGGGACGGCGATTTTGTCCGAGGTGAAACTCACCCTGCGCCCCGGCAGCCGCATCGGCCTGCTCGGTCGCAACGGCGCCGGCAAGTCGACGCTGGTGAAGCTGCTGGCCGGGGAGAATCACTTGCTGACAGGACGGCGCACCGATGGCCGCCACCTGAAGATCGGCTACTTCGCCCAGCACCAGATGGAGCTGCTGCGGCCCGACGAATCGCCGCTGCAGCACATCGCCCGCCAGGAGCCGCAGACCCGCGAACAGGAACTGCGCGACTACCTCGGCGGCTTCGATTTCCGCGGCGCGATGGCCGACGCGCCCTGCGGCAATTTTTCCGGCGGCGAGAAGGCGCGGCTGGCGCTGGCGCTGATGATCCGCACGCGCCCCAACCTGCTGCTGCTCGACGAGCCGACCAACCACCTCGACCTCGAGATGCGCGAGGCGCTGACGCTCGCGCTGCAGGAAACCGAGGCCGCCGTGGTGCTCGTGTCGCACGACCGGCACCTGCTGCGCACCACGGTCGACGAGCTGTGGCTGGTGGCCGACGGCGCCGTGCAGCTCTTCGACGGCGATCTCGACGACTATGCGGCCTGGCTGGCGCAGCGCCGCAATGCCGTGCGGCCCGCCGAGGCCGGTCCGGACAGCGGACGCGAGCAGCGCATCGAGGATCGCGCCGCGAAAAAGTCGGCGCAGGCGGAACGGCGCAGGCTGGAAAAGGAGGCGGAAAAGCTCGAGCAGCAGCTGGCCGGCTGGCAGGAGGAAAAGTCGGCGCTGGAGGCACGGCTCGCCGACCCGGCGCTCTACGCTGCGTCCGGACGCGACGAAATCGGACGCCTGACCAGTCGGCGCGACCAGCTCGCTGTGGACATGGAGGCCGCGGAGGCGCGCTGGCTCGACATCCACATCCGGCTCGAAGCCTGATACCATCCGGCGAAAATGCCAGGCGGGAACACGCCTGGCGCACAATAAATCCAGTACTCCAGCAAGAGCAGCGACAAAGGGGAACGCGATGTTCGGAGGTGCTGCACGGCGCGAAGCCGACAGGTTGCGCGCGGAACTCGAGCAGGCGCAGGGGCGCGAGGCGGCCCTGGCAGACCGGCTGTCCGCATTGCAGGATGAGCTGGCGGCGGCGCAGGGCGAAGCCGCCGCACAGCGGGAGCGTTCCCGCCTGCTCGACGGCCTGATCCAGCCGCTCGCCAATTTCGGCGAGTCGCTCAAGATGAGCCAGGCGAGCCTGGCCGCCCTGGCCCAGGGGATGAAGGCCGAGACGCAGGCCGCGATCCTGACCTCCGGCGAGACCGCCAGCAGCCAGCAGGTCGTGCGGCGTCTGTCCGACTACATCGACCAGCTGGTCGAACGCGCCCACAGCAGCGCCGCGGCCATCGACCGGCTGCACGAACGCACCGGACGCATCAACGGCATCGTCCAGCTCATCAAGGAGATCGCCGACCAGACCAACCTGCTGGCGCTCAATGCCGCGATCGAGGCGGCGCGCGCCGGCGAGGCGGGCCGGGGCTTCGCCGTCGTGGCCGACGAGGTGCGCAAGCTGGCCGAACGCACCACCGCCTCGACGAGCGAGATCTCGACGCTGGTCGCCGACGTGCAGGCGCAGGCCCATACGCTCAGGGAGGAATCGCAGGTCAATCCCGAGGAGATGACGGCGATGAGCGCGGACGGCGATGCCGCCTCGACCGGCATCGACCACCTGCTCCAGCAGACCCGCCACATGACCGAGACCATCGCCGCCTCGGCGCTGCGCAGCTTCGCCGAGACGGCGAAGAAGGACCACCTCGTCTACAAGATGGAGATCTATCGCGTTTTCCTCGGCCTCTCGGACAAGGGGCCGGACGATTTCGCCAGCCACACCGCCTGCCGCCTCGGCAAGTGGTATTTCGAAGGCGACGGCAAGGCCAGCTTCTCGAAGCTGCCCGGCTATCGCGAACTCGATCCGCCGCACCAGCGGGTGCATGCGCATGGCAAGGAAGCGGTGCGCGCCTTCCATGACGGCGATCTCGACACCGGCATCGCCGCGATCGCGCAGATGGAGGACGCCAGCATCGAGGTGCTCAATCATCTCGAAACCATGGCGGCGGCCGGCGAACGCGACTCGAGCGCCCTCTGCCTCGGCTAGCCTCCCGCTGCCCGCCGCCCGTCCGGAATAGCCCACGGTAGAATCGCGGCTTTTCAGCCTGGAGCCCGCCGTGCAACTCGTCTGCCTCGACCTCGAAGGGGTGCTCGTCCCCGAAATCTGGATCGAATTCGCCGAACGCACCGGCATTCCGGAACTGCGCCGCACCACGCGCGACGAGCCCGACTACGACGTGCTGATGAAGTACCGGCTCGACCTGCTCAAGCAGCACAAGCTCGGCCTGCCCGACATCCAGCAAGTGATCGCAAGCATGGCGCCGATGGACGGGGCGAAGGCCTTCCTCGATGCCCTGCGTCGCGACTTCCAGGTCATCATCCTGTCCGACACCTTCTACGAATTCGCCATGCCGCTGATGGCGCAGCTCGGCTTCCCGACGCTGTTCTGCCACAAGATGGAAGCGGACGCCGCCGGCTGGGTGGTGAACTACCATCTGCGCATGCCGAACCAGAAGCAGGAAGCGGTGAAGCGCTTCAAGGAACTCAATTTCCGCGTCATCGCCGCCGGCGACAGCTACAACGACACGGCCATGCTCGGCGAAGCCCATGCCGGCATCCTGTTCCACCCGCCGCAGAACGTCATCGACGAGTTTCCGCAGTTCCCGGTGGCCCTCAGCTACACCGGCCTGCGCGCCGCCATCGACAAGGCCTCCGCGGCCCTCTAGTCCCGGCATGCATCGCGACCGCTTCTACACCCTCGCCGCCTCGTGCCCGGACCGCACCGGCATCATCGCGCGCGTGACGGGTTTCATCGCCGAACATCGCGGCTGGGTCCTCGAATCGAGCTTCCATTCGGACGAGGAGGCGGGCCGCTATTTCATGCGCATCGAGGTCAAGGCCGATTCGCTGCCCTTCATGCTGTCCGAATTGCGCGAGCGTTTCGCGCCGATCGCGACTGAACTGGAAATGGACTGGAAGATCACCGACAGCGCCGTGAAGAAGCGCGTGGTCGTGCTGGTCAGCAAGCAGGAGCACTGCCTCTACGACCTGCTGGCGCGCTGGCAGTCGAAGGAGCTCGACATCGAGATCCCCTGCGTGATCTCGAACCACGAGACTTTCAAGGGCTTCGTCGAGTGGCACGGCATTCCCTTCCACCACGTGCCGGTCACGCCCGAGAACAAGCCGCAGGCCTATGCCGAGATGCGCCGCCTCTACGAGGAATCGCGCGGCGACACGATGGTGCTGGCGCGCTACATGCAGATCCTGTCGCCCGAGATCTGTGCCGCTTTGCCGGGGCAGATCCTCAATATCCACCACAGCTTCCTGCCCAGCTTCGTCGGCGCCAGGCCTTACCACCAGGCCTGGCAGCGCGGCGTCAAGCTGATCGGCGCGACCTGCCACTACGTCACCTCGGAACTGGACCAGGGACCGATCATCGAGCAGGACGTGATCCGCATCGACCACTCCGATTCGCCCGACGACATGGTGCGCTACGGCAAGGACATCGAGAAGACCGTTCTCGCCCGTGGCTTGCGCTATCACCTCGAAGATCGCGTGCTCGTCCACGGCAACAAGACTGTCGTCTTCCGCTGACCAAAAAAAACGGGCGTCCCGCAGGACGCCCGAATCCACTTTGAGAGCGGTGGGAGGGTTCAGTAGTGGTAGGCGCTTTCGCCGTGGGCCGTGATGTCGAGACCTTCGCGCTCCTCGTCTTCCGGCACGCGCAGGCCGACCAGCATGTCCGCGATCTTGTAGGCGATGAAGGCGGCGATGGCGGACCAGACGATCGTGATCACCACGCCCTCGGCCTGCACCATCACCTGATGGGCGATCGAGAAATCGTCCTTGCCCGTGCCGCCGAGCGACGGGGCCGTGAAGACGCCGGTCAGCAGTGCGCCGAGGATGCCGCCGACGCCATGCACGCCGAACACGTCGAGCGAGTCGTCCGCGCCGAGCAGCTTCTTCAGGCCATTCACGCCCCACAGGCAGACCAGGCCGCCGGCGAAGCCGATCGCGATGGCGCCCATCGGGCCGACCGAGCCGCAGGCCGGGGTGATGGCGACCAGACCGGCCACCGCACCCGAGGCCGCACCCAGCATCGAGGGCTTGCCCTTGAACACCGCCTCGCCGATGGTCCAGCCCAGCACCGCCGCCGCCGTGGCGAACAGGGTGTTGAGGAAGGCCAGCGCGGCGCCGGAGGTCGCCTCGAGGTTGGAGCCGGCGTTGAAGCCGAACCAGCCCACCCACAGCATCGAGGCGCCCACCATGGTCAGCGTCAGGCTGTGCGGGGTCATCGCTTCCTTGCCGTAGCCGACGCGCTTGCCGATCAGGTAGGCGCCCACCAGACCGGCGATGCCGGCGTTGATATGCACCACGGTGCCGCCGGCGAAGTCCAGCGCGCCCTTGCCCAGCAGGTAGCCGCCGGCGCCCCAGACCATGTGCGCGATCGGCAGGTAGCAGATCGTGAACCAGATCACGGAGAACAGCAGCACGGCGCTGAACTTGATGCGCTCGGCGAAGGAGCCGACGATCAGCGCGCAGGTGATGCCGGCGAAGGTGGCCTGGAAGGCGATGAACACGTACTCGGGCAGTTTCACCTCGGCCGTGAAGGTGTCGGCCAGGCTGTCCATCGACACGCCCGACAGGAACAGCTTGTCGAGCCCGGCGAGGATCAGGCCTTCGCCGCCGAAGGCGAGGCTGTAGCCATAGACGGCCCACAGCACGCTGATCAGCGAGAACACCACCATCACCTGCATCAGCACCGAGAGCATGTTCTTGGCGCGCACCAGGCCGCCGTAGAACAGCGCCAGGCCGGGCACGGCCATGAAGATGACCAGCAGCGTGGCCGTCAGCATCCAGGCGACGTCGCCCTTGTGCACCTCGGCCTTCACGGCGGCCGGGGCGGCCTCGGCGGCTGCCGCGGGCGCGTCGGCGGTGGCGACGGCCGCTGCGGGTGCCGCCGCCGACGGCTCGTCAGCCGCCAGGACTGCGCCCGAGATGCCGAACAGGCTGATGGCCGTCAGCACGATTGCGAGCAGTTTCTTCATTGCAGTTCTCCTTAGAGGGCGTCCGTGCCGGTCTCGCCGGTGCGGATGCGGACGACCTGTTCGAGGTCGAAGACGAAGATCTTGCCGTCGCCGATCTTGCCGGTGCTGGCGGACTTCTCGATGGCTTCGATGGTCTGTTCCAGCAACTCGGACTTGATGGCGGCCTCGATCTTCACCTTGGGCAGGAAATCGACGACGTATTCCGCGCCGCGATACAGCTCCGTATGCCCCTTCTGCCGGCCGAAGCCCTTGACTTCGGTGACCGTGATGCCCTGCACGCCGACGGTGGCGAGGGCCTCACGCACCTCGTCAAGCTTGAACGGCTTGATGATGGCGGTGACGAGTTTCATGGTGGCTCCTTTGGAAGAGGGGAACGGTTAGAAGGTCTTGCCGAAGGTCAGCAGCAGGCGGCCCTTGCCGGCGTCATAGGTGTTGCCGTTGCCGGCATTGACGAAGCAGTAGGCATCGGCGACGGTGCAGTTGGCTTTCGCATTGGTGTCGGAGTAGGCGATGCCCACCGTGCCGAAACCGACGTCCTTGGTCACGCCGACCTTGTAGTCGGAGTAGGACGCGTTGCTGTTGCCCTTGACCTTCTGGTGGCCGACGTGGCCGTTGACGCCCCAGCCGTCGCCGAGATCGTAGGCGGCGTTCAGCTCGAGGTAGCCCGAGCCCTTGGTCTTGCTGCCGTCGCTGGTCTTGGTCCAGCCGAACAGGCTGCCGGTGGAGTGCGAATACTTGACCGTCAGCCACTTGTAGCTCAACGCGCCATAGATCTCGGTGGTGTCGGGCTTGGCCGCGCCGGTCGGCTTGCCGGTGCCGGGGTAGTTGTAGGTCAGCACGCCGACGTCGAAGCCGAGGTCATTGGTGATCGCGCCCTTGTAACCGCCATAGACGTCGACTTCGAGGCTGGCGCTCGCACCGGCGGTGCCGTCGCCGATCCACGAAATGTTCGAGCCCCAGAGGCCGGCGTACAGGCCGCTGCTGTGCGCGTAGTCGAGGCCGCCCTGCAGGGCCGGCTTGCCGCGGGTCTGCGCGATGCCGCGGTAGAGGTACTCGGACGCCAGGGTCATGTTGCCGCTGAAGCTGTGCGGCGAGTCTCCGGCAACGGCGAGCATCGGAGCGGCCAGGGTAACGGCGACGGCCGCAGTCGTGGTCATGGTGATCAGTTTCTTGTTCATGGAGGTCTCCAAAGTGGTTGAGGTAATAAAAAGCTTGCAGCCTTGCTCTGCACTTAGCATGCCAGTTGACACTTCCCATTTGAATACAAGGTGTTGCCGAAAAAATCATATTCCAGGCGCACTCACGCGGCGAAACGGTGCGCACAAATTTGATTCGCGCATCGCAGCGCCATGCACCACTTGGGTGCCTGTTCCGGTGCATGACATGCGGCTGACGGCATGGTTGCGCACGGTGCTACACTCGCCGCACCTGTCCCGCAACCGACGGAATCCGGACCTTCCCATGCTCGACCCGAAAATCCTCGAAGACCTGAGCGCCCGCATTTCGCGCGCCCTGGCCGCGACGCCGGCCGCCGACATCGAGAAAAACCTGCGTGCGCTGCTCGTCGCCCAGTTCGCCAAGCTCGACCTCGTCACGCGCGACGACTTCGAGCTGCAGAAGGACCTGCTGGCCCGCGCGCAGGGACGCCTCGCAGCGCTCGAGGCCCGCCTCGCCGAAATCGAGGTCCGGCGCAAGGGCTGATGGCGCTCGCCGTACTCAGGAGCCGCGCCCTCGCCGGGCTGAACGCCCCCGAAGTCGCCGTCGAGGTCCACCTCGCCAACGGACTGCCGTCCTTCACGCTGGTCGGCCTGCCCGAGACGGAAGTCAAGGAAGCGCGCGACCGTGTGCGCGCCGCGCTGCAGAATTCCGGCTTCGATTTCCCGTCGAAGCGCATCACCGTCAACCTCGCCCCCGCCGACCTGCCCAAGGAATCGGGCCGCTTCGACCTGCCGATCGCCCTCGGCATCCTGCTCGCCTCGGGCCAGATCGAGGCGAAGCAGCTCGACGCCCACGAGTTCGCCGGCGAGCTGTCGCTGTCGGGCGAACTCCGCGCGGTGCGCGGCACGCTCGCCATGTGCCTGTCGGCCGCCGGTGCGGGCCGTGCCTTCGTGCTGCCCCATGCCTGCGCCGACGAAGCCGCGCTGGTCGGCCGCGCGACGATCCTGCCGGCCCGCGGCCTGCTCGACGTCTGCGCCCACCTGACCGGCGCCGCGCCCCTCGTCCCGCATGCGCCTGCCGTCCCGCCGGCGCCGACTTTTATTCCCGACCTCGCCGAGGTCAAGGGCCAGCTGCCCGCGAAGCGTGCGCTCGAAGTCGCCGCGGCCGGCGGCCACAGCCTCCTGATGTCCGGTCCTCCCGGCTCGGGCAAGTCGATGCTCGCCCAGCGCCTGCCCGGCATCCTGCCGCCGATGACCGAACAGGAGGCGCTGGAAAGCGCCGCCGTGCATTCGCTGGCCGGCGGCTTCGACGTGACGCGCTGGGGACGGCGACCCTACCAGGCGCCGCATCACTCCGCATCCGCGCCGGCGCTGGTCGGCGGTGGCGGGGTCCCGCGGCCGGGTGAAATTTCATTGGCGCATCACGGCGTGCTGTTCCTCGACGAGCTGCCCGAATTCGAACGCCGCGTGCTCGAAGCGCTGCGCGAGCCGCTCGAGACCGGACACATCCGGGTATCGCGCGCCGCGAAGCGATCGGAATTCCCCGCCCGCTTCCAGCTGCTGGCGGCGATGAATCCCTGTCCCTGCGGGTGGCTCGGCCACGGCAACGGCAAGTGCCGCTGCACGCCCGACCAGATCGCCCGCTACCGCAACAAATTGTCCGGCCCGCTGCTCGACCGCATCGACCTGCTGGTCGAAGTGCCGGCCGTGAGCGAGGCCGAGATATCGACGCGCGGCGAGGGTGAAGCGTCTTCAGTCGTGCAGGCGCGCGTCGTCGCGGCCCGCGAACGCCAGCTCGCGCGACAGCAGAAACCGAACGCCCACCTGAATCCCGACGAGATCGACCGCCACTGCCTGCCCGACTGCACGGGCGCGGCCCTGCTCAAGCAGGCGATGGCGCGACTCGACCTCTCGGCGCGCGCCTATCACCGCATCCTGAAAGTGGCACGCACCATTGCAGATCTGGCCGACCCCGCCGGCGACGGGATCATCCGCGGCCCGCACGTGGCCGAGGCCATCCAATACCGGCGCGGCCTGGGCGGCTAGCCGAAAAGTCGGCGCACGCGGGTCGGCGCCGCCGGCCCGCATTTCCCCATGGAGGACGGCCAGCGCCGGTTCGACGGTTACTTCTGCATTTCCCGGTGATAGCGCTCGATGCGCTCCACCTCGTTCTTCGAACCGAAGATCAGCGGCACGCGCTGGTGCAGCGCGGTGGGTTGCACCTCCAGCATGCGCTGCAGGCCCGTGGTGCAGACGCCGCCGGCCTGCTCGACGATGAAGCCGACCGGGTTCGCCTCGTAGAGCAGGCGCAGGCGGCCGGGCTTGCTCGGGTCCTTGGTGTCCTTCGGGTACATGAACACGCCGCCGCGCGTCAGGATGCGGTAGGCCTCGGCCACCATCGAGGCGATCCAGCGCATGTTGAAGTCCTTGCCGCGCGGCCCGGTCTTGCCGGCCATGCACTCATCGACATAGCGCTTGACGGGCCACTCCCAGAAACGTTCGTTCGAGGCGTTGATGGCGAATTCCTGCGTGTCGGCCGGGATCTTCATGGCCGGGTGCGTCAGGATGAACTCGCCGACGTCGCGGTCGAGCGTGAAGCCGTTCACGCCGTGGCCGGTGGTGATGATCAGCAGCGTCGACGGGCCGTAGAGCGCGAAGCCGGCGCAGACCTGCTGCGTGCCGGGCTGGAGGAAATCTTCCATGGTCGCGTCCTCGCCGGGCTTGGACGTGCGCAGGATCGAGAAGATGGTGCCGACGGTGATGTTCACGTCGATGTTCGACGAGCCGTCGAGCGGGTCGAACACCAGCAGGTATTTGCCGCGCTTCTTGCCGGCGGGGATCGGGTAGATGTCGTCCATCTCCTCCGAGGCCATGCCCGCCAGGTGGCCGGCCCACTCGTTCGACTGGATCATCACGTCGTTGGAGATGATGTCGAGCTTCTTCTGGACTTCGCCCTGCACGTTCTCCTCGCCGGCGCTGCCGAGCACGCCGATCAGCGCACCTTTCGAGACGGCGTTGCTGATGACCTTGATGGCGGTGCCGATGTCGTTCAGCAGGCCGGTGAAATCACCGGTGGCGCCGGCGACGTGGGATTGTTCCTCGATGATGAACTGGGTCAGGGTGGTGCGGCCGTCCTGCATGAAGCGACTCCTCGGAAGAAAATCAGATGCTCCTAATATAGCGATGCGGCCGGGACAGCGAAAGACAGGAATACTTATCGTCAGGATAAGCCCCGGGTTCGGTGCGGCGCGAGGGCTGTGCAAAGGATCCTTGATTTGCTTCAATGCGGGTAGCGGGGTATCGTGGCCGAATACAAAGCTTGGTCGGCATCATCGCCCCGTTTCCAGACTGCATAGCCGAATGTCCTCAAGCTATTCATCCTCCCGGGCTTGGCGCGGCGTCTTCCGGATCGTCCTCGCCTACGCCTTTTTCGCCGGTCTCTGGATACTGCTGTCCGACCGGCTGATGGGCTTGATGCTCGCCGATCCCGCGCAGCTGGTGCAGGCCAGCATGGCCAAGGGCTGGTTGTTCGTCGCCGTGACCTCCCTGCTGCTCTACGTGCTGGTGCGGCGTCTCGTCGGCCAGATCCAGGCGGGGCACGAAGATGAAATCCGCCGCGAGCGGGAGCGGCAGCAGGCGCTCGAAATGCTGTCCGCCATTGCCGAAAGCTCGCAGGATGCGATCTTCGCAAAGGATGCCGAAGGCCGCTACCTGCTGTTCAACCGGGCGGCCGCCCGGTTCGTCGGCAAGACCTCCGAGGAGGCGATCGGCCATGACGATCGCGCCCTGTTCCCGGCGGATCAGGCCGACATGCTCATGGCCACCGGCCGCCGCGTCATGGAAAGGGGACAGTTCGAAACCAACGAGGAGGTGCTGGAGACGGCGGAAGGCACGAAAGTCTTTCTCGCCACCAAGGGACCGCTGCGCGATCCGGCCGGCCGGATCGCCGGCATCTTCGGTATTTCCCGCGACATCACGGAGCGCAAGCGGGCGGAAGACGCGCTGGCGGCACGCAACGAGGAACTGGAGCGTTTCAACCGTGCCAGCGTCGACCGCGAACTGGACATGATCGCCATGAAGGAACGCATCAACGCCCTGTCGCGCGAACTGGGCCGTCCCGAGCCCTATGCGCTGGGCTTCCTCGACGGTGACCGCGCCGGCCCCGGAGATTAGCCGCGTGCCCTT
>JAVEWF010000022.1:0-2489 GCA_034004665.1 Rhodocyclaceae bacterium | reverse complement strand
CGCCACCTGCGTTCGAGCGAGGATCGCTTCAAGGCCCTCTACGAGCAGGCGACGATCGGCATCGGCCAGTTCGACATCGACGGGCGCTGGCTGCATGCCAATCGGCGGTTGTGCGATCTGCTCGGATACAGCGAGTCCGAACTGCTGTCCCGGCGCTTTCATGACGTGACCCATCCCGAGGACAAGGCAGCGAGCGAGCAGGACCGCACCGACCTGATCGAGAACCGGCGCATCGAGGTGATTCGCGAGAAGCGCTACCTGCGCAAGGACGGCAGCGAGATCTGGGCGCGTCGCTCCACCACGCTGGTGCGCCATCCCGACGGTACGCCCGCCTATTTCATTTCGGTGATCGAAGACATTTCGGCGCGCAAGGTCGCGGAAGCGAAGCTGCAGGCCGCCAATGCGGCCGTGATCGAGGAATCGGAACGCTCCCGCCGTGCCGCGCTCAACCTGATGGAAGATGCGCTCGCCGAGAAGCGGCGTGCCGAAGAAGCCGCGGCACGCCTGCAGGAGAGCGAAGCACGCTTTCGCGCGCTGGTCGAACAATCGCTGGCCGGCATCTACATCATCCAGGACGGCCGTTTCCGCTACGTGAACCCGGGCTTCGCCGCCATCTTCGGCTATGACAGCGCGGCGGAGATCGTCGAGGGTGTCAGCGTGGCCGACCTGGTCGCACCGGGCGACCGGGAGCGCGTCATCGAGAACATTCGCCGCCGCGTCGACGGCGAGACCGGCGACATCCACTACAGCTTCCTCGGCCGGCGACGAGACGATCGCTTCATCGACGTCGAGGTGCATGGCCGGCGCTTCGACTACGAAGGCCGGCCCGCCGTGATCGGCATCATCCTCGACATCACCGCGCGCAAGGCCGCCGAGGACGCGCTGCGCGAAAGCGAGCTGCGCTTCCACGACATCGTCAGGGCCACGGCCGACTGGGTCTGGGAAGTCGATGCCGAGGCCCGCTACACCTACGCTTCCGAAAGCGTCTTCGATTTTCTCGGCTACACGCCGCAGGAAATCCTCGGCAAAACGCCCTTCGAGCTGATGCCGCCCGACGAGGCGGCGCGGGTCGCGAAACTCTTCGCCGGCATCGTGGCGCGGCACGAACCATTCCGCGACCTCGACAACCTCAATGTGCGCAAGGACGGCAGCGTCGTCCAGGTGTCGACGAACGGCATGCCCATCCTCGACCCCGACGGCCGGCTGCTGGGCTATCGCGGGCTGGATCGCGACATCACCGAGCAGAAGCGTGCCGAACTCGAACTGCGCACCCGCAACGAGGAGCTGGAGCGCTTCAACCGCGCCAGCGTCGACCGCGAGCTCGACATGATCGAGCTGAAGAAAACCATCAACGCGCTGAATCGGGAACTCGACCGCGAACCGCCCTTCGACCTCTCTTTCCTCGAGGAGCGGTAGGCCATGACCCCGCGCCTGCGCCTCCTTCTTGCTCTGCTGCTGCCCTTCGTCGCCGCAGGCGTGCAGTGGCTGTTGTGGGATGCCTACATCAAGCCTTACGTCTGGTTCCTGTTCTTCCCGGCGGCCTTCTTTAGTGCCTGGCTGGGCGGGCTGCGCGGAGGAATGGCCGGGGCGGTCATCGGTGCGCTGCTGGTCTGGTATGTCTATATCCCGCCTCAGTTCAGCTTTGTCCTGCACGATCTCGCGGGCGGTGGCTCCATCCTGCTGTTCGTCGCCATGGGTGCGCTCTATGCCTGGTTCTTCGAGCGACTCGCGCAGGCGATGCGGCGTACCGACGAAGCGCTCAGGGCCACCGAGATCGCCAACGAGAAGATCACCCGGCTCTACGAGAGGACGCTCGAACTCGACGAACTCAAGTCGCAGTTCTTCGCCAACGTCAGCCACGAACTGCGCACGCCGCTGACGCTGATCATGGCACCGCTGGAACAAAAACTGCGCCGTCCCGCCAGCGCCGACTTTCCGGAGGTGGAGCGCAGGAAAGCCGAAATGATGCTGCGCAATGCCCGGTTGCTCTACCGCCACGTCTCCGATTTGCTCGACGCCGCCAAGCTCGAGGCCGGCGGCATGCAGGCCGACTACGCCCGCGTCGAGTTCGCCGAGCTGGTGCGCGGGCTCGCCGCGCACTTCGACTCGGCCGCCTGTGAGCGCAGCATCGCCTGGCATGTGACCACGCCGCCCGTGCTGGCGATCGAGGCAGACGGCGAGAAGCTGCAGCGCATCCTGCTCAACCTGCTTTCCAACGCCATCAAGTTCACGCCCGATGGCGGCGCCATCGAGGTGCGGCTGGCGACGGACGGCGATGCGGCGCTGCTCGAAGTGCAGGACAACGGCCCTGGCGTGCCTGCCGACATGCGCGAGGCGGTGTTCGGGCGCTTCCGCCAGGTCGAAGGCGCGGCCAACCGTCGTCACGGCGGCACCGGCCTCGGGCTGGCCATCGTCAGGGAGTTCGCCGAGTTGCACGGCGGCACGGCCGACGTGACCGAAGCGCCTGGCGGCGGCGCCCTGTTCGCCGT
>JAVEWF010000089.1:0-7517 GCA_034004665.1 Rhodocyclaceae bacterium | reverse complement strand
CGCAAGGAAGGCGAGTGGATTCCCAACGAGCACGGCGGCCGGGAAAACATCCACGCCATCCAGTTCCTGCGCCAGCTCAACGAGGCCGTCTATCGCGACTTTCCCGACACGCAAACCGTCGCCGAGGAATCGACGGCCTGGCCGATGGTGTCGCGCCCGACCTGGATCGGCGGCCTCGGTTTCGGCATGAAGTGGAACATGGGCTGGATGCACGACACGCTCGACTACTTCGCGCACGAGCCGGTGCACCGCAAATTCCACCACGACCAGATCACCTTCAGCATCTGGTACGCCTTCCACGAGAACTTCATGCTGCCGATCTCGCACGACGAGGTCGTGCACGGCAAGGGTTCGCTGGTCGGCAAGCTGCCGGGCGACGAATGGCAGCGCTTCGCCAACCTGCGCCTGCTGCTCGGCTACATGTGGGCGCATCCGGGCAAGAAGCTGCTGTTCATGGGCAGCGAATTCGGCCAGACGCGCGAGTGGAACCACGATACCAGCCTCGACTGGCACCTGCTCGAATTCTGGCCGCACGCCGGTGCGAAGGCCTGGCTGCGCGACCTCAACGGCGTATACAAGTCACGCCCGGCCCTGTTCGGCCGCGACTTCTCGAACGACGGCTTCGAGTGGGTCGACTGCCACGACAGCGACGAAAGCGTGATCAGCTTCCTGCGCCGCGGGCCGAACGGCGAAACCATGCTGGTCGTCCTCAATGCCACCCCGGTGCTGCGCGAGGGCTATCGCGTCGGCGTGCCTCACGGGGGCAATTGGCGCGAAGTGCTCAACAGCGATGCACCCTGCTACGGGGGCAGCGGCCAAGGCAACGCCGGCGTAGTCGGCGCACAGGACTGGGCCCACCACGGCCGTCCGCACTCCCTGCTCCTGCGGCTGCCGCCGCTGGGCGTGCTGTTTCTCGAGCCGGCTGCCTGACCGGCCAGTCGGCGCGGCGCCGTCCCGCCGGCGCCGACTTTTCCTGCCCGACGCGTTACCCGGCGCCGTTTTCGCCGGCGATGGGCTCGGTCCGCCCCTCCATCTGGGCCAGCAGGGCGACGATCCCGTTGCGCAGTTCGTCCAGCTTCGCCGCCGGCATCTGCTGCAAGGCATTGCGCAGCTTGCCCTGCAACGGCCCCGGCAGCTTGCGCACCACCTCCTCGCCTTCCGGCGTCAGGTGCAGGAACACCACGCGACTGTCGGCCGGGCTGCGGCTGCGGTGCAGGTAGCCCTTCTTTTCCAGTTTGTCGAGCAGGTTGCTGGCCGTCGACATGTGGATGAACAGGGACTCGGCCAGGTGAGACACCTTCATCCCCGGCGTCACCGAAAGCTGCCACAACGCCCATAGCTGGGCGCCGGACAGGCCGCTCTGCTTCTCCAGCGATTGCATGTTCGCCTGAACTACGCGGAACAGGCGCAAAACGTCGCCGAACGTCTCTTCTGCCAGCCGGGTTTGCCGCTGCTTCATGTCCGCTCCGATTAATTTTTACCTAAAACTGTTTTGTATAATACCAAGGCGATAACTACGCTCTAACCATCCGCGGCCGCACGCCCAGCCGGCCGGATGCAAATTATCCAACACAACAGGAGAGATCCATGGGAGATCGCAACTACCGGACCTACCTGCTGCAGAACTTCCGCGACATTCCGCAAATGGCCGGGTTGCCGGAGTCGCTCAAGACCGACATCGAGGTCGTGGGCCATGTGCTGCCGTTCAAGGCCAACAACTTCGTCGTCGACGAACTGATCGACTGGGCCAATGCGCCCGACGACCCGATCTACACGCTCACCTTTCCGCGCCGCGAGATGCTGCGGCCCGAGCGCTACGATGAAATGGCCGGCCTGCTCGCCTCGGGCGCGGACAAGGCGGCAATCAGGGCGGCCGCCGATCGCATCCGCCTGCAGCTCAATCCCCATCCGGCCGGCCAGCTGGAACATAACGTCCCCATGCTCGATGGCATGCCGCTGCCGGGCATGCAGCACAAGTACCGCGAGACGGTCCTGTTCTTCCCGAGCCAGGGACAGACCTGCCACGCCTACTGCACCTTCTGCTTCCGCTGGCCGCAGTTTGTCGGCATGTCGGAGTTCAAGTTCGCCAGCCGCGAGATCGACAGCCTGGTCGCCTACCTGAAGGCGCATCCGGATGTCAGCGACATCCTGTTTACCGGTGGCGACCCGCTGGTGATGGCGGCGAAGAACCTCGCCCCCTACATCGATGCCCTGCTGGCCGCAGACCTGCCGAACATCCGGCGCATCCGCATCGGCACCAAGGCGCTCACCTACTGGCCCTACCGCTTCATCGACGACAAGGACAGCGCCGAGCTGCTCGACCTGTTCCGCCGCGTCACCGCCGCCGGCAAGCATCTGGCGATCATGGCTCACATCAACCACGCACGCGAACTCGAACCACCGGCCGTGGCGCAGGCGATCGCCGCCATCCGGTCCACCGGCGCGGTGATCCGCACCCAGTCGCCGATCCTGCGGCACATCAACGACGACCCCGCCGTCTGGGCGCAAATGTGGGACCGGCAGGTCGACCTCGGCTGCGTGCCCTACTACATGTTCGTGGCGCGCGACACCGGCCCGCGCGACTATTTCAGCGTGCCGCTGGTCGAAGCCTGGGAAATCTTCCGCAAGGCCTACCAGCGCGTCAGCGGCCTGTCGCGTACGGTACGCGGTCCGAGCATGTCGGCGACGCCGGGCAAGGTCCAGGTGCTGGGCGTCGGCGATGCCGGCGGCAAAAAGGTCATCACGATGCGCTTCCTGCAGGGGCGCGACCCGGACTGGGTGCATCGTCCCTTCTTCGCCGAATACGACCCGCAGGCAAAATGGCTCGACGAACTCAAGCCGGCGTTCGGTGCGGAGAAGTTTTTCTTCGAGGACGAAATGACCGAACGCTTCCATGCGCGCATGGACAGCAGCACCGCCGAAGACTTCGAGTAGCCATGATCCGGCGCCGTCACGCCGGCGCCGACTATTACGCCGTCAGCAGCGAGCGCCAGAGGGTTTTGCCCCTGCTTTCCTTGTCGATCTCGGCCAGCACGCGCTCGTGTTCCGCCAGTTCGTCCGCGGTGGCGGCGACGATGCGGATGGCCGGGCGCTCGCCCGGCGCGAAAGTGACGATCTCGCCCCCCTCGCCGTCCAGGTCCATCATCAGGCTTTCCTGGCCACGCGTCATCGCCAGATAGACCTCGGCGAGCAGTTCGGCGTCCAGCAGCGCGCCGTGCAACTGTCGACCGGAATTGTCGACGCCGAACTCCGCGCACAGGGCGTCGAGGCCGTTCTTCTTGCCCGGCCGCATTTCCCGGGCCATCTTCAACGTATCGGTAATGCTGTCGCAGCCGCTCTTGAGCGGCTCGCGCCCGACCAGTCCCAGTTCGTTGTCCAGGAAGCCGACGTCGAAAGGCGCGTTATGGATGATCAGTTCGGCATCCCGGATGAACTCCAGCAGTTCGTCAGCGATCTCGGCAAATCTGGGCTTGTCGGCCAGAAACTCGTCGGTCAGGCCATGGACGGCCTGGGCGCCGGCGCCGATGGCGCGTTCCGGATTCAGGTAGCGATGAAAATGCCGGCCGGTCAGCCGGCGCCCCAGCAATTCGACGCAACCGATCTCGATGACGCGTTCGCCCTGGCGCCATTCGAGTCCCGTGGTTTCCGTGTCCAGCACGACCTGCCGTATTTCACTCATCTGTTCTCCTCGATGGCCTTGCGCGCCAGCGCATCGACGCGTTCGTTCTCCACATGGCCCGCATGGCCGCGCACCCACAGCCATTCGATCTCGTGTCCGGCCGCGGCGGCATCGAGTGCCTGCCACAGGTCGGCATTCTTGACCGGCTGGCGGTCGGCGGTCTTCCAGCCGCGCCGCTTCCAGCCGTGGATCCACTCGCTGATCCCCTTCTGGACATACTGCGAATCGGTATGCACGCGCGCCGCCACCGGCCGCTTCAGCGCACGCAGGGCCTCGATCACGGCCATCAGCTCCATGCGGTTGTTGGTCGTCGCCGGATCGAACCCGGAGAGCTCCTTTTCCTTGTCGCCCATGCGCAGCAGCGCACCCCAGCCGCCGGGGCCGGGATTGCCGCTGCAGGCCCCATCCGTGTAGATATCGATCGTTTCGTTCATTGTCCGTCGATGCATTTATCGTGTTTCTGGGCCAGCGGTTTTTGCGGCATCAAGGCGAGGGCCTTCGCCCGCGCCATCCTGTCCTTCCACTTCGGCATCACCAGCCGCATGCCGTGCTGGCGCTTGATCGCCTGCAGGACATAGACCGCACCCCCGATGGGCCACCAGCGGTCGCCCGAAGACTCCATGAAGTGACAACGCTGCAGCCATTTCTCGTCGCCGAACGGCGGTGCATAGCAGCCGAAGGCACCGCCGCGCGTTTCGAAACCGAGCAGGGCGAACCAGTCGCGCAGCCGCGGCACGGAAAGATAGTGCCCCTGCCAGGGCGGCAGGCCGCGCCGTCCCGCGAAAGTGCGGCGCAGCCCCCAGAGGCTGAAGGGGTTGAAGCCGGTCACCACCGCGCTGCCCTCCGGCACCAGGACGCGCTCCACCTCGCGCAGGATCTGGTGGGGATGCGGGTCGAACTCGAGGATGTGCGGCAGCACGACGAGATCGACGCTGCTGGCGGCGAACGGCAGGTGATGCGGGTCGCTCTGCACCGCCACGCCCGTGCGGTCGCAGCAGCAGATGCGGAAGGGCATGCGGTTGGCACGCAGGGTGTCGAAGTGGGGAAAGCCGAGCTGCAGGGCATTGAAGCCGAAGATGTCGGCCAGCAGGATGTCGAGCTTGGCCTGCTCCCAAGCCTGCACGTAGCGGCCCTGCGGCGTTTCCAGCCATGCGGAAAAGCTTTCGATCGCCATTACAATGCCCCGCCATGCAGATCGAATCCATCCCGGCCTTCGAGGACAACTACATCTGGGCGTTGCGTGCCGACGGCGGCGTCGCTGTGGTCGATCCGGGCGAAGCGGCGCCGGTCGAGCGCTACCTCGAAAAAGTCGGCGCCCGCCTGACGGCGATCCTCGTCACCCATCGCCACGGCGACCACATCGGCGGCATCGCCGGGTTGCTGGCCCGCCACGCGGTACCGGTTTACGGTCCGGCACGCGAGGCGACGGAGGTCGTGACGCATCCCTGCGCCGACGGCGACCGGGTCACGGTGCCGGGAGCGGAATTCGAGGTCATCGACGTGCCGGGACATACGCTGGGACATGTCGCCTATTATGCCCGCGATGTCGGCCTGTTCTGCGGCGACGTGCTGTTCGGCGCCGGCTGCGGGCGGGTCTTCGAAGGCACGCTCGACCAGATGCACGCCTCGCTCGCCCGCCTCGCCGCCCTGCCCGTCGACACCCGGGTCTACTGCGCCCACGAATACACGCAATCCTGCCTGCGCTTCGCGAAGACCGTCGAACCCGGCAATGCCGACATCGACGCGCGCATCGCCAAAGTGGCCGCACTGCGCACCGCCGGCATGCCATCGGTCCCATCGACGCTGGCCGAAGAACTGGCCACCAATCCCTTCCTGCGCTGGCAGGCGCCGGCCGTCATCGCCGCCGCCACGCGCCGCCTCGGCCATGCCCCGGCCGGCGATGCGGCGACCTTCGGCGCGATCCGCCTCTGGCGCGACAGCATTTAACCCCTATAGACCAGGAGAAGAGACGACATGAAGAAAATCCTCGCCGGCGCGCTGCTCGCCGCCTCGCTGACCGCAGCACAAGCCGTCCACGCCAACGATACGGTCAAGGTCGGCTTCCTGTCGACGCTGTCCGGACCCGCCGCCGGCCTCGGCGTGGATATCCGCGACGGCTTCCAGCTCGCCATGAAGCATCTCGACGGCAAGCTCGGCGGCCTGCCCGCGGAGGTGATCGTCGCCGACGACCAGCAGAAACCGAATACCGGCATGCAGATCGCCGAGCGCTTCCTCAAGAAGGACAAGGTCGACTTCATGACCGGCATCGTCTTCTCGAACATCCTGCTCACCGTGGCGAAGCCGGTGTTCGACAGCCAGACCTTCTACATCTCGGCGAACGCCGGTCCCTCGCAACTCGCCGGCAGCGGCTGCAATCCCTACTTTTTCAACGTTTCCTGGCAGAACGACAACGTCGCCGAGGCGATGGGCAAGTGGGCGAGCGACCAGGGCTACAAGAATGTCATCACCGTCGCCCCCAACTACCCGGCCGGCAAGGATGCCGCCAACGGCTTCAAGCGCTTCTTCAAGGGACAGGTCGCCGACGAGATGTACACCAAGCTGGGTCAGCTCGACTACGCCGCCGAACTCGCCCAGCTGCGCGCCGCCAAGCCGGACGCGGTGTTCTTCTTCCTGCCCGGCGGCATGGGCATCAACTTCATCAAGCAGTTCGTCGCCGCCGGCCTGTCGAAGGAAATCCAGCTGATCACCTCGGGCTTCTCGGCGGACCAGGACACCATCCCCGCCGTCGGCGAACCGATGCTGGGCCTGTTCAACTCCTCCCACTGGGCGCACGACCTCGACAACGCCGCCAACCGGAAATTCGTCGCCGATTTCGAAAAGACCTACGGCCGCATCCCCTCGCTCTACGCCTCGCAGGGCTACGACGCCGCGATGCTGATGGATTCCGCCGTGCGCCAGGTCAAGGGCAAGCTCGACGACAAGGCCGCGGTTAGGAAGGCGCTCGAAGCCGCCCGGTTCGCCTCGGTGCGCGGCAAGTTCAAGTTCAACGCCAACCACTACCCGGTGCAGGACTACTTCCTGCGCGTGGTGCGCAAGGACGGCCAGGGCCGCATCACCAACAAGCTGATGAGCACCATCTTCACCGACCATGCCGACGCCTACGTCGGCGAGTGCAGGATGGCGAAGTAAATGGCGTAACCAGGCCTGCCTGACCCGGGCGCCGTCCTGGCGGCGCCGACTTTTTGCGGCGGACTGTCCTGCGACGTCCGCCGCAATTACTTTTGCCCCGAAGAGTGTGGTAAACAGCCAGACACACTCTCGTGCGCGCTTCGGTCCCGGCCATGTCCGGGACGGATGGTGTGTTCCCCCCATCGAGGCGACAGTTTTTCTGTCGTCGCTTTCTGATAGACGCAATGCAAAACCAATTAGAACCTACCCCTTTCGGCGGCCGGCTGGTCGTCGTCGGCTTCGGCGCGATCGCCCAGGGCGTACTGCCCCTGCTGTTCCGCCACCTGACCCTCAAGCCCGAGCAGGTCATCATCCTCACCGCCGCCGACTACGGCAGCGACGAAGCCGGCGCCTACGGCCTGCAGCACCGCATCCAGCCGCTGACCCGCGAGAACTACCGCACGGTCCTCGCCCCGCTCGTCGGCGCCGGCGACTTCCTGCTCAACCTCGCAGTGAATGTCTCGAGCGTCGCGCTCATCGAATTCTGCCGCGAGCGCGGCGCGCTCTACCTCGACGCCTGCATCGAACCCTGGGCGGGCGGCTATACCGACGCGGCCCTGCCGCCCTCGGCGCGCTCCAACTATGCGTTGCGCGAACAGGCGAAGGCGCTGCACGTGCCCGGCGGGCCCACCGCCGTGCTGACCCACGG
>JAVEWF010000088.1:0-7752 GCA_034004665.1 Rhodocyclaceae bacterium | reverse complement strand
TGGTGCCGGCACCCGGACTCGAACTGGGGACCTACCGCTTACAAGGCGGTTGCTCTACCAACTGAGCTATGCCGGCACGCGGCGCGATTATAGCCGAGCACCCTTCGTCGTTCCCTTACAATGATGCATTCCGGTTTCATCGCACTCCTCCATGCCGCCCGCCTCCACCGCCCAGGACTCCGCGCTGCGCCTGCTTGTGGTCTGCAGTTCTCCGGCCGTTGTCGACCGGCTGCTCGAGGGCTGGCAGGAAGAGGCCGGCAGGCCTGCGCTGCATGTCGTCCCTGGCGCGGCACAACTGCGCGCCATGCTGCGCGAACAACGCTGGAACGCCGTGCTGCACTGCCTCCATCACGCGAGTTGCACGCCGGCGACGACCCTTAAGACGCTGCATGACCGCCAGCTGGACACCCCCCTGATCATTCTCGCCGAGCCAGCCGACCAGCGCGCCGCGATCAAGGCGCTGCATGCAGGCGCCTGCGACGTGGTGTTTTTCGACCGGCTCAGCCGGCTTGCTTCTGCCGTGGCGCGCGAAGTCCGCGAAGCGGGCCATCGTGCCGATCACCGTGCGGCACTCGAGATGCTGCACGATAGCGAAACGCGATTCCGCGCCCTGGCATCCAACCTGCCCGGCCTGGTCTTCAACCTGCAGCGGGACGTCGCCGGGAATTACCGCTTCCTCTACGCCAGCGAAGGCGCAGTACGCCTCCTCGGACTCAAGCAGCATGAACTGCGCGGCACGGCCCAACGGTTTTTCGACATCCTGCTGGTGGAGGATTGCAAGCGCCTGCTGGAAGCGCTGGAAGAATCCGCCCACTCGGGCAACGCCCTGGTATGGGAAGGACGGCTGAAGAACGGCGAGCGCTGGATCGACATGCGTTCGCTGCCTCATCGCAACGATGAGGGTACAGTGCTGTGGACGGGCATTGCGACCGACATCTCGACTGCGAAGGGAACGGAAGCGGCCCTGCGCGAGTCGCGGGCACAACTCGCGGCACTGTCCTTTCACCTGGAGGCGGCCAAGGAAGAGGAGCGCGAGCGCATCGCCCGCGACATCCATGACGAACTGGGCAGCATCCTGGTGCGCCTGAAGATCGAGGCCGCACTGCTCGCCAGCAAGCTCACCCCCGACCTGAGCGCCAAGGCACGCTCGATCGAAAACCTGCTCGACCAGGCGATGAGCACCGCGAGCCGTGTGGCCCGTCAATTGCGGCCCGGCATTCTGAAGGAGTTCGGCCTGTCGGCCGCAATCGAGTGCCAGGCCGATGACTTCGCCCACAGTACCGGCATCACCTGCAAGGCACAATGCGACGACAACATCGAACTGGACAGCGACACCTCGCTCGCGTTGTTCCGCATCGTGCAGGAGGCACTGACCAACGTCGCCAAGCACGCTCATGCGTCGCTGGTGGTCGTGCGCCTGCGGCGCGAAAACGGTAACATCGCGCTCGAAATTCGCGACAATGGTCGCGGCGTTTCCGAACATGACATGGACAAGCCCAGGTCGTTCGGATTGCGCGGCATCCGCGAGCGCGTGCAAAGTCTCAACGGCGGCTTTCACATCGCTACTGCGGAACAGGGCGGCACCCTGCTGGTCCTGAGAGTGCCCGCACGCCGTGGCGAGGAACCCGCGACCACCGAACCGGAAGAAGCCGTCCAGCAGGATCTGTTCTGATATGTCCGACAAAATCCGTGTCCTCATCGCCGATGACCATGCCATTGTCCGGCAGGGCTTCAAGCAGATCTTCTCCGAAACCGAGGACCTGGTCGTCGCCGGCGAAGCGGATGATGGCGTCGATGCGCTGCAGCTGGCACGACAGAACGAATGGGACGTTTTCCTCCTCGACATCTCGATGCCGAACCGCAACGGCATCGACACCCTGAAGCAGCTCAAGCGTGAATTTCCAAAACAGCCGGTACTGATCCTCAGCATGCACCCCGAGGAGCAGTACGCCCTGCGGGCGCTGAAGGCCGGCGCATCGGGCTATCTGACGAAGCAGAGCGCGCCCGACCAGCTGGTCACGGCGATCCGCCAGGTCGCCCGCGGCAAGAAGTACGTCAGCCCCGGCGTCGCCCAGCAACTGGTCGAGGCCATCTCCGACGACACCGAGAAACTGCCCCACGAACGCATCACCGACCGCGAATACCAGGTGCTGGTCCTGATTGCCAAGGGCAAGCCGCTTACCCAGATCGCCGAGGAACTCAATCTTGGCGTCGCCACCGTCAGCACCTACCGCGCGCGGCTCCTCGAAAAAATGGGGCTGAAGAGCACCGCGGAGCTGATCCACTACGGACTGCGTCACGGCCTGGTCGACTGAGTCATCCCCTGACATCATGAATCCTTCGGAAATCGCGCGTGAAACGCTGAAGCGTCTGGCCCTGCAACGTACGCCACCGACACCTGACAACTACCGCACCCTGTATCACGAGATCGCCGGTACCGTCGCCACCGAGAGCTTCCCCGAAAAATCCCTCAAGAACCTTGCAGCAGGATTGCCACGCGGCACTCCGGAGCAACAGCGCTTCGTCCGCCAGTTCGATGCGGCGATCAGCGACCGGAACTGGACCAGCCTCAAGGCCGTGTTTGCCGACCTGCTGAGCAGGACGGCAGGCGAGCCCCCGAACTGGTCCGCCCTGATCCGCGAACTGCTGATGCGCATGGAAACCCGGCAGGCCGAGCTGACGCCGGCGCGCAAGCGTGAAGCGCTCGACCATGTCCTCGGCTCTGCGCCTGCGCCCGATCTGCTTTACTCCCGCCTGCAGGGCCTGCTGAAGAACTGGTCGCAGGCCGCCGCCCTCGAAAGCGCGACCGAAGACACGGGACCCGCGTCACAATCCGCCGTCCCGCCAGCGCCGACTTCCGTACGCGTCGATGCACTGCTCACTGCAGCGTCGGCACCCGAGGCTCGGGAAACGACCACCGAACTGCTCGACCTGCTGGCGCAGTTGCTTGAAAACGCCATCGGCATCCTGCTGACCGACAACGACGAACTCGCCGCACAGGCGGCACGCCTGGCTGCTGCCGCACGCAGTGTTCAAGGCCGCGAGGAAATCGCTGCCTTCGTCGCCGGCATGAAGCGCTTCAGCTACCGTCTGCACTTCGTCGCCGAGGACCAGAGTGAGCTGCGCACCGGTCTGCTGCATCTGCTGCGCCTCGTCATCGACAACATCAACGAACTGGTGCTCGACGACCAGTGGCTGCACGGCCAGATCGCCACCGTTCTGGAACTGGTCAGCCAGCCGCTCAACCTGCGCCGTCTCGACGATGTCGAGCGTCGCATGAAGGATGTCATCGTCAAGCAGAGCTCGTTGAAGAAAAGCCTGCTCGAGGCGCGCGACCAGATCAAGCAGATGCTCGCCACCTTCGTCGACCGCCTCGCCGACTTTTCCGAGTCGACCAGCGACTACCACGACAAGATCGAGTATTGCGCCGAACGGATCAGCCAGGCGAACGACATTTCCGAACTGACCGAAGTCCTCGACGAGGTGATGCGCGAGACGCGCACCATCCAGCTGAACGCGCAGCGTTCGCGCGACGAACTGAGCCAGATGCGCAGCAAGGTCAGCGCCGCCGAACGCGAAGTGGAGCGTCTGCAGGAGGAACTGGCCAGTGCGAGCCAGATGGTGCGTCACGACCCGCTGACCGGCGTATTGAACCGCAAGGGCATGGACGAGGCGCTCGAAGCCGAGGTGGCCCGGGCGCGCCGACAGAAGGGGCACCTGTGCCTGGCCCTGCTCGACATCGACAACTTCAAGAAGCTCAACGACAGCCTTGGCCATGCCGCAGGCGATGCGGCGCTCGTCCATCTGGCGAAGGTCGTTCAGGCGACCATCCGTCCGGAGGACACGCTGGCCCGCTACGGCGGCGAGGAGTTCGTCGTCATCCTGCCCGATACGCCGCTGGAAAATGCCGTCACGGCCATGGTGCGCGTCCAGCGCGAACTGACGAAACATTTTTTCCTGCACGACAACGAAAAAGTCCTCATCACCTTCAGTTGCGGGGTCTCGGAACTCGGTACCGACGAGACGGCGAAAGCTGCCCTCGAACGTGCCGACGGCGCGATGTATCTGGCGAAGCGCGCCGGCAAGAACCGCGTCATGGCGGCATAGGGATCGCTACATGAAAACTGTCTTTATCACTGGCGGCGCCGGCTTCATCGGTTCGGCGCTGATCCGCCTGCTGATCACCGGGAGCGACTGGCGCATCGTCAATATCGACAAGCTGACCTATGCCGGGAATCTCGAGTCGCTCGGCACGGCCGGCAAGGATGTGCGTCACATCTTCAGCCAGACGGACATCTGCGACCGCGCCGCGCTCGATGCATTGTTCTCCGAACACCGCCCCGACGGGATCATCCACCTTGCCGCCGAATCGCACGTCGATCGCTCCATCCACGGCCCCGGCGACTTCATCCACACCAACATCACCGGCACCTATACGCTGCTCGAGGCCGCTCGCGGCTATTGGTCAACACTGGATGACACGGCCCGCCACGCATTCCACTTTCACCACGTCTCTACCGACGAGGTATTCGGCAGCCTCGGGGCGACCGGCATGTTCACCGAAGTGACGGCCTACGATCCGCGTTCTCCCTACTCGTCTTCGAAGGCGGCCTCGGATCATCTGGTGCGTGCATGGCAGCATACCTACGGCCTGCCCACGCTCGTGACCAACTGCTCGAACAACTACGGTCCCTGCCAGTTTCCGGAGAAGCTGATCCCGCTGATGATCCTCAACGCCCTCGCCGGCAAGCCCCTGCCGATCTACGGCAAGGGCGACAACGTGCGCGACTGGCTGCATGTCGACGATCATGCGCGCGCCCTGCGGCTCGTCTTCGAGCGGGGACAGCCGGGCGCAACCTATTGCATTGGCGGCCATAACGAAAAGACCAACCTCGAGGTCGTCGACACGCTCTGCGCCCACCTCGACCGACTGCGTCCGCGCACCGACGGCCGTCCCTACGCCGAACAGAAGACCTATGTCGCCGACCGTCCCGGTCACGACAGGCGTTACGCGATCGATGCCGGCAAGATCGAATGCGAACTCGGCTGGCGCCCGCAGGAAACCTTCGAAAGCGGTATCGAAAAGACCGTCCGCTGGTATCTCGACAACCCTGACTGGGTCGCCCACGTGCAAAGCGGCGAGTATCGCCAATGGATGAACCGGAACTATGGAGCCCGCCGATGAACCGAAAAGGCATCATCTTGGCCGGCGGTGCCGGTACCCGTCTCCACCCTGCCACGCTATCGGTATCGAAACAACTGCTGCCGATCTACGACAAACCGATGATCTACTACCCGCTCGCCACACTGATGCTGGCGGGCATCCGTGACATCCTGCTGATCTCGACGCCGCAGGACACGCCTCGCTTCACCCAGTTGCTCGGCGACGGCACCCCGTGGGGCCTGAACATTTCCTACGCCGTTCAGCCATCGCCCGACGGTCTTGCGCAGGCCTTCATCATCGGCCGGGAATTCATCGCGGGCGCCCCATCCACGCTGGTACTCGGCGATAACGTCTTCTATGGCCACGAATTGGCGGCCCAGCTTCAGCGTGCGGCAAAAGTCGGTGCTGGTGCGACGGTATTCGCTTATGCCGTACACGACCCCGAACGCTATGGCGTCGTCGAATTCGATGCCGACCATCGTGCCATCAGCATCGAGGAAAAACCTCAAAACCCCAAGTCCCGGTACGCGGTCACAGGACTGTATTTCTACGACCAGCAGGTTTGTGATATCGCGGCAGATCTCAAACCGTCGCCGCGCGGCGAACTCGAGATAACGGATGTCAATCGGCATTACCTTGCTAGCGGTCAGCTCGAGGTCGAAATCATGGGGCGGGGCATGGCCTGGCTCGACACCGGGACACATGACTCCCTGCTCGAAGCAAGCCAGTTCATCGCCACGCTGGAAAAGCGTCAGGGACTGAAGGTTGCCTGCCCCGAGGAAATTGCCTGGCGCCAGGGCTGGATTGATGACGCTCAACTTGAATCGCTCGCCAGACCGCTTGCCAAGAATGGCTATGGTGCCTACCTGCAGGGTCTGCTCCGCGACAAGGTCTATTCATGAGAATCATCCCGACCGACATCAAAGACGCATTGATCCTCGAGCCGAAAGTATTCGGAGACAGGCGCGGCTTTTTCATGGAGAGCTGGAATCGACGAACTTTCGCCGACGTCGGCCTGGACATCGACTTCGTGCAGGATAATCACTCCCGGTCGCAACGGGGCGTTCTTCGCGGTCTGCACTACCAGCTGGAACAGCCACAGGGCAAACTCGTGCGCGTAGCGAGCGGAGCAGTTTTCGACGTCGCAGTCGACTTGCGTCGTTCCTCGACGACTTTCGGACGATGGGCTGGTGTCGTGCTCTCGGCCGAGAATCAGCGAATGTTCTGGGTGCCGCCCGGCTTCGCTCATGGTTTTCTCGTGCTTTCCGAAAGCGCCGATTTTCTCTACAAGGCCAGCAACTATTACGCTCCAGAACATGAACGCTCGATACTCTGGAACGATCCCGACCTGGCCATCGACTGGCCGCTTGAAGGCATAATCGGTGGGCCCGTTCTGGCTGCGAAAGACGCCGCAGCAATCCGTTTCAAAGATGCCGAGACTTATTCATGAACCGGATCCTGCTTACGGGCATAAACGGCCAGGTTGGCTGGGAACTCCAGCGCTGCCTGCAGCCGCTAGGTGAAGTAATTGCACTCGACCGCACAGGTCTGGATCTCACCAATCCGGACCAGATCAGGGAAGCTGTTCGGACCATCAGGCCTGCCATCATTTGCAACCCTGCCGCCTATACCGCAGTCGACAAGGCCGAGAAAGAAACCGGTCTGGCCATGGCCATCAATGCACTAGCCCCAGGTGTCCTGGCCGAAGAAGCACGCAAGCTCGATGCCTTACTCGTTCATTATTCGACCGATTACGTATTCGATGGAAAGAAGAACGAACCTTACCGGGAAGGTGACCCGACTGGGCCACTCGGCAGCTATGGACGCAGCAAGCTTGCCGGCGAACAGGCGATTCAGGCCAGCGGTTGCCGCCATCTCATATTTCGAACTTGCTGGGTCTATGGACTGCGTGGACATAACTTCGTGCGCACCATCCTGCGGTTGGCTACCGAACGAGACGATCTGCGCATCGTGGCTGACCAGACGGGCATGCCAACCTGGTCGCGCATGATTGCCGAAACTACCGCACTTGCCCTTGTCCGCCATGCGGATCAACATGGTATCTACCATATGGCGGCGCCCGACTCGACAAGTTGGCATGGTTTCGCTACCGAAATTGTTTCCAAGGCAACAAGGCTCGGGCTTATTGGCAAGGCTCCCCGCATACAGCCTATTTCAAGTGCCGAATATCCCGCCCCAGCATGTCGTCCAGCCAACTCCAGACTCGACTCCTCACGTCTGGCGGAGGATTTCGATCTTCGATTGCCAGAATGGCAATCCCAATTTTTTCTTTGCATTAATGCTGCAGTGCGTTGACCCTGACATGCTTCTGTAGCATAATGCGTACCTCTGACGCGGGGTGGAGCAGTCTGGCAGCTCGTCGGGCTCATAACCCGAAGGTCGCAAGTTCAAATCTTGCCCCCGCAACCAAGAAATAAATTAATAAGGCCAAGCACTTACAGGTGTTTGGCCTTATTTCTTTGTCATACAGATTCTGGATTTCTCCGTTCTGTGACCAAACCGTGACCATTTTGTGACTACCTCGTGACTAACGAATTCCGGGAGTCATTCACATCTCACGGTATTGA
>JAVEWF010000087.1:0-7805 GCA_034004665.1 Rhodocyclaceae bacterium | reverse complement strand
CTCGCGGAGTTCGGCGCCATGCTGGGCAAGCTCGAAGCGCAACATACGCGGCTGGGATAGGCGGGCGCAGGAAAAAACCGGCCGGGAACGCCCGTTTCACGGCCGAAAAAAAGCCCGGCATGTCGCCGGGCTTTTTCGTTGACTTCCTTGCCGGGAATTACATCTTCCAGCTGTATTGAACGCCGAGAGAATTCTGGTACATCTCGATCTTCTCTGTTCCCGCAGGCGCCCCGCCCATGAATGCAGGCAAAATCGACGTGCCGCTCACATCGTTCTTGAAAGCATGCGCATACGACAGGGTCAGCTCGTTGCCGGATGCCAGCGTATAGGTAAAGCCAAGCGTCGCATGATCCTTCACCACACCCGGCGCCAGGATGTTGAACGTGACATCGCGCGCCTGGATCGGGTTGTCGCCGTGATTGTAGCCAGCACGCAGGGTAAGCTGCTGGCTGTATTTGTACTCGACACCCAGTTTCCAGACGTCGATATCGTCCCAGCCAAACCCAGGACCGTTATCCGCACCCAGGGGGGCCGGAATGAATGCATTCGTACTGGGGTTGGCAATGGATTTCACGCTCCCATAGTTGATGCGCTGATAATCCAGCGCCAACTTGACTGCGGGGCTTGCCTGCCAGGCGACGCCGAGGTTGTAGTTCTCGGGAATGTCGAAATCGCCCTGCTCGGCAAACAGGCCCTGGTACTTGGAAAACTCCTCGAACCGCATCTTGGATGCGTAAGCCGCGCCTATGGTTACGGTCGGCGTCAGCTTGCCCATGTAGCCGATGCGCACGCCATAGCCGAAGGCGTCGTCGTTGCCGCGATTGGTGAGGTTGGCGGGGTCTGCAGACGCCATGCCGAACGCCTGCAGGCCATCGGCCTTGAAGCGCTGGTAGCCGATCAGCGGCGAAACACCGAGCGAATGGCTTGGCGCGATCTTATAGGCGGCGGTCGGCGCGACGATCAATTGCATCAGGTTGACGCCCAGTTTACCGTCGCCACACAGCAGGTTAGCTGCGGCAGGACCGCAGTTACCTGCGGCAATCTGTCCGCCCGGGTAATTGCTGTTCATGCCGCCGTTGCCGTACACGGTCACGCCCAACGCCAGATCGTTGTTGATCATGCGGTTGTAACCGAACTCGGGGACCAGGAAGTATTTGGAATCGCTGTCAACCGAAGCATCGAAGGGGCCCAGGCCAGTGCGGCTCGCCTTGCGTCGCGGGCTGAACACATCGGCCCCCAAATCGATGCGGTTGCCTGCGAAAGCTGCCGCCGCAGGGTTGTTCGCGCCAAAGAAGGCATCGTCGTGCGTCGCGGTGGCCGCCCCGCCCATGCCCTTGGCCTTCATGCCGTAGCCGTGCGAGAAATAACCGTTGGTGGCGTAGGCGCTGCCGGCCAGACCGGCCAGCGCCATGAATGCGAATACGCGGGTGAAGTTCATAGAGTTCTCCTCAATAAGCCAAGTGTTGTTGATAAATTTATTGGATGCCGTAGCGAAGGCTACGCGCCTAGGCCTGCGCAAACAAGGGCGGCGCGACCAAAATACACAACAGTTTATGGCACGGTGTGGTACAAATGACACATAAAAAATGAGCCGGGTTTCGCCGGCTCATTTTTCGATTTGTAGTCTTCCGTTCAGATGAACAGGCAGATGTCGGTCTCGCCCGCGAACTCGAAGAAGGTGGCTGCACCGCCGTACTCGAGGCCGTCGATGAAGTCGGAATGCTCGAAGCCGAACAGTTCGACGGTCATCTGGCAGGCGATGAACTTCACCTCGGCTTCCTGGCACAGGCTGCGCAGGTCGGGGATGGTGGCCACGCCGTTGTTGGCGATGGTCTGCTTCATCAACGCGGTTGCGACGCTTTCATAACCGGGCACCAGCGACTGGATGGCATTGGGAATGTTCCAGTTCATGCTCTTGAACCACTTGGGGCCAAAGGGCATCTTCATCGGCATACCAGGGTTGCCCAGCGGACTCACCTTGAGCACGGACAGGTCCTTGCGGACGAGTTGCAGGCCATAGAAGGTGAAGAAAATCTGGGTTTCGTAACCCAGCGCCGCCGCGGTGGACGCCAGGATGAACGGGGGATAAGCCCAGTCCAGCGTGCCCTTGGTAGCGATGATGGCCATTTTTTTAGTATCCATAGCGCTTTCTCCTGTACCGTTAAAAAAAACGGCGCCGTATGTTCGACCGAACAGACGGCGCTCGCGTTCGGGGGCTTCCCGGCTTACTTCTTCTTCATGAAGAAGGTGAATTCGCCGCCCGCTTCGGCGGTGGACAGCAGCTCGTTGCCGGTCTGCTTGGCGAAAGCGGCGAAATCCTTGACCGAACCCGGGTCGGTGGACAGGATTTTCAGGACCTGGCCGCTGCCGACTTCGGCCAGAGCCTTCTTGGCGCGCAGGATGGGCAGGGGACAGTTCAAACCGCGGGCGTCGAGTTCTTTATCGAAGTTCATGTTGTTCTCCTAACATTGATCTGCAAGCATAAAAATGCTGCGGTACCTTAAACCAGAAGCCACACCATTGCAACAAAATTTGGCCGCCGATCAGCTTTGCTTATATGACGGTGAAAGCGCTTCAGCGCAGCTGCGCAAGGGCGTTTCCGGAGCGCGCCCAAGCCATGATGCCGCCCGCCAGATTGTGCATGTTGCGGTAGCCTCTGGCGGCCATGAAGGCACAGGCCTGCGCCGAGCGCGCGCCCGAACGGCAGTAGATCACCACCGGCTTGTCCTGGGGAATATCGGCGGTACGCAGGGGCAGGAGATGCAGCGGGATATGAATGGCGCCGTCGATCACGCCCTGCGCAAGCTCGGCTTCCGTGCGCACATCGATGAGGTGTGCGCCCTGGGTGGTGATTTCGGCAACGTAGGCCGGGTCGACTTCCTTGAAACCGGACAATCCAAACATAGTCGCATTAACCTCGCGAATAAATCAGAATTTGCTAATATACCTCAATCGTGCCTCCCGGCCAAGCAAAACCCTGGTTGCCAGCAGGTCAACAACGCTGGGCACCGTGATACAGGTTCACCACATGGCGCGCTTCGGCAAAGAACAGCCAGCGTTCCATCGCGGCGCCGATCAACCCGCCCAGCACGGCGACGGTCGCGGCCAGCGGCCCGCCCTGCCCGTTGAATACCCAGACCAGCATCAGCCCCGGCACGCCGAATCCGACGACGAATACCAGCGCCTTGATGAGGCCCGCTTTCCTGCGCGCCAGTTGATAGCCGAATTCCTGCGTGAGGAAGGTGCCATGGGTGTGGCCGGTATCGAGCAGCTTCAGTTTCGCGCGGGTCAGGCCCGTCGCGGTGTTGATCGTGGGCGACAGCCCGGGGCTGCGAATCCAGAAATAGTAGATGGCCTTGAGCACCGCTGCGATCGAGACGATCAGGGCCGACATGGCGATGTAGGGCGTGGTGTCGAGCCCGGCGATGACCGCGCCCAGCAGCAGCAGCAGACTGCCGCTGGCATAGCCCAGCGCCAGATAGTTGGCCGGCACGAGCGGCGTGTTCCACTGGCGGATGGTCTTCAGGCAGGCGTAGATCATGCCGGTCGAGAACACGGTGATCCATGCCAGCACCGCCATCAGGAAACCGCTGGTCTCGCGCAGCCACGCGGGCGCGTCGAACACGATGCTGGCCAGATAGACGAGCGCCAGCGGCATGAACAGGACGGCGAACACGCCTTCGCGCGACAGCCACGAGGTGCGGAAGCGCGAGAATGCGCGCCACGCGTTCTTCGGATTGGCCAGATGGAAAGCGGACGACAGCAGGCCGAAGACGACCAGACCCATCGCGATCAGGCCGCCGGCGACGAGCTGGTCGCGTTCGAAGCCGCCGCCCAGCTTGAAGATGTCGGCGACGAACAGCAGCGAGAACAGGCCGAAGCCGGCGCCCGACGCCACGGTGAAGAAGATGACGGAAAATGCGGGATGCATACGGATTCCTTGGGGTGCGTTCCGGTTTCTCGCTGAAGACCGGTTCTCAGCTCATGTCGTGGTTCGAATGCCTCGCCGGGTCTAGCGGCGAACCAGCCGGTTGGCGAACTGCTTGATGCTTTCCTTCAAGCCGCCCCTGGGGGCGCCGCTCACTTCGATCACCGGCTTGCGGCGCGGCGGCAGGTACTGGTTGGTCGGGTTGTAGTTGAGCTCGGGCATGAGGCCGTAGCCGCCGCGCTCGCGCACGGTGCGCGAGACGGCCGAATCCGGGTCGTCGAAGTCGCCGAACATGCGCGCGTGCGCCGGGCAGGTCAGCACGCAGGAGGGCTGGCGCTCTTCCAGCGGCAGGTTCTGGTCGTAGATGCGGTCGACGCACAGCGTGCATTTCTTCATCGTGCCCGAGCTGCGGTCGAGTTCACGCGCGCCGTAGGGGCAGGCCCATGAACAGTAGTTGCAGCCCATGCACTTGTCCTGGTCGACCAGCACGATGCCATCTTCCGCGCGCTTGTAGGAGGCGCCGGTCGGGCACACGGTGACGCAGTCGGCGTCCTCGCAGTGGTTGCACGACATCGGGAAATTGACGGTCTTGTTGTGCGGGTATTCGTCCATCTCGAAATGGCGAATCCGGTTGAACCACACGCCCGACGGCTCTGCACCGTAGGGCTGGTAGTCGGACAGCGGGCCAATGGTGCCGGACGCGTTCCATTCCTTGCAGGCGATGGCACAGGCATGACAGCCCACGCACACGTCCAGGTCGATGACCAAACCTAGTCTCATGATTCTCTCTCGTCTTGTTATCGTTCAGGGACGGTTCAATTCTTTTCGTGGCTGCGCGCGTCGTAACGCAACACATTGGGGCGTTCGTAACGCTCGTCACCCGGATAGGCCTTCAGCGCGTCGAACTGCGGCCAGGAGCCGGTTTCCCCCGGGGCGGCCTTCCATATCTTCACGCGCAGGTCGAACCAGGCCGCCTGCCCGGTGACGGGGTCCGAATTGGTGACGCGCCGCTCGCCGGCCTTTTCCGGCAGCAGTTCCGAAATCAGATGGTTGAGCAGGAAGCCCCTGGTCGCTTCCGACGCATTTTCCTTCAGGCCCCAGGCGCCCTTCTGCTTGCCGATGGCGTTCCAGGTCCAGACGGTGTCTTCCTGGGTGCCTTCCATGGTTTTCACCTGGCAGCGGATCTTGCCGTTGTGCGACTCGACCCAGATCCAGTCGAAGTCCTTGATGCCCATTTCGGCGGCCTTGCGGGCGTTCATGTACATATAGTTCTGCGCCAGGAGCTGGCGCAGCCACACGTTCTGCGAATCCCACGAGTGGTACATGAACATCGGCCGCTGGGTCAGCGCGAAGAAGGGGTATTCCGCCGCATCGACGCGCTGCTGCTCCAGCGGCTCGTACCACAGGGGCAGCGGATCGAAGTACTTGACCAGACGCTCACGGTCGATCTGGTTGCTGGGCTGCGGCCCGTCGTACAGCCCCATGCCGGCCAGCCGGAATTTCTGCAGCGGCTCGGAATAGAACTGCATGATGATCGGCTCGACCTTGCCGACGAAGCCCGCGTCGGCCGCGACTTCCAGATAGTCCTTGTTCGCGTAGCGGATGTATTTCTGGTGCTCCGGCCAGTGGTGCGCGAAGAAGCTCTGGTGCTCGATGTATTTTTCCCACTGCTTAGGATTCGGCTCGCCCTTGAGCGATTTGCTGCCGTCCTTGCCGCGCCAGCCAGACAGGAAGCCGATCCCCGGCGAGCGCTCGAAATTGACGATGAAGTCCGGGTAGTCCTTGAATTTGCGGCTGCCGTCGGGCTTGGTGAAGGCCGGGAATTTCAGACGCCCCGCCAGCTCGACCATGACTTCCTGCCAGGGCCGCACGTTGCGGTCGGGCTTGACCAGCGGATAGCGGATCGCGTCGGCCGCCGCGTCCGGTTCGGAAATCGGCCGGTCGAGCAGCGAGATGCAGTCGTGGCGTTCGAGGTAAGTGGTGTCCGGCAGGATCAGGTCGGCGAAGTTGGTCATCTCCGAGTGGAAAGCGTCGACCACGACCAGGAAGGGAATCCTGTACTCGCCGAAGTTCTCCTCGTCCCTGGCGCGCAGCATGTCCTGGATGTTCGACGTGTTCATCGACGAGTTCCACGCCATGTTGGCCATGAACAGGATCAGCGTATCGAGCGCGTAGGGGTCATGGTTGGTCGCGTTGGTGATGACCATGTGCATCAGGCCGTGCGAGGCGATCGGCACTTCCCACGAATACGCCTTGTCGATGCGCAGCGGATTGCCGAACTCGTCGACGACCAGATCTTCCGGGCGCGTCGGAAAGCCGAGCGGCGGACGCGACAGCGGGGTGTTCGGCGCGTTGATGACGTCGATGTTGTTTTCCGGGAGCTGGTGCGGCGGAATCGGCTTGGGGTATGGCGCGCGCGCGCGGAAGTTGCCGGGGCCGTCGAGCGCGCCCAGGAGCATCTGGATGAAATGCACCGCGCGGCAGGCATGGAAGCCGTTCGAATGCGCGGAAATGCCGCGCATCGCATACATGGCGACCGGGCGGCCCACCACTTTGTCGTGCTTGCGACCCCACACGTCGGTCCATTCGATCGGCAGTTCGACCGCTTCCTTGAACGCGATGTGCGCCATCTCCAGCGCGACGCGCTCGATGGTCTCGGCCGGCAGGCCGACTTCGGGCGCCACGTTCTCGGGCGCATAGCGGCTGTCGAGATAGCGCTCGGCGAGCAGCGAGAACACCGTTTTCACGCGGCGGCCGTCCGGCGCCACGTATTCGCCGAACAGCGCGGGTGCGATGTCGCCGTCGACACCGTTCTTGAACACCTCTTTCTCGATGTCCCAGATCAGCGGATTGCCCGCCTCGTCGCGCAGGAACAGGCCGTCGCCCTTCTGCCCCGGCGTCTGCACCACCAGCCACGAGGCGTTGGTGTACTTGACCAGGAAATCGTAGTCGAACAATTCGTGCTTGAGCAGCACGTGCACCATGGACATGGCCAGGAGGCCGTCCATGCCCGGCTTGATCGGCAGCCATTCGTCGGCGATCGCCGAATAGCCGGTACGCACCGGGTTGACGGTGACGAACTTGCCGCCGCGGCGCTTGAGCTTTTCCAGGCCGATCTTGATCGGGTTGGACGAGTGATCCTCGGCCACGCCCCACATGATGAAATACTTGGCGTAGTCCCAGTCGGGCGCGCCGAATTCCCAGAACGAGAAACCGATCGTGTAGAGGCCGGCGGCGGCCATGTTCACCGAGCAGAAGCCGCCGTGCGCCGCCCAGTTCGGCGTACCGAACTGCTGCGCCCACAGGCCGGTCAGCGCCTGCATCTGGTCGCGGCCGGTGAAGAAGCCGAGCTTGGACGGGTCGGTGGCGCGGATCTCCTCCAGCCGCTCGGTCAGCACGTCGAGCGCCTGATCCCAGGAAATCGCCTCGTAGATGCCTTCGCCGCGCTCGGTACCGGGCTTCCGCATCAGCGGCTGCGTGAGCTTGGCGGTCGAATACTGCTTCATGATGCCCGCCGAGCCCTTGGCGCACAGCACGCCCTGGTTGGTCGGGTGATTGCGGTTGCCCTGGATGAAACGCACCTTGTCGTCTTCCAGCGTCACCTTGATGCCGCAGCGGCAGGCGCACATGTAGCAGGTGGTGTACTTGATCGACTGCCGGTCGTGGTTTTCGAGCTTGATCTTGGCGTTCATGCGATCCCTGAATTCAAAATCGTCCCCCGCGGCCTCGTGCGAAGCCGCGTTGCTTCTCCCTGATTCGTGTCGCAACTGCTGGAGTAATGCGGCGCGGAATCGGCGCTGCCGCGCCCTTGCCGCGGGGGACGTCTATATATTAAACATTCCGAATATGCCGTTATTTTGCACTTTCGGCCGCCATC
>JAVEWF010000086.1:0-7973 GCA_034004665.1 Rhodocyclaceae bacterium | reverse complement strand
GCCGGTGTTGATGACCCAGCGCACGGGCAGGTCGGTGACGGCGCGGATCGCCGCCGCGAGCTTTTGCGCGCCGAGCCGGCTCGCGCCGCTGTCGATCAGCGCGACGCCCGCCGGCGTGACGACGAAGCCGTAGTTGGCGTTGAGCCCGTCGTTCTCCATGCTGCGCTGGCCGAGCGGGCCGACGATGGCGTAGACGTTGTCAGTCACGCGTTCGGCCGTCGGCAGGTAATCGGCCTGGGCCGGCGCGATGGCGAAGCAGCAGGCGACAAGGGCGAGGAAGCGGTTCAGCATCATGGCGGCAGGTCCCGGTATGAAAGTCGGCGCTGGTAGGACGGTGCGGCGTACGCGTTTATTCCACATTCTTCATCGAAATTGCCCGGCGTCCGTCATTCTCCGAGCTTGTCATATCCCCAATGATTTTGCAGTCGTTGTTCGCGCGCGACTTCCGCTTCGATAGAGTTCCGCGGCAGTTGCCTGAGACATTCCAGCAGAACCTGAGGGTCAAGCTTCTCAACTGGCTTCGATTCAATGTGGGCTACCTGTGGCGACTTCCCGTCCCAGGCATAGGGGCTTGTGAATACCGGCGGGTCTGGCAGGCAGTCATCGTCGTAGATCGGGGGCCAGTCCGATCCAGATGGCGTGAACGAGATCGTCCGTTCGAAGATCAGCGGCTTGCCGGTTGGGGTGGGCGGCAAGGGAGGCATGCTTTCGATGGCCTTTCGGGCGCGTCGCTCGGTAATGCCGGACGTGGTCCACAGCGTTTCCAGCCTGGCCAATGTGCCGTCGGGGGCGATTTCCAGGCGGAACCGGACCTCGCCCGCGTTTTCTCCCGCGACTGCCGTTCCCATCATGCTGCGCACCTGCTTGCCCCACGAGTAGCGGTAAGCCTTGCTGTTCTTCAAGGTGTATTGGCCGACAAACGCCCATTCGTCCGCTGTCGGTGCGGCGGGTGCCGGCTGGGTCGCCGGCTGAGGCTTCGTGACGGTTGTCGCCGCCGCGTGTTGTTGCCTTGCCTGGGTTGCAATGACCGCAGCGGGAGGAACTGGTGGTGCCTGTAGGCGATGGGTATCTGTAGCCCATGGCACAAGTTCAAGAAATATGGCTTTCTTTTCGACCTTCGGTACGTCCGGCTTGCGGGAGAACCATGCCAAGTGGTTGCTGCCCGCCAGAGCAAACACGAAGGCATGCAGGGCCAGGGAGCCGAATGCCGCGAAAAGAAGCCTGTTTCTCGAAAGATGCGGCAAGGCGGGGGGTCCCGTGGTGAAAGTCGGCGCGGCGGAACGCGGCCATCCTAGCCATAAGAACGGCAGCACAGCGGGCCGGATTGCGGATTGGCCACCCCCTCCGCGATGGCGGCCACCAGCGCGCGAATCTCGTCGACCGTGAAGTGCTCGTGCAGCCGTCGGGCATACGCGGCCGGCAGGCCGACCGACAACTGACGGCCATCCGCCAGCTCTACCTCGACGGCCATCAGTGTCCGGTCCGCACTCCCGGCATCCGACTCGACCATTTCCTGCTGCTGCAGCATCAGCGCGTCGTACTCTTCCTCCAGCGCATCCTCGCTCTCTTCCGGCAGATCGTCCGGCACGCTGATGACATAACCGGCAATCGGGTCCGGCCGCACCTCGCAGGACAGGCCGAGTTCCCGGACATGGTCCGTGAAACGGTCGCGCAGGGACTCGTCGAAAAGGATGTATTCAGCCATGGCGTGGTGCCCGTCGTTCCGTCATTTCGATCTCCTTGTCGTTTGCGGAAGGAATAATCTCACGCCCGCGCCCGCCGTGCCATCGACATGGAAACCGGCGCCGGCGGGACGGCGCGAACTATCCGGCGAGACGTCGCCAGGCCGCGACCAGGGCGGCGGCGGCACGATCGATATCCTCTGCCGTCGTTTCCCGGCCGACGGACAACCTGACCGCGCCGCGCGCCCGCGCCGCGTCGCAAGCCATCGCCGCCAGCACGCCGCTGACGGCATCGCCATGCGAATGGCAGGCCGAGCCGACCGATGCGGCCACCGTTTCCTCTGCCGCGGCCAGCAGATCGCGGCCCGATACGCCGGGAAACGAGACGTGCAGGGTATTCGGCAGGCGATGTTCCGGATGCCCGTTGAGCAGCAGGCCGGGAACGCCCTCCGCCAAGCGCTGCCAAAGTCGCTCGCGCATCGCTTGGAGGTGCCGGGCGATCCGGGGCAGGCCGTCGCGTGCCAGCCGCGCCGTCTCGCCGGCGCCGACAATCAGCGCGACGTTCTCCGTGCCCGGCCGTAGCCCGTGCTCCTGCCCCGCACCGAACAGAATTGGCTTGAGCGGCGTGCCCTGCCGCACATAGAGCGCGCCGATGCCCTTCGGGCCGTAGAGCTTGTGGAAGGCCAGCGTCAACAGATCGACGCCCAGCGTGCCGACATCCACCGGCAGCTTGCCGGCCGACTGCGCGGCGTCGGCATGCATCAGGCTGCCGTTGGCACGGGCGAGCCCCGCGATTTCGGCAACCGGCTGAAGCGTGCCGACCTCGTTGTTGGCGTGCATCACCGAGACCAGCGCCGTGTCCTCGCGCAATGCCGCGGCAACGGTAGTGGGATCGACTCGGCCCGTGGCATCGACCGGCACGATGCTCACGTCCCACCCCAGCTCGCGCAAGTGCAGCGCCGGCTGCATCACGGCCGGATGCTCGACGGCGCTGACGACGAGGTGCCGCTTGTGCGGCAGCGCCCGCGCCACGCCGAGCAGCGCGAGATTGTTCGCCTCGGTGGCGCTGCCGGTGAAAACGATGGCTTCCGATACTGTGCCGATCAGCGCCGCAACATCGGCACGCGCCCGCGCCACCGCGGCGTGCGCCCGTTCGCCACGCGCATGGGCCGACGAGGGATTGCCGAATTCGGCATGCAGGAAGGGCTGCATCGCCGCGGCGACCTGCGGGGCGACGGGTGTAGTGGCGTTGTAGTCGAGGTAGATCGGATCGGTCATAGCATGGAGCGGATCAGGGCGACGATGTCGGGGTCGTCGAATTCGCGGCCGCCGGTGGCGGCGAAGGCGCGGTGGCCGCGGCGATCGATCAGGAAGGTGGTCGGCAGGCCGCGCACCTTCCACGCCGCCATCGTTTTCGAATCGCGGTCGAAAAGAATCGGAAACGGCGTGTTGCCGGCGAAGGAAAACGCCATGTCCGGGTCTTCGCCGACATTCACCGCCAGCACCTCGAATTCGTCGGGCTTGAAGAGCTTCCTGACCCGGCCGAGCGAGGGAAACTCCTTGCGGCAGGGCGGGCACCAGGTCGCCCAGAAGTTCACCAGCACCACGCGGCCCTTGAACTGCGCGAGGTCGACCCAACGGTCGTCGATGTCCCTGAGACGCAAAGTCGGCGCCGGTGAGACGGCGTCTTTCGCGCCATACGGCGACATGCCGATGCCCTGGGCACGCAGCGCGGGCAGCGCGGCCAGCAGGCCGAGGCCGATGAGCAGGCGGCGCCGGTCAGTCACGGGCGCACTCCAGTTGGTCGATAACGATTTCATGATCCCCTTTTGTGTCGTGATAGCGGGCAACGAGGCGGAACGGGGGAACAGGACGCGCCGTCAGCGTCGCCATGCCCATGATCCAGTCACCCGGCTCGAACAGGTTTTCGCTCTGGAACTGCGCCCAGCGGAAGGCGATGCGCGCGGCCTGCGGCAGCCCGGCTTTTTCCCAGTCGATGTCCCAGGCTTCCGGCGGCCTGAAGGCGACCTGCCTGCCGTCCGCACCAACGGCGCGCCAGTCGGCGAGCTTGACGGCGACCTGCGTCGCGCCGCCGTTGCGGAAGCCGAACGAGAAGCCGCAAGCTTCGCTGTAGGGACGGATGGCTACCGCCGGAAAACCCCGCGCCGTGTAGAAGGCCGTCCGCGCCGCAGCCGTCAGCGGATTGGCGCCCAGCGCCACGGCACCCTGCCGGGCGAGGTGGCGCATCTCGATGCCCTCCTGCGCGGCCGCATCGAGACTGCCGAGGATGAATATGGCCAGAATGAAGGCCGGGCGATCGAACAGGGGGCGAGCCGTCATGAAGTTTCCGGATTCCAGCTTTCGAGAAAATCGTCGAGGATGCCCTGCAATCGTAGCAGCAAGGCGTCGATGCGCTCGGCCGGAACGTCCTCCTGCCGCAGGAAGGCGCAGATATCCTCGGGCGACAGGATCACGCCGTCGTCCGGCTGGAGGGAGACGTCGCGTACCCACAGGCTCGGGAAACCGTTGCCGTGCGCATCGCGGCACTCGTCATGGACGATGCGGTGCGACCAGCCGAGCGTTTCCGCGATGGCATCGGCGTAGCGGGCATAGAGCGTGCAGCGCCCGCCGGGCGGTTGCTGGGAGATGACTTTGACGGGGCTCATAGTGCAGTCTTGACCAGGATATAGGTGGCGACGATCACCAGGAAACCGCCGAAGCCGCGCTTGAGCGTTTCCTGCGAGAAGCGGTGTGCGATACGGGTACCGGCGAAGCTGCCGGCGATGGTGACGCAGGTGAAGGCGACCATGGTCGTCCAGTCGATCGTCACGGCCCCCAGATAGCCGAAGAACCCGGCATAGGACTTGGCGGCGACGATCGCGAGCGAGGTGCCGATGGCGAGCTTCATGCGCAGGCCGGAGAGCAGCGCCAGCGCAGGGACGATCAGGAAGCCGCCACCGACGCCGACCACGCCGGTGAGCACGCCGACGCCGATGCCGTGGGCGGCGATGTGGCCCATGCGCACCTCGACGTTGCGCTCCGGCGGGGGAAGGCCGCCCGCCACGGCAAGCTGTGGTGCCAGCGCGGGCTTGAGCATCTTCCACGCCGCTGCGTACATGACCAGCGCGAACAGCACGAGCTGCACGACGACCGGCGTGGCGACGCCGACCTTCGCGCCGGCGAAGGTGCCGATCACGCCGAACAGACCGAACACCGCCGCCACGCGCACATCGACGTTGTGGTGACGCCAGTGGTCCCAGGACGAGATCGTCGCCGTCACCGCGACGATGCCGAGGCTCATGGCGATGGCCGACTTGGCCTCGATGCCGAGCAGATACATGAGCGCCGGCATGGCGATGATCGAGCCGCCGCTGCCGAACAGGCCGAGGACGATGCCGGTGGCGGCGCCGGCGAGGATGACGAGGAACAGCATCAGAACACCAGCACCTTGTCGGCGTCCAGCGTCCACGCCGTCAGTTCGTCGAGCGTGCCGCGGTGCGCGCCCTCGATCAGTTCATCCGCGCCGATGCCGCGTGCGTCCATGCAGGTGGCGCACACGCCGACCTCGCCGCCGGCACGCGCCACCATGCCGAGCATGTCGCCGATGTTGTAGAAGCCGGCCGGCACCTTCTGGCCGGCCTTGGCGCAGGCGGCCGCATCGCCGAGCAGGAACACGCGCACGCCGGCCCGGCCTTCGCCTTTCTTCAGGACATTGCGGGCCAGTCGCAGCGCGTTGTAGCTGCGCTCGGTGCCGTAGGGCGCATCGTTGAGTATGAACAGGTGTTTCATGTCATTTGCCTCCGCTCTTGATGACGGCTTTCAGGGCATCGTAGTCTTTGCGCACCTTCTCCTGGTAGATCAGGCCGGTCTTGCCGAATTTTGGCGCACCCTCGAAATCCATGACGTCGGCGACCATCTGGAAGCTCGACATGCCGTTGTAATCCTTGCCGTCGGCGGCGATCAACTGGTTGCCGTAGAACACCGCGGGGGCCGGCAGGCCAGGCATCTGGCTCGCCGGCACAATACGGATCGGCACGCGATAGACGTTCGCCACCTCGACGGCGACCTGGGTGTTGTTGTTGCAGCGCTGGCCGGGCGGCTCTTTGTTGATGACGGTCAGCACCTTGTGGCCGCTGGCATCGACGGCGCCGGGCAAATTCATCGATTGATCGGCGAAGGCAGAATGAGCAGCGAACAGGGCAGTGATGATGGTGGCGGCAGCGAATGCTTTTTTCATGGATTCCTCCTGTGATTGTCCGTATAACGATCTAAAGATTGTTAGACTAATCTAGCCGGTGCGGTGAAGGCTTGTCAAGCGGATAACATGGGCGCCATGAACGACGCACGCAAAACCAAGGACCTGCTTTACGAACAGGTGGCCCGCATCGGCAAGGCCGCGTGTAGCCCGAAGCGGCTGGAACTGATCGAACTGCTCTGCCAGGGCGAGAAGAGCGTGGAAACGCTCGCGGCCGAAGCCTCGATCAGCATGAAGCTGGCCAGCGCCCATCTGCGCGAGCTGCGGGCCGCCCACCTCGTCGATACCGAGAAGCAGGGCAAGAACGTCATCTACCGCATCGCCAACCGCGCGGTCGCCGACTTCTGGGTGGCGATCCGTTCGCTCGCCGAGGACCGCCTCGTCGAGCTGCGCATGGCGCTGGCCGAGATGGCCAGCGACCCGCAGGCGCTCGCGCCGCAGGACCGCGACAGCCTCGTCAGGCGGGCGAAGAAGGGCGAGGTCATCATGCTCGACGTGCGCCCCGCCGCCGAATACGAGGCCGCACACCTGCCGTTCGCGCGCTCGATGCCGCTCGACGAACTGAAAAGCCGCCTGTCGGAACTGCCGGAAGGCAGGACCATCGTCGCCTACTGTCGCGGCCCCTACTGCCTGATGGCGAAGGATGCCGTGCAGCTGCTGCGCCAGCAAGGCTACGACGCGGTGCGTCTGCCCGAAGGCGTCGCCGAGTGGGGTATCGCGCCCGTCAGGTAAAAGTCGGCGCCGGCAGGACGGGCCCGATTCAGGCCAGCAGCGCCCGCGCCGATTCGCGCACCACGCCGGCGATCAAATTGGTGTCGGCTTCCGGTTCCAGATCCCTGGGCGACGCCATGCGGCCGGTCGGCACGGTGGTCAGCCGCCCTTCCCTCTGCTCGACGGCATACTCGCCGGTGCAGCTGCGACAAAAGACATGGTCGCCGGCCCGCTGCTCCCGCCGCAGCACCAGCGTCGGTCCGCACATCACGCACTCGTGCAGCGGAATGCCTTCGTCGCTGTGGCCGACGATATGGTCGAGCTGCCCGGCCCGCCCGAGCGCGACGAAGCGCTCGCCGAAGGCGCGGTCGAACTGCCGGCCGAGGTTCTCTTCGATGATGTCGAGCGCTTTTTCGATCGGCATGCCGCGCCGGTAGGGCCGCGTGCTGGTCATCGCGTCGAAGGCGTCGCAGATGCCGACGATGCGCGCATCGCGCGGCACCGCTTCGCCCGCCAGTCCGCGCGGGTAGCCGCCGCCATCGGGCGTCTCGTGGTGCGCTCGCACGGCCGCCTCGGCCAGGGCCGCCAGCGGGTGGCCGGCCAGCATGCGCCAGCCGACATCGGGGTGCGTCTTGATCACGGCGTATTCGTCGTCGGTCAGGCGATCCTTCTTGCCGAGGATCTGGTCGGGGATGCTGATCTTGCCCAGGTCGTGCAGGAAGCCGCCGATGCTGATGCGCGCCACGTCGGCGTCCGGCAGCCCGGCGTCCGCGGCCAGCAGGCGGGCGAACCGCGATACGCGCCACAGGTGGCCGCCGGTGTAGGGGTCGCGCGCCTCGACCATCCAGGCCATCACCAGCAGCGTGGTCAGCAGGTCCTCCTGGTGGCGCAACCGGTCGTCGCTACCGCCCAGCAGGCGGGAAATATCGTTCAGCAGGCTCATCGTCGTTCCTCGTCGAATGCGGATTGGTCGCTGCAGGCCGCCGGAACTTACACCCGATCGCCGGTTCGCGGTAAGGTTCGTCCGGATCAGGAGGAACCGCATGGCACACACGCAAGTCACGATGAACGGCCGCACGGTGGCGGTCGAGATCACCCCGGCCGCGGAACGCGCGCTGGCGGCGCGCAGCGAGCCGCTCTTCGTCGAGCTGGAACTCTACTTTTCCTGTCTGGTGAAGAAGTTCGTGCACTTCCGCGGCGACTCGCGCGGCAAGCCGACGGTACCGGTGGGCGACAGGCTGCTGCTGTACTTCCGCCCCGTCACCTCCACCGCCTGCACCTGGGACGTGGCCGAACGCCTTGGCCGCCAGCCGGAGAAGGACATC
>JAVEWF010000021.1:0-38384 GCA_034004665.1 Rhodocyclaceae bacterium | reverse complement strand
TCGCCGCGGCGGTGCTGCCCGACCTGTCGCCCGGCGGCGGCATCGGCTTCGTCGCCAGTGTCGCGGGCTATCGCGGCCTGCCCAGGGCGCTGGCCTACGGGCCGGGCAAGGCGGCGCTGATCCATTTTGCCGAATGCCTGCATCTCGAACTGGCGCCGCGCGGCATCGGCGTCTGGGTCATCAATCCCGGCTTCGTCGCCACGCGGCTGACGGCGAAGAACGATTTCGCCATGCCGGCCCTGCTGACCCCGGAAGAAGCCGCCCGCGAGATCATCGCCGGCTTGCGCGGCGGCCGTTTCGAAATCCATTTTCCCAGGCGCTTCACGCGCGTCATGAAGCTGCTGGCCCACCTGCCCTATGCCCTCGGCTTCCCGCTGATCCGCCGGCTGACCGGAGGATGACATGCCCCTCGATGAACTGATCGACTTCTACCAGACGCTGACGCCGGCCAGTCTCGCCCGGCTGGACGACTACTACGCCGCCGATGCCCGCTTCAAGGACCCGTTCAACGATGTCCGCGGCGTGCCGGCGATCCGCCGCATCTTCGAACACATGTACGCGACGCTGGAAGCGCCGCACTTCATGGTCAGCGAAAAAGTCGGCGCCGGCGGGACGGCATTTCTGGTCTGGACATTCCGCTTTCGCCGTAACGGCGCCGCATTCGAGATCCGCGGCGCGACCCAGCTGCGTTTCGATGCCGCCGGGAAGGTCGTCGAGCATCGCGACTGGTGGGATGCGGCCGAGGAGCTGTACGCCAAGCTTCCCCTCCTCGGCCCGCTGATGCGCTGGCTGCAGCGGCGGCTGGCCGCCTGATCAGATCGCCACCGTCAGGTTGATCCACCACTCCGGCAGCAGCGGGATCAGCAGCGCTTCCAGCCGTTTGTCCCAGTTCATCAGGATGGCGATGCCGAGGAACACCAGTAACACGCCGAAGCCGGTCTTGAGCGCGGCGATGTGGCCGAGCACCCAGCCGCGCATGCGCGTGAAACCGGCGCGCGAGGCGTAGGCGGCGACGATCAGCGGAATCGCCGCACCGAGGCCGAAGGCGCCGAGGATCGACGTGCCGCGCAGCGCGCCCCCTTCGCTCGCCACCAGCGTCAGCGCCGAGATCAGCAGCGGGCCGGAGCATGGGCTCCACACCAGGCCGAGCAGGCCGCCGAGCAGGAAGGAACCGCCGAGCGAAGCGGCATCGATGCGGCTTGACAGGCCGTCGGCGCCGCTCGCCAGCGGCGTCATCAGGCGCGTGAAATGCACATTCAGCGCCGGCACCAGCATCACCGCACCAAGCGCCAGCAACAGAACGCCGCCGGCGGTGCGCACGCTGTCGCTGTCTATGCCCAGCGCCGGGCCGGCCACGCCGAGCAGCAGGCCGATCAGCGCGAACGCGGCGACCATGCCCAGCCCCATGAACAGCGGCCCGGCGCGATGGCCCTGCAGGCTGCCGCCGACCACCAGCGGCAGCAGGGGAAAAACACAGGGGTTGAGGGTCGATAACCCGCCGGCGGCCAGGGCGAGGAAGACGTGCGCGAAGGAGGCGGTTTCGAGCATGATGGTCTCTTCAGCGTGCCGTCAGCAGCGCGGCCTTGATCTTCGCCGGCTGGGTCTCGCCGCCGAGGCGCGCGGTTTCCTTCGCGCCCTTGAAGACGACGATCACCGACTGGCTGCGCACGTTCATGGCGCGTTTCAGATCACGCTCGTCATCGTAGTGCGCGACCAGCAGGGCGACATCCTTCAGTTCGGGATCGTCCTTGATCTCGCGGAAGGCGCGTTCCTGCGCTTTGCAGGTCGAGCACCAGTCGGCGTGGAAGTGCACGGCAGCCGGCTTGCCGGCGGTCTGCAGCTGTTGCAGCCCGGCAGCGGTATAGGGCTGGATGTAGAGCGCGCGGGCCAGGCCGGGCAGCAGCAGGCTGGTCAGGGTGACGAGTATGGCAATTGATTTCATGGGGAGTCTCCGGGGTTGGGATGCTTGGTTTAGACGTTAATGGCGGAAATGGTTCGCTGCTCGTGCGCGACGACCCATTCAGGAAACACTGCGGCGGGCATCGGTTTGGCGACGCCGTAGCCCTGTACCACGTCGCAGCCGTTGGCGGCCAGCCAGTCGAGTTCGGCCGGCGTTTCCGCGCCTTCGGCGACGACCGACAGCCCCAGTTCGCGGCACAGCAGCACGGTCGAACGCACGATGGCGGCATTCTTCGGCGAGCGATCGACGCCATCGACGAAAGCGCGGTCGATCTTCAGTTCATGCACCGGCAGGTTTTTCACGTAGGCCAGCGAGGCCTGCCCGGAACCGTAGTCGTCGATCGACAGCTTGATGCCGAGGGCGGCAAGTTCGTCGAGGTGCTTGAGGGCAAGGTCGGGATCGTCCATCAACGCGCTTTCGGTGATTTCGAGGCACAGGCGCTCCGGCGGCAGCGACGCCGCCGCCAGCCAGTCGCGGATCTGGCCGATCAGGCGGCCGTCGAGCAGGTCAAGCGTCGACAGGTTGGCCGAGGCGACGATATCGAGCCCCTGCGCCCGCCACGCGGCGGCATGATCGATGACGGTGCGTACCAGCCAGGGCGTGATCTCGCGGATGAAACCGGTCTGCTCGGCGAAGGGAATGAAGCGGCCGGGCGGCACCAGCCCCTTGTGCGGATGCTGCCAGCGCAGCAGCGCCTCGGCGCCTTTGATGCGGCCGCTGCCGTCGAGCGCCATCTTCGGCTGGAAATGCACGACGAACTGTGACTCGGCCAGCGCGGCGCGCATCTCGCCGATCAGCCCCAGCTGTTCGTGCAGCGTTTCCGCCGGCAGGTCGCCGCCGAAGGCATGGCCGCTGTGGCGGCGCTTGGCCGCGTCCAGCGCACGCTCGGCCCGACCGAGCAGCGCGGTTGCGGTGAGGCCATCCGCCGGGAAAACGGCCAGGCCGATGCGCGCTTCGATATCGAGCCGCTGGCCGTCGACCTCGATGGGCGGATGCAGCGCATCGAGCAGCTGGCGGGCGAAAGCTTCGAGGGCCGGCCGCTCCGCCGTGTCGACGAGGAAGGCGAATTCATCGGCGCCCAATCGGGCAATGAAGTGGGCGAAGGATCGGGCAATACGCTGCGGCGGCGCGACCGACGCCTGCAGGCGCTCGGCCACGGCACGGAGGATGTGATCGCCGACCTCGGGACCGAGCGCATTGTTGACCGCGGCGAAGCGGTCGAGGTCGAGCAGGAGCAGCGCCCCGCGCGCATCCGGCTGGCCGAGCCGTTCGGCGAACTGTTCGAGGAAATGGTTGCGGTTCGGCAGGCCGGTCAGGCTGTCGCCATAGGCCAGTTCGCGGATGTGCCGCTCGCGGCTGGCGATGCGGGCGCGCATGGTGTCGAGTGCGCCCATCAAGCGCTGCATCTCGCGGCCGCGGCCGGCCGGCACGGTGCAATCGTAGCAGCCCTCGGCGATCTGGCCGGCGACGCTGACCGCCTCTTCGACCGGCCGCACGATGCTGCGCGCGATCAGCGCCGCCAGCGCGATGCCCGCCAGCAAGGCCGCCAGCGCCAAGGCCAGCACGACGGTGCGCGCCTGCGCCGCATCGGCCTCCAGCCGCGCCACCTCGGTCTGCATGATGTCCTGCTGACGACCGGCGAGTTCGAGCGTGGCTGCCAGCAGCGATTTCAGCAGCGCATCGGTCTGCGCGTCGAAATGGGTACGCGCCGGCGCCAGGCCTTCGATCTCGATCAACTCCACGGTAGTCTGAAAAGCCTCGCCATAGCGGGTACGCAAGTCCACCAACTGACGAATCGCACCGTCCCCGCCGCCCAGCAGGCCGGCCCGTTCCAGGCCGCCGAGCGCCGCATCCGAAGCCGCCAGTGCGGCGTCCATCGACGCATACAGCGGCACCCGGGCGTCGCGCGTCGGCGTTTGCAGCAGACGCAGCAGGTGCAATGCCGCTTCCTGGGCGTGCTGGTTGGCGCGCTGGGCGAGGAAGGCGATGCGCGCCTCGTGGTCGACGAATTCGTGCATGCCGGCTGTCAGCGCATTGAAGCGTTGCAGCGCGACAGCCGAGACGGCCAGCAGCAGCGCCAGCAGCAGTGCGAAGGACAGGGAAAGACGGTGGCGGATCGACAGGTTCATCGTTGGAAACGCCGGGCAAGCCAATGATCGAGCGCCAGCGGCCCGGGCCCCTTGGCGACGAGGAACAGCAATACCGCCGCCCAGACGCCATGGGTGGGATACGCGTCGGGATAGACAAACAGCTGGATGGTCGCCGTCATGCCCAGCAGCGCCAGCGCCGAGAAACGCGTCGCCAGGCCGAGCAGGATCAGCGCCGGAAAGAAATGCTCGCCGAAGGCGGCCATGATCGCGCCCAGTTCCGGCGGCAGCAGCGGCAGGCGGTATTCCTCGCGGAACAGGTCGACGACGGAATCCGACAGGCGCGGCCAGCCGAGCTGGAATTCGCCGGACACGAGGTCGAGACTGAAGCCCTGCACTTTGGTCTGGCCGGATTTCCAGAAGATCGCGGCGATGGAAAAGCGCGCCAGCAGGGCGATCCAGGCGTCGGGAATGCGCGCGAACCGATCGACGGCTTGCCGGACCCCATGGATGGCGATGGACGTTTTCATGCGGTGCTCCTTGCGACGGCGACGATGCCGCCATGACGGATCAGCAGGCCCAGCGCAGCGGCGAGGTCGACGTCGTCCCCGGCGGCCACGCCGAGCGGAAGGCCGGCTTGCAGGCGCCGGAAGAATGAGGCCGTGGCCGGATCGACCGGGATGATGACCACATCGAGCGCGGGACGAACCAGCAACGCGGCTTCGGCCTGCGCCAGATCGATTTCCGCCAGCGCGGTGGCCTGATTGTCGGCATCGTCCGCCTGGTGCGCCGCCCAGAGCGACACGACGGCATGCCCGGACGTCAGGACGCGCAGCGCCGGATGCAGGGTAAAGCAGGTTTGCGGCAGCGCATCGGCGGCAGCGAGCAGCCCGGCGATACGTTCGGCCGGCAGGGGCGCGGCGTCGGCCGCATGCCAGGCCTCGACGCGCAGCCATTCGAGGCGCGCCATGTCGGCGAGATAAGGCAAGCCCGCCGCCGGCGGAAAATGCGCGACGAACGCGGCGAAATCTTCGCCATAGCCCGCCAGCACCGGCGAGCGCGGCGGCGACCGGCGCACGAACTCACCGGCCATGGCACGGAAGAAGTCCTCGCCGACCAGCGCCTGCACCACCGGATAGCTGTCGGCCAGCGCATCGACCAGCGAGACGATGACATTGTTGCGATAGACGGCGAAACGCTTTTCAGGATCGGAACCGTTCCAGGTTCTCAATCCCGGCGGACAGGCAAAAGTCGGCGCCAGCAGGACGGCGCTGAAGTCCGAGTGGGGGTCGGCGTGCGCGCTCATGCCGCCTTCCTTTCGTGACGCGCCATGAGCGCCTCGGCCTGCCACGCCTCGGCCGCCAGCACGGACAGCGCCGGAATGTCGCTGTCGCGCTCGATCAGCGTCGGCTGCGGCCCGAGCAAGGCGATCGCGAAGTCGTAGAGATCCCACACCGCATTCGCCACCGGCGCGCCGTGGCTGTCGATCAGCAGCGGGTCGCCGGCCGCGTCGACATCCTCGGCATGGCCGGCCAGGTGAATCTCGCCGACGGCGGCCAGCGGCAGCGCGCGCAGGTAGTCATGCGCGTCGCGGTGATGATTGACGCAGGACACGTAGGCGTTATTCACGTCGAGCAGCAGGCCGCAGCCGGTGCGCTTCACGACTTCGGAAATGAAATCGGCCTCGGCCATGGTGGAGGCTTCGAACTCGACATAGGTCGCCGGGTTCTCCAGCAGCATGCTGCGGCCGAGCCGTTCCTGCACGCGGTCGATGTGTGCGCAGACGCGCGCCAGGGTGCCGGCGTGATACGGCGCGGGCAGCAGGTCATTGAAGAAGACTTCGTTGTGGCTCGACCAGGCCAGGTGTTCGGAAAACGATTCCGGCTGGTAGCGGTCGAGCAACACCGCCAGCCGGTCGAGGTGCGCCTCGTCAAGCGGCCCGGCCCCGCCGATCGACAAGCCGACACCGTGGATCGACAGCGGATAGTCGGCGCGGATACGTTCGAGATGATGATGGAACGGCCCGCCGGCCACCATGTAGTTCTCGGCGTGGATCTCGAAGAATCCGATGGCGGGCCGCGTGTCGAGAATCGTCCGGAAATGCTCCGGCTTCAACCCGACACCGCCCGCCCGCGGCAGGGCCGTTGGGCGGGACAGTGTCGTGGCGGACATGACGTTAGGCTTTCTTTTCCTTGAACTCGGCGAGTTGGCCCATGCCGGTCGGAGATGTCTTCGACATGGTCTTCTCGCAGGTGCCCTTGGGCACCATCGACCAGGCGTTGCCCTGGTGATCGATCTTCGACGTGCCGGCGCATGAGGTGCCCGGGCCGGCCTTGCAGTCGTTCTTGCCTTTGAGGGCGACGCCGTAGCACTTTTCCTTGTCGGCCATCTGCTGGGCGGCGACGGGCGCGGCGGCGAGGGTCATGGCGGTGCCGAGGACGATGGCGAGGGAGGCGGCAGATAAGGTTTTGTTCATTTGAATCTCCTTTGGGTGGGTTGTTGCCGGGGCAGGTTTTTTACCCGCTGGCCATTGGTTGAGATTGCTCACCAATTTCTTACACGGTTTCAAACGGGGCCCAGATATTCGCCGCGCGCCGGGTAGTCGTTCTTCACGACGAAATCGATGGCGCCGAGGATGTCGTCGAAATGCGGCCGGGCGAAGGGCATGCTCTGCGTCGAGCCCCAGTACAGCGTGCCGTCGGGGCGCACGAGGAACAGGCCGGGCTCGGCGAACCGCGCCGGCTCCTCGATGCCGATCGACGTCTTGCCGCGCCCGGTCGAGATCGTCAGCCCCCATTGGCGCGCCACGGCCAGAGGCAGGTCGTGGGCGAAGCGCAGCTTTTGGGCGGCGACCTTTTGCGCCATGGCCGCCGCTCGCTCGGCATTGTCCGAACTGATGGCCAGCGGCACCACGCCGCGCGCGACGAAATCGTCGTGCAGCCGCTCCAGTTCGATCAGGTACTTGGCGCACAGCGGGCAATGCAGGCCGCGATAAAACACCAGCAGGTTGAAAGTCGGCGCCGGCGCGACGGCGAGCGTGAAGCGCCCGCCGCCTGCCAGGGGCAGGTCGAGCGCGGGAACAGGCTGGCGCGGGATCAGTACATTCAGGACATTCATGATGCGCTCCTGGCATTTTCGAATCGGTGATTGCAGGCTAGCGATCAAGCCGACGGCTGCGGCTATCATGCGTACCAACTTCATGACCATTCGTACCGATCATGGCCACGGTAGCCCCTTCTGACGGCATCTCGCGCCTGCTCGACCACGTCGGGCTGCGCGCCCATACGTTCTATGCCGGCCCGCTGTGCGGCCTGCACGACTTTCGCGCCGAGGAAGGCGTTGGCCACCTGCATGTCGTGCGGGCCGGCGCGCTGCGCGCCGAACAGCACGGCCAGGCCGCCATCGCGGTCGCCGAACCGTCGCTGCTGTTCTATCCGCGTCCGCACGACCACCGTCTCGACGTGCCGGATCGCGTCACCGCCAGCGTGTTGTGCGCCAGCGTGCGCTACGACGCGGGCATGGACAACGCCATCACCCAGTCGCTGCCCACCGTCGCGATCATTCCCTTCCGGGAAGTGCCCGGCCTCGATCCCGTCCTGTCGCTGCTGTTCGCCGAAGCCGGCGACGGCCGCCTCGGCCGGCAGGTGCTGCTCGACCGCCTCTGCGACGTGCTGCTGATCCAGATCGTGCGCCACGCCATCGCGGCCGGCTGGGTCGCCCGCGGCATCCTCGCCGGCCTCGCCCATCCCCGCCTGGGCAGGCCGCTGGCCGACATGCTCGATGCGCCAGCGCGCGACTGGACGCTGGAGGCGCTGGCAGCGCTGGGCCATCTGTCGCGCAACCGCTTCGCCGTGCAGTTCCGTGAGGTCGTCGGCCTGCCGCCCGCCGCCTTCCTCGCGCAAATCCGCGTCGGCTACGCGCAGCGCCTGTTGCGCAAGGGGTTGCCGCTGGCGCAGGTTGCCGAACAGGTCGGCTACGGCAGCCAGCCGGCGTTCTCGCGCGCCTTCATCCGCGAAACGGGCGTCGCGCCGTCGGCGTGGTTGAGGCAGCAGGCATAGGAAAAGTCGGCACTGGCGGGACGGCACTCAAGTGTTTTGTTCATGTGGCCTTGGCGGCAATGTACAAACGGTGAGCAAGAATGCCTCGTTTTTTCGACTAACCTGAGATCTCAGCGTAACGCGATCATGACAACCCTCGATATCACGATGAACGGCCGCACCGTGCGGGTGGAAATCACGCCAGCCGCCGAGCGGGCGCTGGCCGCAAGAACCGAACCGCTCTACGTCGAGCTGGAGCTCTATTTCTCCTGCCTGGTGAAGAAATTCGTCCATTTCCGCACCGATTCGCGCGGCAAGCCCACGGTGCCGGTGGGCGACAAGCTGTTGCTTTACTTTCGGCCTGTGACTTCCACGGCCTGCACCTGGGACGTGGCGGAACGCCTCGGTCGACAGCCCGAAATGGATATCGACAGCGCCGCGCTGCACCACGTCGCGCCGCGGCGCGTGACCATCGACTACGCGGACAACGCGTGGCGCGGACGTTACGAGTTCCTGTAAGCCTGCCTGATTACTTGACGCTGGCCAGCTGAGTCATCGCCGCGGCGTGGTCGAGGCGCTGCTTGGCGCGCGCCTGGTGATAGAGCTGGGCTGCCTCGTTGAAGGACTTGCCCTTGCGGGTCAGGAACGCCACCGCCTCCAGCACTTCCATCGGTTTGGCCCGCTGGTGGGAAACGTCGAAGATGTAGCGCGCATGGCGGTTGCACAACTGGGCAATGGCACGCTCCTGCTCGCCGGTCGCCTTGACGATCGCGGCTACCTGTTCGGCTGCTTTCTTGACCAGCGGATCATCCAGGCTGACATCCTGGAACAGGCTTTCCTCGACGATGCGCTGCGGCACGTTGAATTCCGGCTCGCCAAGGCCCGATGCAAAAACCTGGCCGGCGAGGAGTACGGCAGTCAGCACTGCCAGCAAGTGGGATCGATTCATGATGCGGTGTCCGGTTAAGAAAGCTGCGCAGTGTACATGGGGAAAGTCGGCGCCGGCGGGACGGCGCAAAAAACGGCGCGGCCCCGACTGCTGGCCGCGCCGCACCTCTGGGAGGAGATGAAGGGATTACTGCAAGGTCAGGACGAACTGCACCAGTGTCTTGATGTCGGCATCCTTCACCGTCGCGTTGGGCGGCATCGGAATCGGACCCCAGACGCCCTTGCCGCCCTTCTTCACCTTGGTCAGCAGCATCGCCTCGGCATCGGCCTGGCCGGCGTATTTCTTGCCGACTTCCTTCCAGGCCGGGCCGACCATTTTCTTGTCGAGCTGGTGGCAGGCAAGGCAGCCGTTTTTCTGGGCGATGCCCATCGCCTCGGCTTCGGTGGCGGCATTGGCCATGCCGCTTGCCAGCAGGCCGGCGGCGACGATTGCAATTCTCTTCATGCGATTTCCTTTCCTGTTCAAACGATGGGACGCGGCTTGAGGCTCATGCGGGTCAGGTCGGTCTTGTATTCCGACTCGCCCACCTTGGTCAGCGTGCCGCGGCCGAGCTTGTAGCGGTAGTTGTTGGTCATCGGATCGGGCACGGCCGAGACCACCGCGTTGGCCATCGACTTCGGCGTGTTGAAGTTCGATTTCGCCACGCCTTCCTTGATCTCATCCGAGACGATCGCGACGGCTTTGAACTTGCCGACCGTGGTCTTGATGTGGCCGTCCTTCATCAACTGGTTGAAGGTCAGGTCGGCATCGAGCACGCCTTGCGGCTGGCCGGTCTGCACATAGACGGCGTCGTTGACGATCTCCACCCAGTCGCCCGATTCGATGCCGCGCTTCTTCGCATCGTTCGGGTGGATGATGATGAAGTTGTCGGGCCAGCGCTGATGCAGGTGCGGCTTGCGGCGGTCGTCGTAGGCGGATTGCCAGGTTTCGTTGATGCGGCCGTTGGTGACCCAGATTTCGTTCTTCTCGGCACGCGGCTTGATGGCCTCGAAATACTGCTGCCAGCCAGCGTACTTCCATGGGCTCTTGAGCAGCTTGGCCTTGCCGTTGTGGGTGTTGAAGGCATAGAGGAAACGACGCTGCGTCGTGGTGTCCTCGGCTTCGCCCCACTCATTGGTCGGATCGTGCAGGCGCTTGGTGCCGACCATTTCGCCCTTGATGATGCGTACTGGCGTCTGGATGCCGGTGGTACCCAGCGTGCGCAGCAATTCGTGGCCTTTCATGCCCTTTTTCTGCGCCGTCTTGACCAATGGCTCATAGTTGAGCACGCCGCCACGGCCGAAGCGCGCGGCTTCCTCGAACACGTCGTTCGACGACTTCCAGTTGTAGCTGCCATCGACCGTGAAGCCCATCTTGTCGGCGAACTTCATCACGGCCCACCAATCCGGCTTGGCTTCGCCCGGCGCGTCATAGAACTTGCTGTAGAGGCGCAGGCGGCGCTCGGAGTTGCAGCGCGTCAGGTCGTCCTCGCCCCAGGTAGCGGCAGGCAGCACGAAGTCGGCAAAATCTGTCCCGACCGGCTCGCAGGGGTAGATGTCAGAATCGACCATCACTATGCCACCCGAGTCAACGCGCTGTTTCAGCGTCTCGAAGATCGCGGCGCGGTCGAGGCTGCTGATCTGGTGCGGGCTGCCGTTGGTCAAGGCCTGCATCTTCTCGCGCAGGGCATCCGACGCCATCATCGCCGCCACCCACGTCGTGCCGAACACCCAGGCGAACTTGATCTCGCCGTTCATCAGCCAGCGATCGAGGTTGAAGCTCTTCTTGCGCCGGCCCGGATGCTTCTCGGGGTTGAGCCAGCCGGAGCCACCACCCGCGCCCATCCAGCCGCGCTGGTGGCCGCCGCCACGTGAAATCACCTGGCCCGGACGGTTGCCGGAACCGCAGATCAGGCCCAGCGCCGCGAACGAGGCGGTGTTCATGTAGTTGTTGGACCAGTAGTTGCCCTTCTCGCACATGAACGAGGCTTTCGGCCGCTTGCCATTGACCGGCTTCGCCAGCCATTCGGCGGCAAGGCGGATTTTCTCGGCGGGAATGCCGGTGATCTGGGCGGCGACGTCGAGCTTGGATTCTTCCTGAGAGAGGATGAATTTCTTGTAATCCTCCCAGTCGCTCTGCCAGGTGCCCCAGGTGGTGCGCCACTGCCAGCCGGTGTTGCGCGTGCCGCGGCCGTAGCCGGCGTCGATTTCCCACGGCTTGCCGATCCACTTGTCGATGAATTCCTGGTCCTGCCAGCCGTTCTCGATGACGATGCGCGCCAGCGCCATGTGCAGCACGCTGTCGGTGCCGAGGTTGATCGGCAGCCACATGCCGCGATTATTGGCCTCGGCCCAGGCCACGCCCATGGTCTTGTGCGGGGTGACGAAGATCAGCTTCGAATTGCCCGGCATCATCCACTGGGTGAACAGCGTGGTCTTGGTTTCGTAGGGATCGACCCCCGACAGGAAAGCGACTTCGGTCAGGCTCCAGTCTTCATAGCAGGACGAGAAGGAATCGATGCCGGCATCGTCGAGGCCGGTGGCATCGTTGGTACCCGAGCACTTGTCGTGCGGCGCCACGGCGGGCGTGCCGACGCTGGTCATGGCCAGCTTGGTGATGGCGTAGGTGTTTTCGAAATACTGGTAGGAATACATCTTCACCGCCCAGCTGTGCTCGCCGTATTTCGCCAGCACATATTTCGAGATATCGGCCATCGCTTCGGTGGCCAGATCCCAGCTGACCGGCGTGAGCTTGCCGTTGACGCGGATCATCGGCTGCTGCAGGCGCTCGCGGGTCGGGCTGTTGGCGTTGTAGCACTTCTGTCCGAGCGTGCCGCCACGGATCGAGTGATTGCCGCCGACGTTGACCACGGTGGCGTCCTTGTCGGGCACGACGATGACGTTGTGCGGCTTGCCCTTGTGGCTGACGACGTTGTACTGCGCCGGGCTGACCCAGGCCGTCATCATGTTCTGGTGCGGGAAGTCGGCCTTGAAGGCGTTCTGGCTGGCGGCCGGGCCGCCTTCCTTGCCGACGGGCCAGCGATAGACCTTGTAGCCGCAGGCGATGGTGCAGTAGTCGCAGGCCGTGGTAAACACCTCGGCGTCCTTGGGCGGCAGCGGAATACGGTCTGCCGGGATGTAGCGTTCGTTGTTGCTCATGTGTGTTCTCCTCAGGCGCGCTTGTTGGTCATCGCGCTATAGCCGTAGACCAGGCCCAGCACGCCGACGGCATAGATGTCGTCGCCCTGCACTTCCAGCACGATCTGCGGCAGGCTCTCGGTGGCATGGCCGGAAATCACCATGCCGTGGCGGGTCAGGTCGAAGGTGGTCAGGTGCAGCGGGCACGGACCGAGCGCCTGGAACTGATCCTTGTAGGTGCCTTGCAGCGGGCCGCCCATGTGGGTGCATTGCTGGTTGAAAGCCACCACGTCCTGCTCGGTGCCCACGCCCCCGCCCGCTCGTGAGCCGAGCTTGACGAGAATGTTGCTGACATCCGGGTACGGATAGGCGAATTCGACCGGCACGCCGTTCTTGAGCGCCGAGAGGCTGCCGATCTTCGTCTTCGGATAGCTGGCTTTCAGCGCGTGCAGGGGCTTGGCCTCGGCCAGGCCGGGCAAGCCGAGTTCGCCCACAGCGGCCAGCGTCACCATCGCACCGCCGGCCAGCAGGAACTGGCGCCGGCTCATGCAGGCGTGGCCGCCTTCATGATCATGGTGATGGTTATGCACGGGAATGATTTTTTCAGTCATAGGTAATCTCCTTATTTCACGGCCATTGCCGGGGCGGGCAGCGGTTGATAGTCGCCGGGCAGCACCGGGTCGTCGTGGATCAGCGGTTCGTCCATCGACAGGGCTTCGAGGAAGGCCACGAGGTCCTTCTTCTCCTGCGCGGTCAGATTGAGCGGCTTGATGAGGGGCGACTTGTTCTCTGCCATTCCTCCGCCCTGGTTGTAGAACTCCACCACCTCGTCCAGCGTGTTCAGCATGCCGTTGTGCATGTAGGGCGCGGTGTATTTCAGCTCGCGCAGGGAGGGCACACGGAATTTGCCGATGTCCTTCGGGTTCTTGGTCACGTAGTACATGCCATGATCGCCGTCGGCATTGCGATAGACCCCTTCCGGCACGCCTTTCTGATAGACCTCCCAGCGGTGCGTGACCTGGCCGACCGGGTCTTCCTTGAAGTTCGGGTGCTCCGGCACGCCGGTCGCGTATAGGCCCTGGTTCGAGGCCAGCGGTCCGTTATGGCACTGGATGCAGCCGGCCTTGCCGTTGTAGAGCGCCATGCCTTTCAACTGCGATGCGTTGAGCGCCTTCTTGTCGCCCTTCGCGTAGCGGTCGAACGGCACCTTCTTCGCGTCGGTGATCACAGTACGCTCATAGGCGGCAATCGCGCGCCATGCATCGTGAATGCGCGGCCATTCGGTGCCGAACACCTTCTTGAATTCGGCCACGTATTCGGGCAAGAAACGCAGGCGCATTTCCATCACCGAGTTGTCGCCGTTGCCGGCCACGCCACCGCCGGCTGCTGCCGGGGCCTGCTGTTCGAGGCTGGTGACGTTGCCTTCCCAGAAGAACTTGTTGTAGTAGGCGGAGTTCAGCACGGTCTGCGAGTTGCGCCAGTGCTTGGTGCCGGGATAGCCGCGCGAGATCTGGCCACCATCGCCCCAGCCCAGCGCGGGCAGGTGGCAGGAGACGCAGGGCATCGAGTTGTCGCCCGACAGGCGGTTGTCCCAGAAGAGTTTTTTGCCCAGCGCCACTTTTTCCGGCGTCATCGGATTGTCGGCCGGGATGGGCGGGGGCGGCAGCGGGTCGAGCTTCGGGTACTTGTCGGCGGCGACTGCGGTGAATGCCAGCAGCAGCGAAGCGGCGGCCAGGGAAATACGGAATGATGGTTTCATCGTGGCCTCCTCAATTCTTGCCGTAAGCGGTCCAGACCTGCATCTCGGGCTGGCCGGGGTCCTTGACGATGACGGGGTCGCCGGAGAGCGTCAGGAGAAACTCCTTGAGCGCCTTCTTCTCGGCCGCCGTCAGATTGAGCGGCTTCAGTTCGGCACCCTGCCCACCGCCCTTGTCGTAGAAGTCGATCACGTCGCCGAGGGTCGCCAGCGTGCCGTTGTGCATGTAAGGCGCGGTGTATTTCAGGTCGCGTAACTGGGCGGTGCGGAATTTGCCGATGTCCTGCTTGTCCTTGGTCACCGCGTAGTAGCCGAGATCGCTGCGCGCGTTCATGTAGTTGGGCATGCCCATCGTCGAATAGAAACGCAGCAGGGTGATGGTGCGCAGCGGATTCTTCAGCACGTCCGGATGCTCGGGCACACCGGTCTTGTGCAGGTTGCCGTCAGAGCCGATCGGGCCGTTGTGGCAGGCCACACAGCCGGCCTTGCCCTTGAACAGCGCGTAACCGTCCTTCTGCTCGGCGTTCAACGCGGCTTCGTCGCCCTTTCTGAACTTGTCGAACGGCGCGTTCGTCGTCTGGAGGCTCTGGATGAACTCGCCGATGACGTTATAGACGCGCATGCCGTTGATGTCGTCCTTGCGCCATTTCGCCCACATCGCGCGGTATTCGGGCACCTGCTTGAGGCGCTCCTGCATCAGGCGCGAATCCATGTTCATGGTGTGCGTCTCGGTGATCATGTCGCGCACCAGCGTGCCGGCGTCCGAGCCGTCGAGGCGACCGTCCCACAGGTAACGCTTCTGATGGGCACTGTTGAGCACCGTCGGCGCGTTGCGGAAGTATTCCATCGACGGGTAGCCGGTCGACAGCGCCTGGCCGTCGCCCCAGCCTTTTTCAGGATTGTGGCAGGTGGCGCAGGACACGCCCCAGTCGCCGGAAATCCGGTTGTCGAAGAAAAAGTACTTGCCCATCTCGATCATCGCGGCGTTGCCCGGTTTGGCATCCGGCATGGGTGCGAGATCGGGGCCGCTGCCTTGCGCCGATGCGCCGCCGAACAGGGCGGCGAGGCTCAGGGCGACGAGCGTCTTGCGTAGTGTCTGCATGGAAATCCCCCTATTACTCGGCACGGGACGATCCCGTGCTCGTGATGGGGATAACGCAGGGAGCGTGCCATACGCCAAAAGTACGGAAAGTCGGCGCTGGCGGGACGGCAGCTGGGATGAACGATCAGTTATTGACCGTTATCAAGATTTCTGACCGGTCAGAAATTAACCGCCCTGCTCCCCCTACTCCGCATCCGGCTCGCCGGCGTCCTTGAGCTTGTTGCGCAAGGTCAGCCGGGTGATGCCGAGAATCTCGGCGGCGCGCGTCTTGTTGCCGGCGCAAAAGTCGGCGCTGGCGGGACGGCGTGGGTGATTTCCGGCGGCATCTGCGCGGGGGTCAGGGCACCTTCTTCGCAGAGGATGACCGCGCGTTCGAGCACATTGCGCAGTTCGCGCACATTGCCCGGCCAGGCATGTGCCGCCAGCAGTTGCTCGACGGCCGGCGACAGGGTCGGCGGTTCGCTGCCCATCTCGCGCGCCGCTTCCCTGACGAACCGGCGCGCCAGCACCGGAATATCCTCGCGCCGCGCCCGCAGCGGCGGCACTTCGATGGCACCGACGTTGAGGCGGTAATACAGGTCTTCGCGGAACGACCCGGCCTTGACCATCTCGGGCAGGTTGCGATGTGTCGCAGCGACGAAGCGCACATCGACCTGAATCTCGCGGCTGCCGCCGAGACGACGAAAGCTTTGCGTCTCCAGCACGCGCAGCAGCTTGGGTTGCAGCGCCAGCGACAGGTCGCCGATCTCGTCGAGAAACAGCGTGCCGCCGTCAGCCAGTTCGAGTAGGCCGCGCTTTTGCTGTTTGGCGTCGGTGAAAGCGCCCTTTTCGTGGCCGAACAGTTCGGATTCCATCAGCCCCTCGGGCAGCGCCGAGCAGTTGAGCGTCACCCACGGGCCGGCGGCGCGCGGCGACTGGCAGTGGATGGCGCGCGCGACGCGTTCCTTGCCCGAGCCCGATTCGCCGCGGATCAGCACCGGCACGCGCGAGGCGGCAATTCTCTGCGTCATGGCGACCAGCGCGCGGAAGGCCGGGCTATCGCCGATCAGGCCATCGAGCGTGCACGGCTGGGCCTGGGCGCGCCGCCATTCGACCTCGCGCCGCAGGCGGCGGGTCTCGAAGGCGCGGCCGATCAGTTCGCGCAGGTCTTCGAGGTCGAAGGGCTTGTTGATGTAGTCGTAGGCACCGGCTTTCAATGCGGCGACGGCGGTGCGTACCTCGGGGAAGGCCGTCATCATCACCAGCAGCGCCTCGTCGTCGATCTCGCGCAGCGCGCCGATCAGATCGAGGCCGTTGCCGTCGGGCAGGCGCAGATCGACCAGCGCCAGCGCGTAGCGCCGCTGCCGCGCCAATGCCAGCGCGCCGGCGACGTTTTCGGCGACATCGGCATCGAAACCGAGGCGGGCGAGAAAGCCGGACAGGGTCACGCGCAGGGTCGCGTCATCCTCGACGATGAGGATCGCTTCACTCATGGAGATGGGATCGAGGGCATGGGCCATGCCAGCGTGAAGCAGGAACCTTGCCCGACAGTGCTGGCGACGGACAGCTGGGCATCGTGCGCCTGGGCGATCTTGCGCACAATCGACAGCCCCAGCCCGGTACCGTCGGCACGCGTGGTGAAGAAGGGATCAAAGATGCGCGCATGCACGTCCGGCGCGATGCCGCAACCGGTATCGCGCACAGCGATTTCGACATGGTCGCCGGCGGCCTGGGCCGCGATCGTCAGCCGTCCGCCCTGCGGCATGGCGTGCACGGCATTCACGGCGAGGTTGAGCAACACCTGTTTGATCTGGTAAGGATCGGCGAACACGGTGAGTGCGGGATCGATGTCCGCGACGATGTCAATGCCGTGCGTGCGCGCCTCCTTGCGCAACCAGAACAGCACGTCGGCCACCGCGGCGGCCAGCGGCATTGCCACCGGTTGCGTCGCCTGCGGCGCGGCAAAGCCGTGGAAGCTGCGCAGGAAATCGGACAGCCGGTCGATTTCCGCTTCGAGCCGTTTGAGGGCTTCAGTCACCCCGGCGGGCAGATCCTCCTCGTATTGCAGCGCCTGGGTCACCGCTTTCATGCCGGCAAGCGGATTGCCGATCTCGTGGGCGATGCCCATGGTGAGTTCGCCGACGGTGGCCAGTTTCTCCATCTGGAACATCTGCCGGTCGAGTTCGCGGCGTTCATCCTGCTCGCGTTCCAGTTCGGCCGTGCGGGCCCGCACCTCGTCTTCCAGCCGGTCGCGGTGGGCGGCCAGGGAATTGACCAGTTGTTCGATCTGCGCCGCCATGGCGTTGAACTTGATGCCGAGCGCGGCGATTTCGTCCTGGCCGCGAATTTCGACGCGGTGGGAAAAGTCGCCGGCCGCCACGGCTTCCGTTTCGCGACTCAGCGCGTCGAGCGGACCGAGCAGATGGCGTGATATCGCATAGCCACCGAGCGCGGTGGCGAGAAGGCTGATGGCAAGAATGCCGTAAAGCGCATAGAGGTTGAAGACCGACATGAACAGCTGCTGCTCGGGAAAACCGACCGCGATCACCCACTGCAGCCGATCATCGGCCGGGTAAGTCGCCCCGAAACGGATCGCGGCATGCGCAATGATTTCATCCGCGATCGATAGCGTGCCATCCTCGCCATCCAGGATTCTTCTTAACGACGACTCGCCGAATCGTTCGATGAGTTTCTCTACCGGTTGCATGGAGAACTGCGCGGCCTTATCCGCCGTGCGTGCCAGATAGTGGCCGGAACGGTCGAACAGATACGCTGTTCCCGAACGTACCTGCGCCATCTGCTCCACCTGTTCGAGCAGAAAGTCCGCATAGAGATTGATGATCAAAACGCCCTCATTGCCGCCGGCACCTGTACCAATCGGGGTGGCGACGCGGATCACCGGGCGCTCCGGTTTCTCGACCACGCCGAATTCGACGTTCAGGTCGAGCGGCGAGACATACAGCTCACCGGGCCGTCGCCGCATCGCTTCAATAAAGTAGTAGCGATCCGACTTGTCCTGCAGGCGTTCGGCTGGTGTTACCGTCACCCGGCCAGCCTTTTTATCGACCCGCACCATCTCGCGCCCGGTGGAGTCGATGTAGCGCAACTGGTAGATGTAAGGATAGACCGTTGCCAGCGTAGCGTAGTCGCGTTCGAGCCTGGCAGTGGCATCGCTGAGACGATGTAGATCGCCCTTTTGTCTGACTGAGCGCAAGCCTTCCAGCGCCGGCGCATCGGCGAGATACAGCAGTTCGGCTGCGAGCTGGTCGAAAAAGCGCGCCACGCCCTGGGTACGCACCACCACCTCCTGCTGCAGATGTTGCAAGGTTTCATTGCGCAAGGTTTGCAGCGACAGATAAACGCCGATCAGGCCGGCAATCGCTGTCGGAATCACGGCTGCCAGCAGAAAAGCCAGATAGATGCGACGGGAAAGTCCGCTTGGCTCGCCGAGACGGTCTGTTTTTTGCATGGGCAAGGATGATAACCGTGCTACTTATAATGCGCCGCGATGAGCAACCAGCCCCATAGCCACGAACTGACCGACGTCCTCGGCCGCCCGGTACGCGACCTGCGTGTTTCGATCACCGACCGCTGCAACTTCCGCTGCGTCTATTGCATGCCGAAGACGGTATTCGGCCGCGACTATGCTTTCCTGCCGCGCACCGACTTGCTGAGCTTCGAGGAAATTGCGCGCATCGCTCGCCTCTTCGTCGCACGCGGCGTGCAGAAGATTCGCCTGACCGGCGGCGAGCCGCTGTTGCGCCACGGCATGGAGCGCCTGATCGAATTGCTTGCCAATATTCCCGGGCTTGAATTGACGCTGACCACCAATGGCTCGCTGCTGCAGCAGAAAGCGGCCACGCTCGCCGCCCTGGGCCTGCAACGCGTGACGGTGAGCCTCGACGCGCTCGATGACACGACCTTCAAGCGCATGAACGACTCCGATTATCCGGTGGCAAAGGTGCTGGCCGGCATCGAGGCCGCGGCGTCCGCCGGTCTGCGGCCGGTGAAGATCAACTGCGTCGTCAAGCGCGGCCTGAACGACGACCAGATCGTGCCCCTCGCCCGTCACTTCCGCCACAGCGGCCACATCCTGCGCTTCATCGAGTACATGGACGTCGGTAGCAGCAACGGCTGGCAGCTCGACGAGGTGGTGCCGTCGGCCGAGGTCTTGCGCCGCATCGGCGAGCATTTCCCGCTGGCACCGATCGACCCGAACTATCCGGGCGAGGTTGCGGAGCGCTGGAGATACCAGGACGGTGCCGGCGAAATCGGCGTGATTTCCTCGGTAACGCGAGCTTTTTGCGACAGTTGCACGCGGATTCGGCTTTCCACCGAGGGCAAGCTCTACACCTGCCTGTTCGCAAGCGAGGGTCATGACCTGCGCCGCCTGCTGCGTTCCGGTGCGGACGATGCGGCGCTCGATGCCGCCATCCGCGCGATCTGGGAACAACGCAAGGATCGCTACTCCCAAATCCGCATGGCCGCGACTCCCGCCCTGAAGAAGATCGAGATGTCCTACATCGGTGGATAAGCCGCCCGCCATCAGCGGACTCATCCTCGCCGGCGGCGCCGGCCGGCGCATGGGCGGTTGCGACAAGGGCTTGCTGAACTACCGCGGCCGTCCGCTGGTCGCCCATGTCATCGAGCGCCTCGCCCCTCAGGTCGGTTCCCTCATCGTCAGCGCGAACCGCCATTTCGATACCTATGCGGCGTTCGGCCATCCGCTCGTTCGCGATGATGAACCCGAGTATCCCGGGCCGCTGGCCGGTCTCGCCGCCGGACTGGCGGCCTGCCCGACCGAGTGGCTGGTCTGCGTACCTTGCGACTGTCCTCATCTGCCGCTCGATCTGGTCAGCCGCTTGCGGTCTGCCGTGGGACCGACAGGCTGGCTGGCCGTCGCCAGCGTCGCAGGCCGGATGCAGCCGACCTTCCAGCTCTGCCACCGAGCCCTGCTTCCGCCACTGCGCGCCTATCTGGCCGCTGGCGAACGGCGCGTGGGCGGCTGGTGCCGGCAACAGGAAGCCATTGCCGCCGAGTTTCCCGACCCTGACGCGTTCCGCAATTTCAACACACCGGAAGAACTTATCGCACCGGCGTGAGGCGCTGCCGACAGGGCGATATGGCGCAGCGCTTGCAAGCCCTCCATTGCAAAAAGGCAGCTAGTTCAGCATCGCGTGCGGCATTCGCATTGTTCGTTATTTTCGAACATATCACCAGATATTATCTGTTTGTAGCGAATAAAGACGATCCCCATAATCCGTAGCTCACAACGTTGCAGCAACTTGGCCGCCGCAGCCGCGAAGACCTGCTTGCCGTCCCGTCACGACCAACTTTTGCAGAGACTACGAAATGAACCGCGAACAGCAAAATGCCATCCTCGCCATCGCCATCCATGCCGCCTTCGCCGATGGCGCGAAGGACGAGCGCGAGCGCGAAGAGGTGCGCCGTGTCGCCGAGAACCTGGCGGGGGAGAACGGCACTCCGGAACTTTCACGCCTGTATCAGGATGTGCTGCTCAAGCGTCTGCCGTTGCCTGCCGTCGCCGCCATGCTGAGCGATCCCGGCGAACGCCACTTCGCTTACGAGATGGCCTTGTGCGTCTGCGAGGCGGACGGCCGCCTCGCCGAGAGCGAGCGGCGCTTTCTCGACGAACTGAAGCGCCTGCTTGCCCTGCCGGTCGGCGCAGCCGAACAGATCGAGGAGACGGTGGAATCCTTCGTGGGCAAGACCGAATTCGTTCCGCCACCAGTCGTCGCAGCGGCACCGCCCGCTGTGGTGTCCGTTGCCGATGCTGAGCAGGACACATCCATCCTCAATTACGCGCTGCTGGCCGGTGCGCTGGAACTGCTGCCGCAGTCCTGGGCGTCGATGGCGATCATCCCGCTGCAGATCAAGATGGTCTATGGCATCGGCAAGGCGCACGGCGTATCGCTCGACCAGGGCCATATCAAGGAATTCATCGCCGCCGCAGGCGTCGGGCTGACTTCGCAATACCTCGAACAGTTCGGCCGCAAGCTGCTCGGCGGCCTGCTCGGCAAGGCGGCAGGCAAGACCTTCGGCAAGGTCGGCCGCGCGGCGACCGGCATGGCCTTCTCCTTCGCCACTACCTACGCGCTGGGCCAGGTCGCCCGCCGCTACTACGCCGGCGGACGGACCATGAGCACCGCCCTGTTGCGCGAGACCTTCCAGGACCTGCTCGGTCCGGCCAAGCAGTTGCAGACCGAATACCTGCCGCAGATCCGCGACAAGGCGGCGACGCTCGACGCCGGCCAGGTCATGGCGCTGATGCGTGCCTGAGGGGCCACTCATGAACGAGGCCACCACCGTCACCTTCGCCACCGGCCCGATGTGGGCCGGCTTCATCGTCTTTGTCCTGGCCATGCTGGCGCTCGACCTGTTCGTCTTCGGCGGCCGCAAGGCGCACCGCGTGCATGTCAGGGAAGCCGCCGCCTGGGTCGCCGTCTGGGTCAGTCTTGCCCTCGCCTTCGCCGGCCTGCTCTGGTGGTATCTGAATGGCACCCTAGGCGCCGAAGTCGCGCGCACGAAGACCCTGGAGTTCCTCGCCGGCTACCTGATCGAGCAATCGCTGTCGGTGGACAACATGTTCGTCTTCGTCATGATCTTCAGCTTCTTTGCGGTGCCGCCGGAGATGCAGCGCCGCGTGCTGCTGTACGGCGTGATCGGCGCGATCGTCATGCGCGCCGGCATGATCCTCGCGGGTGTCTGGCTGGTTCAGCAGTTCGCCTGGATTCTCTACGTCTTCGGCGCCTTCCTCGTGATCACCGGCATCAAGATGCTGATCTTCGCCGAGGCCGAGCCCGACCTGGAAAAGAATCCGCTGCTGCGCTGGCTGCGTGGACACTTGCGCATCACGCCAGAATTCCATGGCGAACGCTTCTTCGTCCGCCGCAACGGCATTCTCTGGGCGACGCCGATGTTCCTCGTGCTCGTCCTCATCGAAGCCAGCGACGTCGTCTTTGCGGTGGACAGCATCCCGGCCATCTTCGCCGTGACGACCGATCCCTTCATCGTGTTCACCTCGAACATCTTCGCCATCATGGGGTTGCGCGCGCTGTACTTCCTGCTCGCCGACATGGCGGAACGCTTCCACCTGCTTAAGTACGGCCTCGCGACCGTGCTCGTCTTCATCGGCGGCAAGATGCTGGCGATGCCCTGGTTCCACATGCCGATCCACTGGTCGCTGACCATCGTCGCCAGCATCATTCTCGTCTCGGTCGCGGCCAGCCTGGCGCTGTCGAGGCCTGCTCCGCTCGCCGCGGGAGAAGAAGCCTGATCAACGCCGTCCCGCCAGCACCGATTTTTTGACCTGCAACACGACAACCCTGATAGGAGACCAGAAATGAACCTGAACCAATCCCGTGCCCAGGCCATTGCCCTGCCGCATGGCGGCCGCGAGTCCGCCATCGCCACCAACAAGGTGATTCGCAACACCTATCTGCTGCTGTCGCTGACCCTGGGCTTCGCCGCCGTGACGGCCGGCGCAGCGGCGGCGCTCAAGCTGCCGCATCCGGGCATCCTGCTCACGCTCGGCGGCTTCTTCGGGCTGCTGTTCGCGGTGCACAAGCTCAAGAACAGCGGCTGGGGCATCCTGGCGGTTTTCGCCCTGACCGGCTTCATGGGCTATACCCTCGGCCCGATCATCAACCGCTATCTCGGCCTGCCCAATGGCGGCGAGATCGTCATGCAGGCGATGGGCGCCACCGCCGTGATCTTCGTCGGCCTGTCCGCCTACGCACTGACCACCCGGAAGGATTTCAGCTTCATGGGCGGCTTCCTGATGGTCGGCATCCTGCTCGCCTTCATCGCCGGCCTGGCCGCGATCTTCTTCGAGATCCCGGCGCTGTCGCTGACCGTCTCGGCCGCCTTCGTGCTGCTGATGTCCGGCCTCATCCTCTACGAGACCAGCAACATCATCCATGGCGGCGAAACCAACTACGTGCTGGCGACGGTGACGCTGTTCGTCTCGATCTTCAACCTCTTCACCAGCCTGCTGCAACTGCTCGGTTTCATGGGCAGCAACGACTGAGTTCGACGCACCTCGGCTCCGGCGCCAACCAGGGCTGGAGCCGGTCCCGTAGCAAGGATGGTCGGCCAGGAGGGCGCGCAGTACAATCGGTCACCATGAATCCCGTGCTGACCGACCACAGTCGCCTGAGCGACCTCGACCTGCACCTCTTTCGCGAGGGCAGCCACACACGTCTTTACGAGCGGCTGGGGGCGCATATCGAAACCCGCGACGGCAGCACCGGCTGCCATTTTGCCGTCTGGGCACCCAATGCCCATGCCGTCTCGGTCATGGGCGATTTCAACGGCTGGCACCGCCATACCCACTGGCTGCGGCAAATCCACCCCGACTCCGGTATCTGGGAAGGTTACGTGCCGGGCGTCGCCGCCCATCAGCGTTACAAGTTCCACATCGAGTCGGCCCTCCACGGCTACAAGGTGGACAAGGCCGACCCCTTCGCCTTTACGGCCGAGGTCGCCCCGGCGACAGCCTCGGTCGTCGCCCGCCTCGATCACGTCTGGAACGATCACGAATGGATGGCCCGGCGCAAGCAGGCAAATGCCCTGGATGCGCCGATCTCCGTCTACGAGGTGCATCTCGGCTCGTGGCGCCGTTCGCCGGACGCTCCGGACCAGCCGCTCGGCTATCGCGACCTCGCGCCGCAACTCGCCGACTACTGCGTCGAGATGGGCTTCACGCACGTCGAACTGCTGCCGGTGATGGAGCATCCCTTCTACGGATCGTGGGGCTACCAGGTCACGGGCTATTTCGCGCCCACTTCGCGCTACGGCTCGCCGCAGGACTTCATGGCCCTCATCGACCACCTTCACCAGCGCGGCATCGGCGTCATCCTCGACTGGGTGCCCTCGCACTTCCCGAATGACCAGCATGGGCTGGCCTATTTCGACGGCACGGCGCTCTACGAACATGAAGACCCGCGCCAGGGCTACCACCCCGAATGGAGCAGCCAGATCTTCAACTACGGCCGCCATGAAGTCCGCAGCTTCCTGCTCTCCAGCGCGCTGTTCTGGCTCGACAAGTACCACATCGACGGCATCCGCGTCGATGCGGTCGCCTCGATGCTCTATCTCGACTACGCGCGCAAGGAAGGTGAGTGGATTCCCAACGAGCACGGCGGTCGCGAGAACATCGCCGCCATCGGTTTCCTGCGCCAGCTCAACGAAGCGGTGTATCGCGACTTTCCCGACACGCAGACCATCGCCGAGGAATCGACCGCCTGGCCGATGGTGTCGCGCCCGACCTGGATCGGCGGCCTCGGCTTTGGCATGAAGTGGAACATGGGCTGGATGCACGACACCCTCGACTACTACGCGCACGAGCCGGTGCACCGCAAGTTCCACCATGACCAGATCACCTTCAGCATCTGGTACGCCTTCCACGAAAACTTCATGCTGCCGATCTCGCACGACGAAGTGGTGCACGGCAAGGGCTCGCTGGTCGGCAAGCTGCCCGGCGACGAATGGCAGCGCTTCGCCAACCTGCGCCTGCTGCTTGGCTACATGTGGGCACACCCCGGCAAGAAGCTGCTGTTCATGGGCAGCGAATTCGGCCAGACGCGCGAGTGGAACCACGACACCAGCCTCGACTGGCACCTGCTGGAATACGCTCCGCATGCCGGTGCGCAACGCTGGCTACGGGATCTCAACGGTGTCTACACATCGCGACCGGCACTGTTCGGCCGCGACTTTGCGAACGACGGCTTCGAGTGGGTGGACTGCCACGACAGCGACGAGAGCGTGATCAGCTTCCTGCGGCACGGCCCGCAGGGCGAAACCCTGCTGGTCGTCCTCAACGCCACCCCGGTGGTACGTGAAAACTATCGCGTCGGCGTACCGCAAGGCGGGGTCTGGCGCGAACTGCTCAACAGCGATGCGCCTGCCTACGGCGGCAGCGGACAGGGCAATGCAGGACAAGTGAGCGCGGAAGACTGGTCGCATCACGGCCGGCCGTACTCGCTGCAGCTGCGGCTGCCGCCGCTCGGCGCCCTGTTTTTCGAACCCGACCGCAGTTAGGCGTATCCCGGCGTGCCTGCACGCCCGGCGGCCGTCCCGCCAGCGCCGACTTTTATTCGGCGCTGCCGTTTTCGCCGGTAATCGCTTCGGTCGTGCCCTCCATCTGCGCCAGCAGGGCGACGATGCCGTTGCGCAGGTCCTCCAGCTGCGATCCCGGCATCTGCTGCAACGCGTTGCGCAGCTTGCCCTGCAGCGGGCCCGGCAGCTTGCGCACCACCTCTTCCCCTTCCGGCGTCAGATTCAGGAAGACCACCCGGCTGTCGTGGGTGCTGCGGCTCCGGTGCACATAGCCGCGCTTTTCCAGTTTGTCGAGCAGGTTGCTGGCCGTCGACATATGAATGAACAAGGCCTCGGCCAGATGTGAAACCTTCATTCCCGGCATCACCGACAGCTGCCAGAGCGCCCATAACTGGGCGCCCGACAGGCCGCTCTGCTTTTCCAGCGCCTGCATGTTGGCCTGCACCACGCGGAACAACCGCAATACATCGCCAAAGGTTTCTTCCGCCAGCCGGGTTTGCCGCTGCTTCATGTCCGCTCCATATAATTTTTACCTAAAACTGTTTTGTATAATACCTGTGCGCATTTCCAACCGGGCGGCACTTCACTCGGGATACATCTCTGCAAATTATCCAACACAACAGGAGGAACGATCTATGGGGGAACATCAATACCGGACCTACCTGCTGCAGAACTTCCGCGACATTCCGCAAATGGCACGCCTGCCGGAGGCCATCAAGACCGATATCGAGGTGGTCGGCCAGGTCTTGCCCTTCAAGGCCAACAACTTCGTCGTCGATGAGCTGATCGACTGGGACCAGGCACCCGACGACCCGATTTTCACCCTGACCTTCCCGCGCCGCGAGATGCTGCGGCCCGAGCATTACGACGAGATGGCCGGCCTGCTGGCGAACGGCGCCGACAAGACGACGATCAGGGTGGCGGCCGACCGCATCCGCCTGCAGTTGAACCCCCATCCGGCGGGGCAACTGGAACATAACGTGCCGATGCTCGACGGCATGCCGCTGCCGGGCATGCAGCACAAGTACCGCGAGACGGTGCTGTTCTTCCCCAGCCAGGGCCAGACCTGCCATGCCTATTGCACCTTCTGCTTCCGCTGGCCGCAATTCGTCGGCATGTCGGAATTCAAGTTCGCCAGCCGCGAGATCGACAGCCTGGTCGCCTACCTGAAGGCGCACCCGGACGTCAGCGACATCCTGTTTACCGGCGGCGACCCGATGGTGATGGCGGCAAAGAATCTCGCCCCCTACATCGACGCCCTGCTGTCCGCCGAACTGCCGAACATCCGCCGCATCCGCATCGGCACCAAGGCGCTGACCTACTGGCCCTACCGGTTCATCGATGACAAGGACACGACGGAACTGCTCGACCTGTTCCGCCGCATCACCACTGCCGGCAAGCATCTGGCCATCATGGCCCACATCAACCATGCCCGCGAACTGGAGCCACCGGCGGTGGCCGCAGCGATCGCCGCCATCCGCGCCACCGGCGCGGTGATCCGCACCCAGTCGCCGATCCTGCGCCACATCAACGACGACCCCGCCGTCTGGGCGCACATGTGGGACCGGCAGGTGGACCTCGGCTGCGTGCCCTACTACATGTTCGTGGCGCGCGATACCGGCCCGCGCGACTACTTCAGCGTGCCGCTGGTCGAAGCCTGGGAGATCTTTCGCCAAGCCTACCAGCGGGTCAGCGGGCTGTCGCGCACCGTGCGCGGGCCGAGCATGTCGGCGACACCGGGCAAGATCCAGGTACTCGGCGTCGGCGATGCGGGCGGCAGGAAGGTCATCACCATGCGCTTCCTGCAGGGCCGCGACCCAGACTGGGTACATCGTCCCTTCTTCGCCGAATACGACCCACAAGCCAAATGGCTCGACGAACTGAAGCCGGCCTTCGGCGCCGAAAAATTCTTTTTCGAGGATGCGATGACCGAGCGCTTCCACGCCCGCCTGGACGGCAGTACCGCCGAGGACTTCGAGTAAGCTCCTGCACATCGCGCCGTCCCGCCGGCGCCGACTTTTACACGGCGAGGGTTCGCCAGAGCGTCTTGCCCCTGCTTTCCTTGTCGATCTCGGCGAGCACCCGCTCGTGCTCGGCCAGTTCATCGGCGCAGGCCGCGATGATGCGGATCGGCGGACGCTCACCGGGCGCGAAGGTGATCACTTCGGCACCCTCGCCGTCGAGATCCATCATCAGGCTTTCTTGGCCGCGCGTCATCGCCAGATAGACTTCGGCGAGCAATTCGGCATCCAGCAAGGCGCCGTGCAACTGGCGGCCGGAGTTGTCGACGCCGAACTCCGTGCACAGCGCGTCAAGACCGTTCTTCTTGCCCGGCCGCATCTCGCGCGCCATCTTCAGCGTGTCGACGATGTTGTCGCAGGCCGCCTTCAGCGGTTCGCGCCCGATCAGGCCGAGTTCGTTGTCGAGGAAGCCGACGTCGAAGGGCGCGTTATGGATGATTAGCTCGGCCGCGCGCACGAATTCGAGCAATTCGTCGGCAACCTCAGCGAACTTCGGCTTGTCGGCGAGAAACTCGTCGGTCAGCCCATGCACCGCCTGGGCACCGGCGCCGATCGCCTTTTCCGGATTCAGGTAGTAATGAAAATGCCGACCGGTGAGACGGCGCCCCACCAGCTCGACACAGCCGATCTCGATGACGCGCTCGCCCTGGCGCCATTCGAGGCCCGTGGTTTCCGTATCCAGCACGACCTGCCGTATTTCGCTCATCTATGCTCCTCGATCGCACGGCGCGCCAGGGCATCGACGCGCTCGTTCTCCACATGTCCCGCATGGCCGCGCACCCACAGCCATTCGATTTCGTGACCCGCCGCGGCCGCATCGAGCGCCTGCCACAGGTCGGCATTCTTGACGGGCTGGCGGTCGGCGGTTTTCCAGCCACGCCGCTTCCAGCCGTGGATCCATTCGCTGATGCCCTTCTGGACATACTGGGAATCGGTATGCACGCGCGCGGCCACCGGCCGCTTGAGGGCGCGCAGCGCCTCGATCACGGCCGTCAGTTCCATGCGGTTGTTGGTAGTCGCCGGTGCGTAGCCCGACAGCTCCTTTTCCTTCTCGCCGATGCGCAGCAAGGCGCCCCAGCCACCGGGGCCGGGATTGCCGCTGCAGGCGCCATCAGTGTAGATATCGATCGTTTCCATCATTTTCTCTCGATGCAATTGTCGTTTTTCCGGGCGAGCGGCTTTTGCGGCATCAGCGCGAGCGCTTTCGCCCGCGCCATGCGGTCCTTCCATTTCGGCATCACCAGCCGCATGCCATGCTGGCGCTTGATGGCCTGCAGCACATAGACCGAACCGGCGATGGGCCACCAGCGATTGCCGGCCGGCTCCATGAAATCCCAGCGTCGCAACCACTTTTCGTCGCTGACCGGCGGCGCATAGCATCCAAAGGCACCGCCCCGCGTTTCGAAACCCAGCAGGGCGAACCAGTCGCGCAAGCGCGGCACGGACAGATAATGCCCCTGCCAGGGCGGCGGGCCCTGCTTGCCGGCAAAAAGGCGCCGTATCCCCCACAGGCTGAACGGATTGAAGCCGGTCACCACGACGCTGCCTTCCGGCACGAGGATGCGCTCGATTTCGCGCAGGATCTGGTGGGGATTGGCGTCGAATTCGAGGATGTGCGGCAGCACCACCAGATCGACGCTGCTGGCGGCGAAGGGCAGGTGATGCGGATCGCTGCGGGCCGCGCAGGCGCCGTGTTCGCAGCAGCAGATCCGGAACGGCATGCGGTTGGCGCGCAAGGTGTCGATCTGGGGAAAGCCGAGCTGCACGGCATTGAAGCCGAAGATGTCGGCCAGCAGCAGATCCAGCCGGGCCTGCTCCCAGTTCCTCACGTAATGCCCCTGCGGCGTCCCGAGCCAGGCCGAAAAGCTTTCGATCGCCATTACAATCCACCGCCATGCAGATTGAAGCCATCGCCGCATTCGAAGACAACTACATCTGGGCGCTGCGCCATGCCGGCCACGTCGCCCTCGTCGATCCCGGCGAAGCCGCGCCGGTCGAACGTTACCTGGCAAAAGTCGGCGCCCGCCTGACGGCGATCCTCGTCACCCATCGCCATGGCGACCATATCGGCGGCATCGCCGAACTCGTGGCCCGTCATCCGGTACCGGTACATGGTCCGGCGCACGAGGCGGCCGAGGTGGTGACGCACCCGCATGCCGACGGCGACCACGTGAGGCTGCCCGAACTCGGTGCGGAGCTGACGGTGCTGGACGTGCCGGGACATACGCGGGGACATGTCGCCTATTATGCCCGCGATGTCGGGCTGTTCTGTGGCGACACCCTGTTCGGGGCCGGCTGCGGGCGGGTCTTCGAAGGCACGCTCGACCAGATGCACGCCTCGCTCGCCCGCCTCGCCGCCCTGCCCCCGGAAACGCCTGTTTACTGCGCTCACGAATACACGCAATCCTGCCTGCGCTTTGCCGAAGCCGTCGAACCCGACAATGCGGATATCGCTGCACGCAGCGCCCGCGTGGCCACCCAGCGCGCCGCCGGCCACCCCTCCGTCCCCTCGCCACTCGCCGAGGAACTCGCCACCAACCCCTTCCTGCGCTGGCAGGCACCGGCAGTCATCGCTGCTGCGGCGCGACGCCTGGGCCACACACCGAAAAACGACGCCGAGACTTTCGGCGCGATCCGCCTCTGGCGGGACAGCCTCTAGCCCCCATTCACAAGGAACAAGGAGACAACATGAAAAAAATCCTCGTCGGCGCGCTGCTCGCCGCTTCCCTGACCGCACTGCAGACCGCCCACGCCGCCGACACGGTCAAGGTCGGCTTCCTGTCCACGCTGTCCGGCCCGGCCGCCGGACTCGGCGTCGATATCCGCGACGGTTTCCAGCTGGCCATGAAGCATCTCGACGGCAAGCTCGGCGGCCTGCCCGCCGAAGTCATCGTCGCCGACGACCAGCAGAAGCCGAATACCGGCATGCAAATCGCCGAGCGCTTTCTCAAGAAGGACAAGGTCGACTTCATGACCGGCATCGTCTTCTCGAACATTTTGCTCACCGTCGCCAAGCCGGTCTTCGACAGCAAGACGTTCTACATCTCTGCCAATGCCGGCCCGTCGCAACTGGCCGGCAAGGACTGCAACCCCTATTTCTTCAACATCGCCTGGCAAAACGACAACGTCGCCGAAGCCATGGGCAAGTGGGCCAGCGACCAGGGCTACAAGAACGTCATCGGCATCGCCCCCAACTATCCGGCGGGCAAGGATGCCGTCAATGGCTTCAAGCGCTTCTTCAAGGGCCAGATCGGCGACGAGATGTACACCAAGCTCGGCCAGCTCGACTATGCAGCCGAACTCGCCCAGCTGCGCGCCGCCAAGCCCGATGCGGTGTTCTTCTTCCTGCCCGGCGGCATGGGCATCAACTTCATCAAGCAGTTCGTCGCCGCGGGCCTGTCCAAGGAAATCCAGCTGATCACCTCGGGCTTCTCGGCCGACCAGGACACCATTCCCGCCGTCGGCGAGCCGATGTTGGGCCTGTTCAACTCCTCGCACTGGGCCCACGACCTCGACAACGCCGCCAACAAGAAATTCGTCGCCGACTTCGAGAGGGCCTACGGCCGCATTCCCTCGCTCTACGCCTCGCAGGGCTACGACGCCGCGCTGCTGATGGATGCCGCCGTGCGCCAGGTCAAGGGCAATCTCGCCGACAAGGCCGCCGTGCGCAAGGCGCTCGAAGCCGCCCAGTTCGCCTCGGTGCGCGGGAAGTTCAAGTTCAACACCAACCACTACCCGGTGCAGGACTACTACCTGCGCGTCGTGCGCAAGGACGGCCAGGGCCGCATTACCAACAAGCTGATGGGGACCATCTTCACCGATCATGCCGACGCCTATGTCGGCGAGTGCAAGATGGCAAAATAAGACCGCTTGAGGCCTGCGCCGTCCTGTCGGCGCCGACTTTTCGCGACGATATTTGCCGTCGCCTTGGTTTTGCCTGCACACTGGCCGCAATGAAGAATATCGCCATGCCCACCATCCGCAGACTCACGCACCAGGACATCGATGCCGCGATCGCTCTCCAGCGCCTTGTCTATCGAGCGATCCCGGCATTTTCTCCCGTGCAGTTCGCGAATCTGTTGGAGCGTTTCCCGCAGGGGCAGTTTGTTGCCGAACTCGATGGCCGGCTGGTCGGCATCGCCATTTCGCTGGTGATCCTGTGGGACGATTACAGCCTCCATCACACGTGGGCGAGCATCACCAACGAGGGCAATTTCGATACTCACGATCCGGTCAACGGCCACACGCTGTATGGCGCGGAGGTCTGTGTCGATCCGGACACCCGTGGCTGCGGCGTCGGCCACCGGCTCTACGAAGCCCGTCGCTCGCTGTGCCGCCGCATGAATCTCAAGCGGATCATCGCCGGCGGGCGCCTGCCCAACTATCACGAGGTAGCGACGCGAATGGCCCCGGAAGAATATGCAAAGCGCGTGATCTGGGGCGACCGCTACGATCCCGTGCTGCGTTTTCAGCTCGACGAGGGTTTCGACTATTGCGGCATCCTGCACGGCTACCTGCCGACCGATACCGAATCGGTCGGCAATGCCGCCCTGATCGTCTGGCTCAACAAGGACTACGATCCCGCCCGCCCCACCCTGCTGCCGGAAAGTGACACGCCATGAAAACCCGCATCGCTGCCATCCAGTATCAATTGCGCCACATCGCCGACTGGGAGGGCTTCGCCCGCCAGGTCGACTTTGTGCTGAATGCCGCCGCCGACTACCAGCCGCAGTTCGTGCTGCTGCCGGAGCTGTTCACCACGCAACTGCTGTCCTGCCTGGACAACGACGACATTCCCGGCGCGGTGCGCGGACTGACGCAGTACACCAAGCCATATCTCGACCTGCTGCGCGGCCATGCCGTGCGTCACGGCTATTACCTGATCGGCGGCACGCACCCCAACGTCCGCGACGGACGCCTGTTCAACACCGCCTATCTCTTTACGCCGAGCGGAGGGGTTTACCCGCAGGACAAGATTCACCGCACGCGCTGGGAAAAGGAGAAGTGGCACAGCGACCACGGTGACGTGCTCAATGTTTTCCAGACGCCCCACGGCAAGATTGCCGTGCTGATCTGCTACGACATCGAGTTTCCCGAACTGGCGCGCCGCGCCGCCGAGGAAGGTGCCGAAATCATCTTCGTGCCGTCGAGCACGGACGACCGTCAGGGCTTCCTGCGCGTACGCTACTGCTGCCATGCGCGGGCGATCGAAAACCAGATCTACGTCGCCATGACCAGCACGGTGGGCAACCTGCCGGTGGCCGGGATGCGACTGCACTACGGGCAGGCCTCGATCATCACGCCGTCCGACTTCCCCTTCGCACGCGACGGCATCGCCGCCGAGGGCGTCATCAACGAGGAGCAGATCGTCGTCGCCGACGTCGATCTCGCCCTGCTCCACGAGAACCGGCTCAAGGGTACGACGATCCCCCTGCTCGACAAGCGCAGCGATTTCTACGGCAACCGTCCGGTCACCATCGTCGCCGACTGATCTCTCAAGCCTGCTGATCCAGCATTTCTTGCGCGTGCCGACGCGTGGTGGCGGTGATCTTGACTCCGCCGAGCATGCGGGCGATCTCTTCCACACGACCTGACGCATCGAGCGGGGTCACGCGACTCAGCGTGACCCCGCCCTCGTTTTCGTTGCGTGTTTCCTTGGCGATCGACCATTGCCAGTCGGCTCGCGCCGCGACCTGCGGCAAGTGCGTGACGCACAGCACCTGACGATCGGTGCCGAGCTGGCGCAGCATCTGGCCGACGATCTCGGCGACGCGCCCACCGATACCGACGTCCACCTCGTCAAAGATCAGCGTACCGGCCGCATGGGACTGGCTGGCGATCACCTGCAGGGCGAGACCGATACGCGACAACTCGCCGCCCGACGCCACTTTGGCGAGCGCTCGCGGCGGCTGACCGGCGTTTGCCGTCACGAGGAATTCCACCGTTTCAAGACCGTGCGGGCCGCCCTCCGCAACGGGCGTCAGCGCGATCTCGAAGCGCCCGCCGGTCATCGCCAGATCCTGCATCGCCGCCGTCACCGCCGTGCCGAGCGCAGCGGCGGTACGCCGCCGTTCGCCGCTCAAACGCTCGGCGGTCTCGCGATAGCGGGCCGCGGCCTGTGTTTCGCGTGCGGCGAGCGCCGCCGGGTCGGCGGCCAGCACGAGTTCGTCCAGGCGCCCCTGCAAGCGTTCCAGCACGCCCGGCAATTCCTCGGGCGCAACGCGATGCTTGCGAGCCAGCTGCGTCACGGCATCGATGCGCGCGTCGAGCTCGGCCAGCCGGGCCGGATCGAGGTCGAGATGATCGCGATAGCGTCGTAGCGCCAGCGCCGACTCTTCGAGCTGGATCAGCGCCCCCTCGAACAGCTGGGCCGCATCGCCGAGCGCCGGGTCGATGCCGCTCAGTTCGCTCAGGCGGCCGCTGGCGTGGCGCAGCGCGGACAGCGCCGCGGCATCGCCGTCATCGAGCGCCGCGAGCGCGGCCTCGCTGGCTTCCAGCAGGCTGGCAGCATGGCCCAGACGCCGCTGTTCGGTTTCCGTGTCACGCCATTCCTGCGGGTCGAATGCCAGCGCCGACAATTCCTTCACCTGCCAGTCGAGCAGTTCGCGTTCGCGCGCGGTCGCCTCGACATCGCGTTCTGCCGCCTGCCGGGCCTCGCGCAGCCTGCGCCAGTCGGCATGCAAGGCCTGCACCTCGCGGGCCAGCGCCGGCACGCCCGCATGGGCATCGAGCAGGCTGCGCTGGGCATCGGCACGCAGCAGCGAATGGTGGGCGTGCTGGCCGTGGATGTCGCACAGGAATTCCGCTGCCTCGCGCAACTGGCCGAGTGTCGCGGCCGTACCGTTGAGCCAGGCGCGCGACCGGCCGCCGGCATCGACGACGCGGCGCAGGAGGCAGATATCGCCATCGTCCATGTTGAAATCGTTCGCTACCAGCCAGGCGGCCAGCGCCGAATCCGGTTCCACCTCGAACTCGGCCGCTACTTCGGCCTTGTCGGCCCCGCTGCGCACCACGCCGGCATCGGCGCGCTCGCCAAGCGCCAGTGACAGCGCATCGACAAGGATGGACTTGCCGGCACCGGTTTCGCCGGTCAGCGCGCCGAAGCCGGCCTGGAATTCGAGTTCCAGGCGGTCGACGATAACGAAGTTGCGGATGGTCAGGCGTTGCAGCATGCTCGCGGCGGTCTTGGCTGATCTCGGCGTTTATCCCGGTGTGTTCTCCGGCGTATTTCCATTCCCCTGTGTCTCATCGTTTCGGTGCGGCGCTCCAGTGCAGCTTTTCGCGCAGCATGGCGAAATAGCTGTAGCCGGGCGGATGCAGCAGCGTAACGACATGCTCCGAACGCCGCACGCGCACGATGTCGCCGGCGCGCGCGTCGTAGTGGCTCTGGCCGTCGCAGTGCACGCGCGCGTCGTAAGGCGCGGCCAGTTCCATATCGATCGCACAGGTGTCGGAAATGGTGATCGGCCGGTGCGTCAGCGCATGCGGGCACAGCGGCACCAGCGCGATGCCCGGCACGGCCGGCTGCAGGATCGGGCCGTTCGCCGAAAGCGCATAGGCGGTCGACCCGGTCGGCGTCGACACGATCATGCCGTCGGCACGCAGGACGTAGAGCGATTCGCCGTCGACGCGCACCGCGAGCTCGATCATGCGGCCGAGGTCGCCCTTGTTGACCACGACGTCGTTGAGGGCCAGCGTGCGGAACAGTTCCTGTCCATCGCGCAGCACGCGCGCATCGAGCAGCAGGCGCCGGTCGGCGGTGAATTCGCCGGCCAGCAGCCGGTCGATGGCGGGCAGCATATCGGCACGCGCGATGTCGGTCATGAAGCCGAGCCGGCCCTGGTTGATGCCGACCAGCGGGACATCGTGAGCCGCGAGGCGGCGGCCGGCATTGAGCAGCGTGCCGTCTCCGCCGAGGACGACGGCGACGTCGGCATTGGCGCCGATCGACTCGATGTCCGCCGCGGCGGCGACCATGCCGAGGTCGGCGGCGATGCCCTCCTCGACCAGCACGTTGAGGCCGCGGCCCTGCAGGTGTTCGAGCAGCGAGACCAGCGACTCGACCACCTCGGCACTGCCGGTCTTGCCGAACAGGGCGATGGTTCGGATATCCCGTTTCATGCGGCCGCCAACTCCACGGCCTTACCGGTGTCCCCGGTGTCCGTGACGTTTCCGGACTGCGGCCGGCAGAGCTCCTCGAAGACCGGCGGCAACGGGCAATTCTGCAGCGTGCGTTGCGTGAACAGGAAGCGGCCATCGCAGACGAAGCCGAGCTCTTCCCAATCCACCTGGTCATTGAGCATGTCCGCCGCGCGGGCGAGGTCCATGCCGCGAACGCGCGGAAACAACGCCAGGATCGCGCCGTCGTAGTTGGAACAATCGTGCAGGAAGAACGGCCGCGTACGCCGCGTCTTGCAATTCACATAGATGCGCGGGCCCTCCGCCACATGATGCAACCGCCCCCATTGCCACCAGTTCGATTCGTCGAATGTCCGCACGCGGCGGGCGAGCAGACGTTCCTTGTGCGCCTCGAGATGGAGATGCGGCACACCGAAGATCATGCGCCGCGTCGAACCGTCGTCGATGGTCTTGGAGCAGACGAATTCGGTATTGCCCGCGGGATGCTCGAAGATCTCGTCGGCACCGGACACCGCCCCGACTTTCACATCGAACAGTTCCGACAGGGGAATCTGGTAGCTACCGCGCAGGAACATCAGCTGGCCGTCCACCAGCGCGAAGTGGCGGCCATCATTGAGACGGCGTGTGTGGCGGCCGCGCTCGAAACGGAAGATCGCGCAGTTGGGGTTGTGCCCGCCGAAGATGCGCGCGTCGCCGAGCTCGATGAAGTCGGTGATGTCGCCCTCCTCGTAGAGGAAGGCATTCAGCTTGCGCGCCCCCGTCAGCTTGGCGAATTCGCGCGGCACGATGAAGATCAGTTCCCCGCCGCGCCGCAGGTGGCGCACCGCCTTCTCGATGAAATAGAGGTAAAGATTGCTGCGGCCGTCGAACAACACGCTGTCCAGCCGGGCCAGCGTCTCGGTGGGAATGTCCTGCTGGCGTACGTAGGGGGGATTGCCGATGATGGTGTCGAATTTCTCGTCGGTTGGCAGGGCGAAGAAATCCATCACGCGCGCCCCGGGCGGCGCCACCGTCGGATCAATCTCGATGGCCTCGCAGCCGTTGATACGCGTACTGAAAGCACCGTCGCCCGCCGAAGGGTCGAGGCTGCGGCCGCGCCGCTGGCGCAGGGCGAGCATCTGTCGCACCACCGCTTCGGGGGTGAAGACCTGCCCGAGGGCATGGACGTTCAGTTGTTTTGACATTGAAAAGTCGGCGCCGGCGGGACGGCAAATCGGGTGCCGGCATTGTAATCCAGCCGTCCGCTACAATCTCGCCACCATGCTTGACCCGCGCGCCCAGACCCTGCTCAAGACCCTGATCGAACGCTACATCGTCGAAGGTCAGCCGGTCGGCTCGCGCACGCTCTCGAAGTACTCCGGCCTCGAACTGTCGCCCGCCACCATCCGCAATGTGATGGCCGACCTCGAAGAGATGGGTTTCATCGCCAGTCCGCATACTTCTGCCGGCCGCGTGCCGACGCCGCGCGGGTACCGCCTGTTCGTCGATACGCTGCTCACCGTGCAGCCACTCGACCCGCGCCGCGTTTCCGAACTCAAGGGGGCGCTCCTGCCCGACGTGCCGCAGCGCGTGCTGAACCAGGCCTCGCAGATGATCTCCGAGCTGACGCATTTCGCCGGTGTCGTCGTCGCACCGCGCCGCCAGGCACCGCGCATCCGCCAGATCGAATTCCTCGCCCTGACCGAGACGCGCATCCTGCTGATCATCGTCACCGCCGAAGGCGAGGTACAGAACCGCATCCTGCTCACGCAGCGCCCCTATACGCCCTCGGAACTGGTCGAGGCGGCCAACTACCTGACGCAACACTTCGCCGGCCTCGATTTCATGCAGATTCGCGCACGCCTGCAGGAGGAGCTCAAGCAACTGCGCAGCGACATGACCGAACTAATGAGCGCCGCCGTCGATGCCGGTACGGAAGCGACCGCCGATGAAGCCGCGCAGTATGTGATCTCGGGCGAACGCAACCTGCTCGACAGCGAAGACCTGTCGACCAACATGGGCCGCCTGCGCCAGCTCTTCGACCTGTTCGAGCAGCGCACGGGCCTGATGCAACTGCTCGACCTCTCCACCCGCGCCGACGGCGTGCAGGTCTTCATCGGTGGCGAATCGGGCATTGCCCCGCTGGACGAATGCAGCGTCGTCGCCGCCCCCTACGAGGTGGACGGCCAGGTGCTCGGCACCATCGGCGTGATCGGCCCGACGCGCATGGCCTACGAACGCGTCATCCCGATGGTGGACATCACCGCCCGCCTGCTGTCCTCCGCCCTCAGCCCGAACTGACCCCAGACCCACGATGCCACGCTTCGCTCCCGAACCTGCCCACGCTCACGACCAGCCGCTGCGTACCGGCGTACTGCTGGTCAACCTCGGCACCCCCGACGCGCCTACCGCGCCCGCGCTGCGCCGCTATCTCAAGCAGTTTCTTTCCGACCCGCGCGTCGTCGAAATTCCCAAGCCGGTCTGGTGGCTGATCCTCAACGGCATCATCCTCAACGTGCGGCCAAAGAAGTCGGCCGAAAAGTACGCCTCGATCTGGCTGCCCGAAGGCTCGCCGCTGCGCGTGTATACGGAACGCCAGGCGAAGCTCGTCAAGGGGCTGCTGAGCGCGCATCGCCACGACCACCTGATCGTCGATTACGCGATGCGCTACGGCCAGCCGGCGATCGCCGCCGCACTCGACCGGATGAAGGCAGCCGGGGCCGACCGCATTCTCGTCGTGCCGCTCTACCCGCAGTATTCGGCCAGCACGACCGCCAGCATCTTCGACGATGTCGCCGACTGGGGCCAGCGCCAGCGCAACCTGCCGGCATTGCGCTTCGTGCGCAACTACCACGATGACCCGCGCTACATCGCGGCACTGGCGGCGAGCGTGCGCGAACACTGGAATAAAACGGGCCGTCCCGCCAGCACCGACTTTCGGCTGGTGATGAGCTTCCACGGCCTGCCGCGCCGCAACCTCGACCTCGGCGATCCCTATTACTGCGAATGCCGCAAGACCGGCCGCCTGCTCGGCGAGGCCCTCGGCCTGACGCCGGAGCAAACCCTCGTCACCTTCCAGTCGCGTTTCGGCAAGGCCGAGTGGCTGCAACCCTATACCCAGCCGACGCTGGAACAGCTGGCCCGCGACGGCGTCAAGCGCGTCGATGTGATCTGCCCCG
>JAVEWF010000020.1:0-39082 GCA_034004665.1 Rhodocyclaceae bacterium | reverse complement strand
CGAAGGGCAGGAGGGCTTGAGCGCCTTCCTGCAAAAACGCAAACCGAACTGGGTGCTGTGATGTTTACGAAAATCCTGATCGCCAATCGCGGCGAAATCGCCTGCCGCGTCATCAAGACGGCGCGGCGCATGGGCATCCGCACCGTGGCCGTGTATTCCGAGGCCGACGCCGGCGCGCGCCACGTGCGCCTCGCCGACGAGGCCGTCTGCATCGGCCCGGCTGCTGCGCGCGAGTCCTACCTCGTCATCGACAGGATCATCGCCGCCTGCAAATCCACCGGCGCGCAGGCCGTGCATCCGGGCTACGGCTTCCTCTCCGAGAACGAGGAGTTCGCCGAGGCCTGCGCCGCCAACGGCATCGTCTTCATCGGTCCGCCGGTCAGCGCGATCCGCGCCATGGGCCTCAAGTCCGAGAGCAAGAAGCTGATGGAAAAGGCCGGCGTGCCGCTGACGCCGGGCTACCACGGCGACGACCAGGAGCCTGACTTCCTGCGCGCGCAGGCCGACGCCATCGGCTATCCGGTGCTCATCAAGGCGAGTGCCGGCGGCGGCGGCAAGGGCATGCGCGCGGTGTGGAAGGGCGAGGAGTTCGCCGACGCGCTGGCGAGTTGCCAGCGCGAGGCGGCGTCGAGTTTCGGCGACGAGCACGTGCTGATCGAAAAATATTTGCAACGCCCGCGCCACATCGAGATCCAGGTGTTCGGCGACGCGCACGGCAACTGCGTCTATCTGTTCGAGCGCGACTGCTCGGTGCAGCGCCGCCACCAGAAGGTGCTGGAAGAGGCGCCCGCGCCGGGCATGACGCCCGAGCGTCGCGCGGCGATGGGCCAGGCCGCCGTCGATGCGGCGAAGGCGGTCGGCTACGTCGGCGCCGGCACGGTCGAGTTCATCGTCGATCAGTCGGGCACGTTCTACTTCATGGAGATGAACACGCGCCTGCAGGTCGAGCATCCGGTCACCGAGATGATCACCGGTGTCGATCTGGTCGAGTGGCAACTGAAAGTCGGTGCCGGCGAGACGGTGCCGCTGACGCAGGCGCAGCTGCAAATCCGCGGCCACGCGCTGGAGGCGCGCATCTACGCCGAGGACGCCGACAAAGGCTTTTTGCCGGCCACCGGCCGCCTGTCACATCTCGCACCGCCCGCCGGGTCGCTCAACGTGCGCGTGGACACCGGCGTCGAGGAGGGCGACGAGATCACGCCGCACTACGATCCGATGATCGCCAAGCTGATCGTGTGGGACGAGAACCGCGAGCGGGCGCTGGCGCGCATGTTGCAGGCGCTGGCCGACTACCGCATCGTCGGCGTGACCAGCAACGTCGGCTTCCTCTCCCGGCTGGTCGCCTGTCCGTCCTTCGCCCGCGCCGACCTCGACACCGGGCTGATCGAGCGCGAGCGCGATTTCCTCTTCCCCGGCGCGGGCGCGGCGGAGCCTCCGGGCGACGCGTGGCGGCTCGCCGCGCTGGCCGAGCTGCTGCGCGACCGACGCTTCGGCACCGCGCATGCGACTGCGAGCGGCGACCCGCATTCCCCGTGGCACCTGCGGGACGGATGGCGCGTCAATGGCGCCGCGCGCAGGGCGATCGTGTTGCGTCACGGTACGGTCGAAAAGCGCGTCACGGCGGCCTACGGTCACGGCGGTTTCCTCCTCGAACTGGAAGGGCAGGCCGCGCCTGCCAGCGGCGAACTGAACGCCGACGGCACGCTGCGTGCCGACCTCGATGGCCGCCGGCTGACAGCCACCGTCATTCCAGCCGGGGAGAGGCGGCACGTCTTCTGCGACGGAGCAAGCTTCCTCTTCGCCGCGGTCGATCCGCTGCATCATGCGGGCGAGGGCGCCGGTGCCGAGGGCGGGCTCACCGCACCGATGCCCGGCAAGGTCATCGCGCTGCTGGCCGAACCCGGTGCGAAGGTCGAGAAAGGGGCGCCGCTGGTGGTGCTGGAAGCGATGAAGATGGAACACACGCTGGTGGCGCCGGCGGCAGGCACGGTCAAGGCCTTCTGCTACGCCGTTGGCGAACAGGTGGCGGATGGGGCAGAATTGGCCGAATTCGAAGTTTCCGAGTGAGTCCATGCCCCTGCCGAAGAAAGTCCGCATCGTCGAGGTCGGTCCGCGCGACGGACTGCAGAACGAGAAACAGCCCGTCCCGGCCGCCACCAAGATCGAATTGATCGGCCGGCTCGCCGATTGCGGCCTGACCGCCATCGAGGCGACCGCCTTCGTCTCGCCCAAATGGGTGCCGCAGATGGCTGACGCCGCCGAGGTCATGGCCGGCATCGAGCGGCGTCCCGGCGTGAGTTATCCGGTGCTGGTGCCCAACGAGAAGGGTCTGGAGGCCGCGCTCGCCGCGAATGCCACCGAGGTCGCGGTGTTTGCCGCCGCCTCGGAAGCCTTCTCCCAGAAGAACATCAACTGCACCATCAAGGAATCGCTGGAGCGCTTCAAACCGGTGATGTCCAAGGCCAAGGAGGCCGGCGTCAAGGTGCGCGGCTACGTTTCCTGCGTGCTCGGCTGTCCCTACCTGGGCGAGGTGGCGCCCACCGCCGTCGCCGACGTGGCCTGGGCGCTGTTCGAGATGGGCTGCTACGAAGTGTCGCTCGGCGATACCATCGGTACGGGCACGCCGGAGAAAACCCGGGCGATGATCGAGGCCGTGGCGCGCCGCGTGCCGGTCAAGAAGCTCGCCGGCCACTACCACGATACGTACGGCATGGCGATCGCCAACATCTACGCCTCGCTGCAGGCAGGGGTGAATGTCTTCGATGCCGCCGTCGGCGGTCTCGGCGGCTGCCCCTATGCGAAGGGTGCCTCCGGCAACGTCGCCACCGAGGACGTGGTCTGGCTGCTGCGCGGGCTCGGCATCGACTCTGGTGTCGATCTCGACCGGCTCGTCGATACGGCGGCCTGGATCTCCGGCCAGTTCGGCCGCGTACCCGGCTCGAAGGTGGCGCAGGCAAGCCTCGCCAGGCGCGGATCATGAGCGACGCGCACGATGACCTCTATCTCTGCGTCGGCGTTTGCCTGCCCGACGAGGACGAGGCCTATTGCATCGGCTGCGGCCGGCCCTGGGGCCAGCGGGAGCACGACGGGCTGAACCTGCCGCCCATCCCTGTCGATGCCGAGGATGACGAACCTGCCGCGACTGCCTGAAAGCCTGCAGGTCATCGAGCGCGGCTGGCTGTCCTCGAACAGCATCCTGCTGTTCGAGGGTGCCGAAGCGACGCTGGTCGACAGCGGCTATGTCGGCCATGCGCCCCGGACCGTCGAACTCGTAAAGTCGGCGCTGGCGGGACGGCGACTCGTCAGGTTGGTCAACACCCATTCGCACTCGGACCACATCGGCGGCAACGCCGCGCTGCAAAAGGCATTCGGCTGCGAAATCCTCATTCCGGCCGGCATCGAGGAGCACATCGCGAACTGGGACGAGCAGGCTCTGCTGCTTGCACCGGCCGCACAGCGCGGCGACCGCTTTCGCCACGACGGCGTGGTGCGGCCCGGCGAGCGCTTGCGCATGGGCGGCCTCGACTGGCAGGCGCTCGCCGCTCCCGGCCATGACATGGATGCCCTGGTGTTCCACTGCCCGCAGGAAAGGCTGCTGATCTCCGGCGACGCGCTCTGGGAAGATGGCTTCGGCATCATCTTCGGCGAACTGCTCGGTGAGCCCGGTGCCCTGCAGGCCACGCGCGCGACGCTGGACATGATCGCGGGGCTCGGTGTCGGGACCGTGATTCCCGGCCACGGCCGGCCCTTCGGATCGGTGCCTGCCGCCCTGGAGCGCGCCTACAAGCGCATCGAGGCATTCGAGGCCGATCCCGCACGCATGGCGAGGAATGCGGTCAAGGCCTGCTTCATTTTCAACCTGCTCGACCTGCAAGGCCTGCCGCGCCACCGGCTCGAAGCACATCTTGCGAGCGTGCCGTTCTTTTGCGATGTGGGGGCGCGCCTGCTCGGCATGGATGTTCCTGCACTCGCCGCGTGGCTGCTCTCCGAACTCAAGCGCGGCTGCGCGCTCGAAGAGCGCGATGGACTGCTATTGCCGACGATGGCGGCGTAGCGGGCTATTTCACTTCGTAGTCGAAGCTGCCGGCCACCTGGCCTTCGACGATCACCTGCAGATGCCGTTGTCCGGCCGGTTCGCCGGCGCCGATCGTCCATTCGCCGATGATCGTGCCGTCGACGGGAACGAGTTGCCGCTGGCTTACCTGGGTGCGGCGCGGCAGGGGAATGGTGCCACCGGCAGGGCCGAGCACCGCGCCGGCTTCCGTTGCCGCGGTCGGCAGCAGGTATTCCTCGCGCACCGACAGGCTGCGCCTGTTCGTGCGTACCCCGATGACCCAGCCGTAGCGTTGCCCTTCCCGGTGCGGGACGACATTCGTCGGCTGGAAGACGATCTCCCGCGGGTCGCTGGCGTCGAAGATGCCGAATTCGGCACCAGCGATATCCACGGACCCGGCGACCGGATCGGCGCATGCCCCGGGACTGATGCCGAACAGCAGCAGTGCAGGCAGGGCGAGCAGATGGCGGCGTTTCATCCGAGACGGGCGACACCGGGCAGGAAGACTTCGGTCACCAGCAGGGGCCGGTCGTTGCGGCAGAAGCGCGAGCGCCTTGCCCAGAGCGGTGCAGGCAGCGGGCCGAGTGCTGCCGCGGCATGGCGATGCAGCGGATGGGTCGCGGCGAGGCGGGCGCATTGCAGGGGGCCGCGGCAGATGCCCGGGTCGGCGAACAGCGCGGCACCGAGCGGCCGGCTGCCGATGGCGCGCGCCATGTGCCAGGCGCCGGTGAGATCCCGGGGGGCGAGCACGCTGTGGGCGAAGACGACGGGTTCGTCGTCGGCAAGCAGCAGCACTTCACGCGTCCAGGCGCAGCGGCCTGCGGGCAGGTCGATCAGCAGCCGTTCGTCGGCGAAGGGGCGGGCGCGGCCTTCGCGCAGGACGCGCACGCGAAACCCGGTACAGCGGGCGACGATGCGGGCGGTGAGCGAAGCGGGATCGGCGAGCCAGGGGTGGAGATAATCGGGGGCGCCGGCCAGGGCGGGGCGGGATTTCCAGCGTGTGTCCTGGCGTGACATCTGGGATCTGGGATGACGGGGTGGCGGGGAAGCGCATCGTGCGGGATCGGGCGCCGATGCTACCATAGGGCTCACCGTCTCCCCGCCCGCACGCCATGCAACTCGTCCTGATCAGCGGCCTGTCCGGTTCCGGCAAGTCGATCGCCCTGAACGTCCTGGAGGATGCCGGCTATTTTTGCGTCGACAACCTGCCGGCGCCGCTGCTGTCGGGGCTGGCGGGCCACCTGTTGCGCGAGGGCCAGGCGCGCGTCGGCGTTGCGATCGACATGCGCGGCGGCAGCGGCATCGCCACGCTCCCCCAGCAGTTGCACCAGCTCGCAGACAACGGCATCGACCTCCGCTTCATCTTCCTCGAAGCGCGCGACGATGTCCTGATCCAGCGTTTTTCCGAGACGCGCCGGCGCCATCCGATGGCGGAAGGCGAGTGCACGCTCGAGGAAGCAATCGCCCGCGAGCGCGAGGCGCTCGAGGCGCTGCAGGAACGCGGGCACCGCATCGATACCAGCAACATCCGGCCGAATGTCCTGCGCACGATGATCAAGGATTTCCTCGCGCTCGACGGCGAGGGGCTCACCCTGCTGTTCGAGTCCTTCGGCTTCAAGCACGGGCTGCCGCTCGATGCCGACCTCGTCTTCGACGTGCGCTGCCTGCCGAATCCGCACTACGATCCCCTGCTGCGTCCGCTGACCGGGCTCGATCCCGCCGTCAGCGACTTCCTGGCTGCCCAGCAAGGCGTGCAGCGCATGCTTCACGACATCCGCCGTTTCGTGACGGACTGGCTGCCGGCCTACATCCGCGACAATCGTTCCTACCTCACCGTCGCGCTCGGTTGCACGGGCGGCCAGCATCGCTCGGTCTGGTTCGCCGAGCGGCTGGCCGAGCACTTTCGCGGCAGCGCACGGGTATTGGTGAGGCACCGCCAGCTCGTCCAATGACATCCTGGCTGGCACTGCTGCGGCCCGGCGATTGGGGAGTGCTTGCCCTGGGTGCGGCGGCGGTGGCCGTTTCCTTCCCCGTGCTCTGGTCGGGCGGCAAGGCGGAGCGCGCCGTGATCCGCCTCGACGGCCGCGTCGTCGCCGAATATCCGCTGGGTGCGCCACAGCGCTATACGGTCGCTGGCCCGCTCGGCGATACGGTGATCGAGATCGCTTCGGGCCGCGCGCGCGTGCTGTCGGATCCCGGCCCGCGCCAGTATTGCGTGCAGCAGGGCTGGCTGACGCGTCCCAACGCCATTGCCATCTGCGCGCCGAACCACGTCAGCCTGAGCTTGGCCGGCCGCGATCCTGGCCATGACAGCCTCAACTACTGAAGTCGAGTTGCGCGTCACGCCGGACGACCGGCGCATCGCCCGCTATGCCGCGGCGGCGATCGCGCTGACCGTAGCCGAGGCGGCACTGCCCTCGCCGCTGCCCGGCGTCAAGCCGGGGCTGGCCAACATCGTCGTGCTGATCGTGCTGTGGCGCCACGGCTGGCGCGAAGCGGCGTGGGTGTCGCTGCTGCGCGTGCTGGCCGGCAGCCTGCTGGTCGGCCAGTTCCTCGCGCCGGGTTTCTTCCTCGGGCTGGCCGGCGCGCTGACGAGCCTTGTCGCGCTTGCTCTCGCCGCACGCCTGCCGCGCACCTGGTTCGGTCCGGTCACGGCGAGCGTGCTGGCGGCCTTCGCGCACATCGGCGGCCAGCTGCTGCTCGCCCGCCTCTGGCTGGTGCCGCACGACGGCGTGTTCTATCTCGTGCCCGTGTTCGGCACCAGCGCGCTGGTTTTCGGTATCGTGAACGGCCTGATCGCTGCCCGCCTGTTGAAGGAAAAACAATGAAGACCATCGCCGTCGCCTGGACCGGCGCTTCCGGACTGCCCTACGGGTTGCGCCTCGTCGATTGCCTGCTCGCCGCCGGCTGCCGTGTCTGGCTGATGTATTCGCAGGCGGCGCAGATCGTCGCGAAGCAGGAAACCGACCTCGTGCTGCCGGCGCAGCCGCGCGAGGCGCAGCGGTTGCTGGCCGAGCGTTTCGGCCTCGTCGGCGACGGCGCCAGCCGGCTGACGGTCTTCGGCCGCGACGACTGGAACGCGCCGCCGGCCTCCGGCTCGAATCCGCCCGACGCGTATGTCATCTGCCCCTGCACCATGGGCACGCTCGCCGAGGTGGCCGCCGGCACGGCGAAGGATCTGGTCACGCGCGCAGCCGACGTCGCGCTCAAGGAAGGCAAGCCGCTGATCCTCGTGCCGCGCGAGACGCCGTTCTCGGCGATCCATCTCGAGAACATGCTGAAGCTCGCGCGCGCCGGGGCGACGATCCTGCCGCCCAGCCCCGGCTTCTACCACCGCCCCGCCGATATCGGCGGGCTGGTCGATTTCGTCGTCGCGCGCATCCTCGACCGGCTCGGCGTTTCGCACGAGCTGATGCCGCGCTGGGGGGAATGATGGAGATCCCGCTCTTCCTGCTCAACACCGTGCTGTACCCCGGCGGACGGCTGGAACTGCGCGTCTTCGAGACGCGCTACATGGACATGGTCAAGGAGCGCCTGCGTGCCGATGCGCCCTTCGGCGTCTGCCTGCTCGAACGTGGCGAGGAAGTGGCCGCGGCGAAAGGTGAAGAAACCGTGCCGCACCGCATCGGCACGCTGGCGAACATCGTGGATTGGGAAATGCCGCAGTTCGGCATCCTCAATGTCGTGACGAATGGCGGCGCGCGCTTTCGCGTCCTCGATTACCGCACGCTGCCGGACGGACTGGTGCGTGCGACGGTGGAGATGCTGCCCGAGCCGCCGGTGACGCCGATTCCCGGCGACTATGCCCGGCTGGTGCCAATGCTGCGCGGCCTGATCGATGCACTCGAGGATGCGCCGCCGCAGCCCTATCGTTTCTTCGATGCGGCCTGGGTCGCGGACCGCTGGGCCGAGTTGCTGCCGCTGCCGCTGGAATTGCGCCAGCGCGTGCTCGAAATGGATGACGGCATCGCCCGGCTCGATGCGATCTATCGCTTCCTCGAACAGGAAGCGGGCTGACCGGGCGGGCGGCGATCAGCCGACGATGCGGTCGGCGACGTCGATGCGTACGGCGGGGCGGTCCAGCACGGCGATGACGGCCTCGGCATAGCGCTTCGCCCAGTCGTCGCCGGCTTCGAAGTGCTTTTCGCCCGCGTACAGGGCGATCCCCAGAATGCGGTCGAGGACCAGCACCTTGCCCATCGGGTTGGTCGGCTCGCACTCCAGCGCTTCCCACTGCGCATCGAGCCAGAGATTGGCGTCGTCGCGCGACATGCCGCCGTGGGCGATGAGTTCGTATTCGCGGCTGCGGTCGAAAACGACATTGACGATACTCGACATGGCGATTGCACTCCCTGCGGTTGATGGCCTGATTTTATCGGCTGGCGCAGCTGCAATTGTCGCCGTGCCGACTTTTTGCGGCGTCGGCCGTCCCTTGCGCCGGGGATCCTTGATCTGCGATAAGGGAAGCCGCAGACCCGGCGCTACGGGACGCGACCCCGAAGCGGCTGGGCGGCATTTGACAGGCATGCAGGCAGTGGATAAATTACTGACCGATCAGTCATTAGCTGCCCGAAAGACATGTCCGAAGCCCTTGCCCAAACTCATTTCGTCCGCCGCCGCCGCAAGGAGGCACGGCCAGCCGAATTGACGGCTGCCGCCCTCGATCTCTTCGTCGACAAGGGTTATGCCGCCACGCGCCTCGAAGACGTGGCGACGCGCGCCGGCGTGTCCAAGGGCACGCTCTATCTCTACTTCGATGGCAAGGAAGCCCTGTTCAAGGCCGTCGTGCGGGAAGGCCTGCTGCCGGCGCTCGCCGAGGGCGAACTGCTCGTGGCGAATTTCGATGGCAATTCCACGGACCTGCTGCGCGAAGTCATCGGCGGCATGTGGCGGCTGATCGGTTCGCAGCGGATCGGCGGCATTCCGAAGCTGGTGTTCTCGGAGGCGCATAATTTCCCCGAGATCGCCCGCTTCTATCACGACGAGGTGATCCGGCGCGGCACGGCCCTGATCCGCAGCGTCATCGAGCGCGGCGTGGCGAGCGGGGAATTCCGCAGCACGGAGGTGAACGCCACCATCCATGTCGTCATCGCCCCGGTGCTGATGCGGATGATCTGGCGTCATTCCCTCGATTGCTGTACCGAGGCGGGCGTCAGTGACGAGGCCTATTTCACCGAGTATTTCGATACCCTGCTGCATGGCCTGTATGCCACGCCTGCGGCGAGGAGAAAACGATGAACCGCCCGACGATCGGCCTGTCCGGCCTGATCCTGCTGCTGGCAGGCTGCGGCGGTGGTGAGGAGTCGCCACCGCTGGCATCGCAGGCCGCCCGGCCAGCCGTGAAGCTGGAACGTGCAGCGGATGTCGCCATCCATCCCGAACGAAGCGCCCCGGCCGCGGTCGTCGGCAAGAACGAGGCGCGTCTGTCCGCCGAGGTGGCGGCACGCATACGTTCCCTGCCGGCCGATGTCGGCCAGGTCGTCCGTCGCGGCGACGTAGTGGCACGGCTTGATCCGCGCGATGCCGAGCTGTCGCTGGAGCGTGCGGAAGCGGCCCTCGCACAGGCCGGGGCGCGACATGCGCAGGCACGCGTGCAGCTCGAGCGTGCGCGCGCCCTGCGCGAAAAGAACTTCTACTCGGCGGAGGCGCTGACCCTGCGTGAAACGGAACTGGCTGCCGCGACCGCCGACCTGCGTGCGGCCACCGCCCAGCGCGATACCGCCCGCCATGCGCTGGACAAGCATGTCCTGCGCGCACCTTTCGATGCCGTGGTACGCAGCCGGACCGGCCAGGTGGGCGAACTGGCGGCGCCGGGCGGCGTCCTGCTGACGCTGGTGTCCGCCGGCGAACTGGAGCTGGCCGCCCAGTTGCAGCCGCGCGATGCGCAATCGCTTGCCACGGCCACAACAGCCGTCTCGCCGGCGCCGACTTTCGAGTACGCGGACCGGCGGGAAGCGGTGGAACTGCTGCGCATTTCGCCGGCCGTCAATCGCGAGTCGCGCAGCATCGAGGCACGCCTGCGCCTGGCCGGTACGCCGCCGGCCGCCGGGACCGAGGGCCGCCTCGTCTGGCGCGATCCGCGGCCGCACCTGCCGGCGGACCTGCTGGTGCGGCGCGACGGGCGCTACGGGGTCTTCGTGGCCGAGGACGGCAAGGCGCGCTTCCATGTCCTGCCGCAGGCGCAGGAAGGCCGGCCGGCGCCGCTCGACCTGCAGCCTGACACGCAGGTCGTGACGCAGGGCCGCCACGCACTTCAGGACGGCGCGCCACTCGAATGAAGTTATATCGGCGCCTGCTGGAAAACCATCCGCTCGCCAACATCGCCTTCCTGGTGGTGCTGGCGATGGGTGTGTTCGCCTATCTGGCGATGCCGCGCGAGCAGGACCCGGAGATCAACTTCAACTGGGTGATGGTCACGACGATCCTGCCGGGCGCCTCGGCCGAGGACGTCGAAAAGCGGGTGACCAAGCCGCTCGAGGATGCGATCAAGGGGGTCGCCGACGTGCGCTTCTCGTCGTCGTCGTCGCGCGAGAACGTGTCCAACATCCTCGTGCGCTTCCACGAGATTTCCGAGCGCGTTTTCGACAAGCGCGTGAACGACCTGCGGCGCGACATCCAGAACAAGGCGAAGAGCGAACTGCCCCCCGAAGCCAAGGATCCGCGCGTGCTCGAGGTGACCACCTCGAACGGCTTTCCCACGGCACTGGTGCTGGTCACCGGCCAGGCGGCCGACGAGGTGCTGCGCTGGCGTGCGAAGACGCTGCGCGACGATCTCGAACGCATGACCGGCATCGACCAGGTGTTCGCCACCGGCCTGCGCGACCCGGAACTGCTCGTCGAATTCGATCCGGTGGCGCTGGCCAATCGCGGCCTCAACGGAACGGACGTGGCGGATGCCGCCTACGCCTGGTTCCGCGACACCTTCGCCGGCAAGGCGGAAGCGGGTGAAGAGAGCGGTCGCGAGGCCTGGCTGGTGCGCGTGGTCGGCCAGCACGTCGACCCCGAGCGCGTGGCGGAGATCCCGGTGGGACGCGGTACCGCGCAGGCACCGCTCGCCAGCGTCGCCGAGGTGTCACGGGCGCGCGCCAAGGCGGGCAGTCTCGCGAGCTACGCGGGCCGGCCGGCGGTGATGCTGGCGATCACGAAGAAGAGCCGCATCAATACGCTGGATCTGCTCGGCCGCATCCGCGGTTTCATCGCGGAGAAGAACCCGATGCTGGCCGCCGAGGGCATCCAGCTGCAGCTGCTCGACGACCAGACGATTCCGACGCGAGAGTCGATCCGCATCATGGAATCCAATGCGCTGGTCGGCCTGATGGTGGTGCTGGCGAGCTGCTGGCTGTTCCTCGGCGGGCGCATCGCCGCACTGGTCGCGCTGGGCATTCCGTTCTCGCTGGCCGGCACCTTCGCGATCCTCGGCGCGCTCGGCTACACCCTCAACATCTCGGTGCTCCTCGGCGTGGTGATCGCGCTCGGCATGCTGGTCGACGATGCCGTGGTGGTGGTCGAGACCATCTACTACAAGATGCAGCGCGGCATGGCCGCCATCGAGGCCTCGATCGACGCGATGCGCGAGGTGTTCGCGCCGGTGTCCTCGGCGGTGCTGACGACGATGGCGGCCTTCCTGCCGCTGATGCTGCTGCCCGGCATCGTCGGCAAGTTCATGTTCGTGATTCCCTTCATCGTCACGCTGGCGTTGGCGATCAGCCTGATCGAGGCCTACTGGATCCTGCCGGTGCATGTCGTCACGGCGAGCCGCAATGCGGCCCCGGCGGCGAACGACTGGCGCGCGCGGTTCAACCACCGGCTGCGCGTGAAGTACTCGCGCTGGCTGATCGCCGTGATGCGGCGTCCGCGGCGGTCACTGGCCGTCGCCGCGCTGATGCTGGCGCTGGCCGTGGCGGCCGTGGCGACAGGACTGGTGCGCATCCAGTTCTTCGCCTTCGATCCCCTGCGCGTCTTCTACGTCAATGTGGACATGCCGGCCGGCGCCCCGATCGAGGCGAGCCTGCGCGAAGCCGAGCGGCTCGAGACGGCGGTGAAGCGGCACCTGCAGCCCGGCGAGACACGCAACACCGCCGCCTATGCCGGCGTGAAGTTCACCGATACCGAGCCCCTCTACGGCGAGATCTACGGCCAGGTGGTGGTGTCGCTGCTGCCGCAGTCCGGCGGGCGCGGCGTCGAGGAGATCGTCGCTGCGATGCGCGCCGACGTCGAGGCGCTGCCGAGTCCCGGCAAGATCTCGTTCACGATGCTGTCCGGCGGCCCGCCGCTGACCAAGCCGGTGCGGGTGCGGGTGCGCGGCGACGATCCGCTCGAGCTGCGCGCCGCCGCCGATGCTTTGTTGCAGGTCGTCCGGGCGGTGCCGGGCGCCAAGGACGTGGTCGACGACGATGTGCCGGGCCGTCCCCAGCTGGTGCTCGAACTCGACCGCGAGGCGCTGCGCGCGGCCGGTCTGGATGCCGGCAAGGTGGCGCGGCTGGTGCGCCTGGCCGTCGATGGCGAGATCGTCGCGGTGACGCGCGACCTCGGCGAGAAGCTCGAACTGCGCGTGCGCGCGAAGCATCGCGGCGACGGCCGGACGCCCGGCCATGTCGGCGCAGACATCTTCAACCTGCTCGACCATCCGGTCGCCATCGGCACTGCGGGCAACGGCCAGACGACGACGCTCGGCGCGCTGGTGAATGCGGAAACGAAGGCCGGCAAGGGCGTCATCAAGCACTACAACCTGCTGCGGGCGATCACCGTAGAGGCCGACCTCGACAAGGAGACGACGGATACCGCCGCCGCCGACCGGCAGATCCGCGCCGAATGGGACAAGGTGGCGGCGCAGTTCCCGAACACGACCATCGATTTCAGCGGCGAGATGGAAGACATCCGCGAAAGCCTCGAGGCGATGAAGTGGCTGTTCCTGCTCGGCATCGGCCTGATCTACCTGATCCTCGCCGCCCAGTTCCGCAGCTACTGGCAGCCGCTGCTGATCCTCGTCACCGTGCCGCTCGCCTTCACCGGCGTGGCCCTCGGCCTGCTCGTGTCGCGCATTCCGCTGTCGCTCTACACGCTCTACGGCGTCATCGCGCTGACCGGCATTGCGGTGAACTCGGCGATCGTGCTGATCGACGCCGCCAACGAGCGGCTGGCCGGCGGCATGAGCGTGCTGCACGCCGCGGTCTATGCCGCGCGGCGCCGCGTCGTGCCGATCCTCATCACCTCGGTCACCACCATCGGCGGCCTGTTCTCGCTGGCGTTCGGGCTGGCAGGCAAGTCGCTGCTGTGGGGACCCGTCGCCGCGTCCATCGTCTGGGGGCTCTCCTTCTCGACGGTGCTGACACTGTTCGTCATACCCCTTCTCTACTGGATGGCCATGCGCCGCAGAAAGTTTGTCCGATGAAAGCCTGGTGGATGCTCGTGATTCCCCTGCTCGCCGCCTGCGGCGAAAAAATGCCGCCCCCCGATGCCAGGGAGGCCGGACCGCGTCCGGTCAAGGTGCTGAAAGTCGGCGCCGGCGGGACGGCTCCGGCCGGCATGGGGGTGGCGCAGGAAGACCGCTACAGCGGCGAAGTGCGTGCCCGCATCGAATCCACGCCGGGCTTCCGCGTCGGCGGCAAGATCGTCGAGCGCCTCGTCGATGCCGGCGCGCACGTGCAGGCCGGCCAGCCGCTGGCCCGGCTGGACCCCGCCGATCAGCGGCTCGCGGCGGCACAGGCCGAGGCCAGCCGTGCCCTGGCGACCGCGGAGCTGAAGCGCACGCAGGAGTTGAAAGCGAAGAATTTCATCAGCCAGGCCGCGCTGGATGCGAAAGAAACCGCGGCGGCGGCGGCGGATGCACAGGCGCAGCTGATGAAGAACCAGGCCGCCTATACCACCCTGAGGGCGGATGCGGCCGGCGTGGTCGCGGCCGTGCTCGCCGAGCCGGGCCAGGTGGTCGGGGCCGGGCAGGGCATCTTCCGCATCGCGCGCGACGGCGCACGCGAGGTGGCGATCGCCATTCCCGAATCGCGTCTCGCCGGCTTCAAAGTCGGCGCCGGCGCGACGGTGGAATTGTGGAGCCAGGGCAGCGGCAAGGCCTACCGCGGCGTGCTGCGCGAGATCGCGCCGGCTGCGGATGCGGCGACGCGCACCTTCGCCGCACGGGTGACGATTGCCGATGCCGATGATGCGGTGGCACTGGGCATGACCGCCACGGTGCGCTTCACCCGGGCGGCGGCGGAGGAGATCGTCGTGCCGCTGGCCGCCATCCTGCAGCAGGGCGAACGCCCGGCCGTCTGGGTCGTCGGCGCCGACGGCACGGTGACGCAGCGCCCCATCGACGTGGTGCGCTATACCGATGCGGGCGCGGTCGTGAAGGACGGGCTGCAGGCCGGCGAGACCATCGTTGCGGCCGGCGCCTTCAAGCTCGCCGCCGGCGAGAAGGTCCGGGCGGTCACGCCATGAAGGGCCCGAACCTTTCCGAATGGGCGCTCAGACACCCGTCGATGGTGCTGTACCTGATGATCGTGCTGATGGTCGGCGGCACGCTGGCCTTCCTCAAGCTCGGCCGCGCCGAGGATCCCGACTTTACCTTCAAGGTGATGGTGGTGCGCACGCTGTGGCCTGGCGCCACGGCGCGCGAGGTGGAGACCGAGCTCACCGAGCGCATCGAGAAGCGGCTGCAGGAAACGCCCTATGTCGATGTGCTCAAGTCGGCCTCGCGTGCCGGCGAATCGCTGGTGTTCCTCATCCTGAAGGACTACACGCCGAAGACCGAGGTGCCGGAGTCCTGGCGGCAGGTCAGGAAGAAGCTCGACGACATCCGCCACACCCTGCCGACCGGCGTGCAGGGCCCGTTCCCCAACGACGAGTTCGGCGATGTCTATGTGAACATATATGCCCTCACCGGTGCGGGTTATGACTACGCCGAGCTGCGCCGTGCCGCCGTGCGCATCCAGCGTGCGTTGCGCAGCGTGCCGGATGTCCGCAAGGTCGACCTGCTCGGGGTGCAGGACGAGAAGATCTTCATCGAGATGGCGCCGCAGCGCCTGGCCAGCCTCGGCCTGACGCCGGCCATGGTCGCCGGGGCGCTCGCGCAGCAGAACGCGGTGCAGCCGGCCGGTTTCGTCGAGACGCCGAGCGACCGGGTGCGCCTGCGCGTGTCCGGCGCCTTCGACACGGCGGAGCAGATCCGGGAGACCGATCTCGTGGTCGGCGGCCGGCATTTCCGCCTCGGCGACATCGCCGAGGTGACGCGCGGCTTCGCCGAGCCGTCGAATCCGCGCATGCGCGTCGATGGCAAGGATGCGATCGGCATCGCGGTGGTGATGGCCAGGGGCGGCGACGTGATCACGCTTGGCAAGGCGCTGGAAGCGGAGGTCGCCGCGCAGGCGCAGGCCCTGCCGCTGGGGCTGGAGGTGAGCACGGTGGCCGACCAGCCGACTGTGGTGCGCATCTCGCTCGATCTGTTCCTCAAGACGCTGGCCGAAGCGGTGATCATCGTGCTGGCGGTGAGCTTCCTGTCGCTCGGCGTGCGCACCGGCATGGTGGTGGCGCTGTCGATCCCGCTGGTGCTCGCCGTCACCTTCCTGATGATGAAGGTGTTCGGCATCGACCTGCACCGGATTTCGCTCGGTGCGCTGATCATCGCGCTGGGCCTGCTGGTCGACGACGCCATCATCGCCGTCGAGATGATGGTGGTGAAGATCGAGCAGGGCTGGGAGAAATTCCGCGCCGGCACCTTCGCCTACACCAGCACCGCCTTCCCGATGCTCACCGGCACGCTGATCACCGCCGCCGCCTTCACGCCGGTCGGCTTCGCCAAGTCGGGCGCCGGCGAGTATGCGGGTGCGATCTTCTCGGTGACGACCATCGCGCTGCTCGTCTCCTGGGTCGTCGCGGTGATCTTCACCCCCTGGATCGGCTTCAAGCTGCTCGACGAGAAGGCGCTGCGCAAGTACGGCGAGGAGCATCACGGCGACGTCTACGACACGCCTTTCTACCGCCGCTTCAAGGTGCTGCTCGAGTGGTGCCTGCGCCACCGCTGGATCGTCATCGGCCTGACCGTGCTCGCCTTCATCGGCGGGATGGCGCTGTTCAAGGTCGGCGTGCAGTACCAATTCTTCCCGCCGTCGAACCGCAGCGAACTGATCGTCGACCTGTGGCTGCCGCAGGGTGCCTCGCTGAAGGCCACCGAGACCGAGGTCAAGCGCGTCGAGGCGCTGCTGGCCCGCGACGAGGTCAAGGACAAGCTGACCAATGTCGCGGCCTACATCGGCAACGGTGCGCCGCGCTTCTACCTGCCGCTCGACCAGCAGCTGTTCAACGACAACTTCGGCCAGTTCGTCGTCGTCACGAAGGATTTCGATGCGCGCGAGGCGGTGAAGACCTACCTGCAGCGTGCCTTCGCCGCGCCGGATGGCGGCTGGAGCCACCTGCGCACGCGCGTGCAGCGGCTGGAGAACGGCCCGCCGGTCGGCTATCCGGTGGTGTTCCGCGTCACCGGCGAGGACATCGAGACCCTGCGCGGCATCGCCGAGCAGGTGGCGACGACGATGCGTGCCAATGACAACGTCGCCAACGTCCATCTGGACTGGAACGAGAAGGCGAAAAGCGTGCGCGTGGCCATCGACCAGGATCGTGCCCGCGTGCTCGGCGTCACCAGCCAGGAGGTGGCGCAGGCCCTGCAGGCGCACCAGCAGGGCATCACGCTGACGCAGTACCGGGAAGGCGACCAGCTGATCGACATCGTCTGGCGTGCCGACGCGTCCGAGCGCGGCCGGCTCGACCGGCTGGCCGATCTGCCGGTGCCGACCCATGCCGGCAAGTGGATTCCGCTCGCCCAGGTTGCCCGGCTGGAGCCCGTGCTGGAAGAGGGCATCATCTGGCGGCGCGACCGCCTGCCGGCCATCCAGGTACGCGCCGACCTGGCCAACGACCATATCACCGCGCCGACCGTGACGATGCAGATCGACCCGCAGCTGGCCGAACTGCGCAAGCGCCTGCCGCCCGGCTACCGCATCGAGATCGGCGGCACCATCGAGGAGTCGGCGAAGAACGAGAGCGCGCTCAAGGCGGTGATGCCGCTGATGATCGTGGCGGTGGTCACACTGCTGATGATGCAGCTGCAGAGCATGCGCCGCACCCTGATGGCGCTCCTGACCGCGCCGCTCGGCCTGATCGGCGTGGCGCTGGCGCTGTTCGCCTTCGCCGCGCCCTTCGGCTTCGTCGCCAACCTCGGCGTCATCGCGCTGATGGGCATGATCCTGCGCAATTCGGTGATTCTCGTCGACCAGATCGAGCAGGACGAGCAGGCCGGCAAGCAGCGCTGGGACGCGATCGTCGGCGCGGCGGTACGGCGCTTCCGGCCGATCATGCTGACGGCCGCCGCCGCCGTGCTGGCGATGATTCCGCTGACCCGGCAGATCTTCTGGGGACCGATGGCGGTCGCCATCATGGGCGGGCTGATCGTCGCGACGGTGCTGACCCTGCTGTTCCTGCCGGCGCTGTATGCGGCGTGGTACCGCGTCGAGGAACCGAACTGAGGGAGCCGGCGTAAAATGCAACAGCTTGTTTCGTCTCGCCTTGTCTTCACCGTTTTCGCCCACAATTTCTGACGTCCAACGCACGAGTCCCGCCATGATGAATCTCGAAACCGCCCGCCACCACATGATCCAGCAGCAGCTCAGAACCTGCGAGCGCATGTCGCCCGACACCGTCGACATGCTCTATGCCAGTCGGCGCGAGCATTACGTGCCGGCGGCCAGCCGCAGCTTCGCCTATGCCGACACGGCGATCCCGCTGTCGCCGACGGCCGCGATGCTGACGCCCAAGCTCGAAGTGCGCCTGCTGCAGGAAGCGAATGTGCAGGCCGGTGAAACCGTGCTCGAGGTCGGCACCGGCTCCGGCCACATGGCCGCCCTCCTTGCCGAGCGGGCCGCCCGGGTATGGACCGTCGAGATCGATGCGGCGCTCGCCGAGACGGCGCGGGCCAACCTGGCCGCCGATGGCGCCGCCAACGTCACGGTCGAGACCGGCGACGGCCTGGACGGCCTGCCGGGCCATGCCCCCTACGACTGCATCGTGGTCTCGGGCGGCGTCGCCGAAATTCCGGCCACCCTGACGGCACAACTCAAGGTCGGCGGCCGCCTGTTTGCCTTCGTCGCCCCGGCCGGCAAGGCACCGGTCATGGTGCTGCGCCGCATCGTGCGCCAGGCCACGGATACCTATGTCGAGGCGGACCTGCTCGAAACCGCCGTGCCGATGCTGCAGGGCGGCGAGACGGTGCGGAAGTTCCTGTTCTGATGAAGCAGCTGACGGCCCCGCAGCTCAAGGAGTGGCTCGATGATGCGCATCGGGCGCCTCCCCTGCTGCTCGACGTGCGCGAACCCTGGGAGTTCGACGTCTGTCGCCTGCCGAACGCGAAGCTGATGCCGATGCGATCGATCCCGGCCCGCTACCTCGAGTTGCAGCGCGATGCGGAAATCGTCGTGGTCTGCCATCACGGGGCGCGCAGCTACCAGGTCGCCATGTTCCTGGAACACCAGGGCTTCGGCAATGTCATCAATCTTTACGGCGGCATGGCCGCCTGGTCGCGCGACGTCGATCCCGCGACACCCACCTACTGATCCTTTTACGGAGTTCCCATGAAGCCGCGCCTTTCCCTCGCCATCGCCCTCGCCTTTGCGGCCGGCACCTCCACGGCCGCCTTTGCGGCCGACCTGCTGCAGGTCTATCGCGATGCGCTGGGCAACGATGCGCAATACGCTGCCGCGCGGGCTTCCCGCGATGCCGGCCTGGAAAAGCTGCCGCAGGGCAAGGCCGGACTGCTGCCGACCATCGGTTTTTCCGCCAACACGACGTGGAACGATACGGAGTCGCGCTCGCGTGCCACCGGCAACACCGCCAGTGCCGCCTACAACAGCAACGGCTGGGGCCTGTCCCTGTCGCAGCCGCTGTTCCGCTGGCAGAACTGGACCGGCTTCAAGCAGGCCGAGCTGGCCGCGGCCAGCGCCGAATTGCAGCTGGCCCAGGCCGGTCAGGACCTGATCGTGCGCGTGACGCAGGCCTACTTCGACGTGCTGCTGGCGCAGGAGGCGCTTGCCACCGCGCAGGCGCAGAAAGTCGCGACCGCCGAGCAGCTGGAATCCGCCAAGCGGAATTTCGAAGTCGGTACCGCGACCATCACCGACACCCACGAGGCGCAGGCGCGCTACGACCTGATCGTCGCGCAGGAACTCGCCGCCGAAAACGATCTCGCCGTGAAGCGCCAGGCCCTGCGTACACTGACTGGCAAGGAGCCCGAATCCCTCAAGGGCCTCAAGCCCGAGCTGCGCATCGGACGTCCGCAACCGGACGACATCGGCCAGTGGGTGAATTCGGCCGAGACCGGCAACCTCGGCGTACAGCTCGCGCAGACCGCTTTCGAGATCGCCGGCCGCGAGATCGAGAAGCAGCGTGCCGGCCACTACCCGACGCTCGACCTGGTGGCGACGCACGGCAAGAACAGCAGTGGCTACAGCGTGACTGCCGGTGGTGGTGTCGACAGCAAGAGCAGCACCATCGGCCTGCAGCTCGCCGTGCCGCTGTTCGCCGGCGGCGCGGTCATCTCGAAGGAGCGCGAGGCCGTGGCGCTCAACGAGAAGGCGCGTGCCGACCTCGACAACGCCCGCCGGCAGGCCGCCCTGGCCGCCCGCCAGGCCTATCTCGGCGTCAGTGCCGGGCTCGCGCAGGTGCGCGCCCTCGAAGCCGGCCTCGCCTCGTCGCGGCTCGCCGTCGAGTCGAACAAGCTCGGCTACGAGGTCGGCGTGCGCATCAACATCGACGTGCTGAACGCCCAGTCCCAGCTTTTCGATACCCGCCAGAAACTCGCCAAGGCCCGGCTGGACACGCTGGTCGCCCAGCTGCGCCTCAAGTCCGCCGCCGGCAGCCTCTCGGAAGAGGACCTCGCGGCGATCAACGGGTTGCTGGAATAAAGCGCTCGATCAGATTCAGGGTGCTCGCCGTCGCACCCTGGTGCCGGGCAGCGAAGGCCCGCCCGGCCTCCGCCATCGCTGGGCGCGCGGCCGGATTTCCGAGCAGTTCCAGCGCCTGAGCGACGAGGTCGCCGGCATCCTGAACCTGCCGGGCCGCGCCCGCGGCCAGCGCATCCCGCGCCGCATCGGCGAAGTTGTAGGTCGACGGCCCGAGCAGCACCGGCGTTCCGGCCGTGCACGCCTCGATGAGGTTCTGGCAACCGAAGTCGAGCAGGCTGCCGCCGACGAAGGCGACCCCATCGACACTGGCGGCGGCGTAATACGCGAACATCTCCCCCATGCTGTCGCCGAGCCAGACCTGCGTGTCGGCTTCGATCGCCCGGTCGTCGGAACGCCGCTGCAGCGCGAAGTCGCGCGCCTCGATCAGCCGCGCGACTTCGTCGAAGCGCTGCGGGTGCCTGGGAACGATGGCCAGCAGCGCATTCCCCGCCGTCCCGCCGCCGACCAGCCCGCTGGGCGCAGGACGCCACGCAGTGGCGGTCCCGAGCGCAGCGAGGGATTCGGCTTTGCCGAACACTTTTTCCCAGGCATCGAGAATCAATGCCTCCTCGCCTTCGCGCGTGCTCGCGCAGAGGAAGACGGGGCGGCCGCCTGCGCGATTGCGGAAGGACTGCCCGAGCGCCAGCTGCGCTGCGGGGGTGGCGAGATCGAACTTCATGTTGCCGACGACCTCGACGGCCGGTGCCCCGAGCGCCTGCAGGCGGCGCGCGTCCTCGGCGCCGATCGCGCCGATCGCGGACAGGCTCCGGAGCGCAGTGCGCGTCAGGTTCGGGAAGCGCGCGTAACGCCGCGCGGACTTGTCCGACAGGCGGGCATTGACGAGCAACAGTGGAACGCAAGCTTGAGTGCAGGCGGCGATCAGGTTCGGCCACAGCTCGGTTTCCATCACGATGCCGATGTCCGGCCGGTAGTGGCGCAGGAAGCGCCGCACGGCCCAGGGCGTGTCGTAGGGCAGGTAGCTGCGCGTGACGCTGCCGCCGAACAGCGCCTTGGCGGTAGCACGGCCGGTCGGCGTCATGTGGGTGAGCAGGATGCGATGGTCCGGAAAGCGCTGCGCGAGGGCGGCGATCAGCGGCTGGGCGGCGCGCGTCTCGCCGACCGAGACGGCATGGATCCAGATCAGCGGTCCGGGAGGGCGGGGCCTGAAACACCCGAAGCGCTCGCCCCAGTGCTTCAGGTAGTCGGGCTGGCGGCGCGCGCGCCAGAGCAGGTGCAGCACGGCCCAGGGCAGCAGGGCGAGCAGCGCGAGGGTGTAGAGAACGCGCGCCATCAGCCGAGCAGGCGCAGTGCGGCGGCGACGACTTCGGCGGCGGAAGGGGGCCTGCCGTACGTACCAAGGTTGAGGGCCGGGGTGTCCGCGAGTACGCCGGTCAGCGCCGGGTCGGAAGCGCAGTAGAGCGCCAGCGTCGGCCGGCCCAGCGCGGCCGCGAGATGGACGAGCCCGGTGTCGACGCCGACGACCAGCCGCGCGCCGGCCAGCAGCCCGGCCAGGTCGGTCAGGGTCATGGCCGGCGTCGCGACGGCCCGGCCGAGATCGTGTGCCAGACGCTGGGCACGCGAACGTTCCGCGGCGTTGCCGCCGGGCAATACGCAGCGCAGGCCGGTGGCGTTCAGGGCGGCGCCGAGGGCGCGCCAGTCCGGCGCCGGCCATTCCTTGTCGGCACGGCTGGTGGCGGTGAGCAGGACGGCGTAGTCGCCCTCATTTGACTTATTGGGCAGCCAGTCCGCCGCCAGCGGCGGTGCGGCAATGCCGTAGTCGAGCGGCAGACCGTCGAGCGTGTAGCCGAGTGCGGCGGCGACGAGCTCGCGATTGCGCAGCACGGCATTCCGGTCGCGCGGGATGTCGAAGGTCCGGTCGTAGAAACGAGCGGCCAGGGGTTCGCGGGCCGTCTTCGCCGCATGGCCGAGCTTCGGCCCGCGTGCCTGGGCGGCGAGCAGCGCGCTTTTCAGCAGGCCCTGCGTGTCGATCACCGCGTCGTAGGCGTCGGCTTTCACCGCACGGCGGTAGGCGCCGATCTCGCCCCAGGTCGCCGGCGACAGCAGGGATGTGCGCCAGCGCCGCACGGCGACCGGGATCACCCGGCCGACGGCCGGATGGAGGCGCGGAATTTCGGCGAAACGGTCTTCGACCACCCAGTCGATCGCGGCATCCGGCAGGCGCCGGCGGATGTCGCTGGCGACGGGCAGGTTGTGGATGACGTCACCCATCGAGGTGGTCTTGACGAGCAGGATGCGCATCGCGTGGAGGCGGTCAGCGGCTGACGGCTTGGCCGTAGAATGACGTGGCCCGCGATTATAGCTGCCCCCCCATGACCGCCCCCCTTCCGCTCAGCGCCGTCCTGATCACCCGCGATGCCGCCGCCCAGCTGCCGGACTGCATCGCCTCGCTCGGGTTTTGCGCCGAGATCCTCGTCGTCGATTCGGGCAGCGAAGACGGAACGACAGCGCTGGCCCGCGCCGCCGGCGCCCGGGTGATCGAGACGCACTGGCGCGGCTTCGGGCCGCAGAAGCAGTTCGCCATCGAGCAGGCCGCCCATGACTGGGTGCTGTGCATCGACGCCGACGAACGCGTGTCGCCCGCACTTGCGGCGAGCATCCGCGCCGTCCGTCCGGCGCCGACTTTTTCCGCCTATCGCTTCGCCCGCTGCAACCGCTTCATGGGCCGCTACTTGCGGCACGGGGAAGGCTATCCGGACTGGAGCCTGCGCCTGTTCGACCGCCGCCATGCCCGCTGGTCGGACGACGCCGTGCATGAGCGCGTCGTCACGCAGGGAGCGGTCGGCACGCTGGCCGGCGACCTGCTGCACGATTCGGCCGAGTCGCTCGAGCGCTATCTCGACAAGCAGAACCGCTACTCGACGCTGGCGGCGGAAGCCGCGCTGGCCATGGGAAAAAATACTTCGGCAGCGAAGCTGCTGCTGTCGCCGCTGGTGCGCTTCCTCAAGTTCTATCTGCTGCGGGGCGGCTTTCGCGACGGCCTGCCCGGCCTGGTGCACATCCTGGTCGGCTGCTACGCGAGCTTTGCCAAGCACGCGAAAATGCTCGCGGCATCGCGCGGGAACGGCTAGCCGGATTTGGGCGGCGGCGCTTGCGGCGCATGCAGCATGCGCTGGGCCAGCGTCCGGTAGAGCGGCGGGCACAGCGCGCGCGAAACGGCCGAAGACAGCAGCGCCACGACCATCAGGTCCATCACGATGCCGTAGCCGCTGACCATCTCCATGACGATGACGAAGGCGGTGATCGGCGCCTGCGTGACGGCAGCGAGGAAGCCGGTGGCGCAGAGCACCAGCACCGTGCCGGTGCTGATCTGGTCGGCGAGGAGCACGGCGATGTTGTTACCGATGCCGGCGCCGATGGCGAGCGAGGGGGCGAAGATGCCGCCGGGGACGCCCGCGGCATAGGAGATCAGCGTCGCGAAGAACTTGTCGATGCCGAAATGCCAGGGCAACTGGGCGTCGCGCTCGAACAGGTTGCGCGTCTCGACGTAGCCGGTACCGAAGCTGTGGAAGTCGGAGATCAGGCCGATCAGTGCGATCAGCAGGCCGCAGACGGCGGCATAGCGGACCGGATGCACGTTGCGGAAGGCCGAGAAGAAGGGCCCGTTTTTCGCCGTCGCCAGCAGCATCAGCCGGGCGAAGACGCCGCCCGCCAGCCCGCAGGCGATCGCGAGCATCAATACCCAGACGATCTGCAGGTGGCTTTTCAGGCCAGTGTAGCTGACCCAGCCGAAATAGGTGGTGTTGCCGAGCAGCGCTTGCGAAACGACCCCGGCGAGCACGATGGCGACGATCAGCAGGCCGCTCATGCGCTGCTCGAGGCCGCGGTTGAGCTCCTCGATGGCGAACATGATCCCGGCCAGCGGCGTATTGAAGGCCGCAGCGATGCCCGCCGCACCGCCGGCGACGATCAGGTGCTTGCGCTGGATGTTGAGGCTGCGATGCAGGCGGCCGTGGAGGCTGTTCATCACTGCGGCGCCGATCTGCACCGTCGGCCCTTCGCGGCCGGTGGAGAATCCGGCGAACAGGGCAGCAGCCCCGAGGATGATCTTGCCGATGACGATTCTGAGCGACAGCAGGGGACGCCAGCCGGCGGGCGGGTGCTTGTCGAGGTGGATCTCGGCGATCGCCTGCGGGATGCCGCTGCCCTCTGCGCCCGGGAAGAAGCGCCGGGTTGCCCAGACGACCGCGGCGCCGCCGGCCGGGCCGATGATGAGCGGCCAGAACCAGGCGCGGGCCGTGATGTCGCGCAGGGCCTGCACCGACAGTTCGGCGAGTTCGGCAAACAGCACCGCCAGCAGGCCGACGCAGATCGCGCCGGTCCAGATCAGCAGGCGGCCGAGCCAGAAACGCAGGAAAGCCGAGCGCCAACGTGCGGACTTGCCCCAGCGGTCGGCGATGCGATCGACGAAGTCCGCCGGGTCGGCGGGAGGTGTTGCCGGGGCCGATGCCTGATCGGCCCTGCGTGCTTCTTCAGGTGTGGTGATAGACCTCACCCCCCTGCCTGACGAACTCGACGGATTTTTCCGCCATGCCCTTCTCGGCGTATTCGCGCACGTCCTGAGAAATCTTCATCGAGCAGAACTGCGGCCCGCACATCGAGCAGAAGTGCGCCAGCTTGGCGCCCTGCTGCGGCAGCGTCTCGTCATGGAACTCGCGTGCCTTGTCCGGATCGAGGCCGAGGTTGAACTGGTCTTCCCAGCGGAACTCGAAGCGCGCCTTGGACAGGGCATTGTCGCGCGCCTGCGCGCCGGGGTGGCCCTTGGCGAGGTCGGCGGCGTGCGCGGCGATCTTGTAGGCCATGATGCCGTCCTTGACGTCGTTCTTGTCCGGCAGGCCGAGGTGCTCCTTCGGCGTCACGTAGCACAGCATCGCCGTGCCGTACCAGCCGATCATCGCGGCACCGATGGCGCTGGTGATGTGGTCGTAGCCCGGGGCGATGTCGGTGGTCAGCGGGCCGAGCGTGTAGAACGGCGCCTCCTTGCACCACTGCAGCTGCAGGTCCATGTTCTCCTTGATCATGTGCATCGGCACATGGCCGGGACCCTCGATCATCACCTGCACGTCGTGCTTCCAGGCGATATCGGTCAGCTCGCCGAGCGTCTTGAGCTCCCCGAGCTGGGCCTCGTCGTTGGCGTCGTAGAGCGAGCCGGGCCGCAGGCCGTCGCCGAGGCTGAAGGCGACATCGTAGGCCTTCATGATCTCGCAGATATCCTCGAAGTGCGTGTAGAGGAAGTTCTCCTTGTGGTGGGCGAGACACCACTTGGCGAGGATCGAGCCGCCGCGGCTGACGATGCCGGTCATCCGCTTCGCCGTCATCGGGATGTAGCGCAGCAGCACGCCGGCATGGATGGTGAAGTAGTCGACGCCCTGCTCGGCCTGCTCGATCAACGTATCGCGGAACAGTTCCCAGGTCAGGTCCTCGGCCTTGCCGTCGACCTTCTCCAGCGCCTGGTAGATCGGCACCGTGCCGATCGGCACCGGCGAATTGCGCACGATCCATTCGCGCGTTTCGTGGATGTTCTTGCCGGTGGACAGGTCCATCACCGTGTCGCCGCCCCAGCGGATGGCCCAGGTCATCTTGTCCACTTCCTCCTGGATCGATGAGACGATCGGGCTGTTGCCGATGTTGCAGTTGATCTTGGTGAGGAAATTGCGGCCGATGATCATCGGCTCGCTTTCCGGGTGGTTGATGTTGTTCGGGATGATGGCGCGGCCCCGCGCCACTTCGTCGCGGACGAACTCGGGGGTGATGACTTTGGGGATCGCCGCCCCGAAGCTCTGGCCGGGATGCTGGCGGCGCAACTGCTCGTTCAGGCCGTCGAGGCGCTGGTTCTCGCGGATGGCGACGAATTCCATCTCCGGGGTGACGATGCCCTGACGGGCGTAATGCATCTGGGTGACGTTCGCTCCCGCCTTGGCGCGGCGCGGCTGCTGAACGTGGGCGAGGCGCAGCTCGGCGAGGGCAGGATCGGTCAGGCGGGCGCGGCCGTAGCTCGAGGATTGCTCGGGCAGGCGCTCGGTGTCATTGCGCTCCTCGATCCAGCCGGCGCGCAGGGCCGGCAGGCCCCGGCGCAGGTCGATGCGGGCTGCCGGGTCCGTATAGGGGCCGGAGCAGTCGTAGACGGTGATCGGCGGGTTTTGCTCGCCGCCCATGCTGGTGGGCGTGTCGGACTGGGTGATTTCGCGCATCGGCACGCGGATGTCGGTCCGGCTGCCGGTGACGTAGATCTTTTTCGAGTTGGGGAGCGGCTGGATGGCTGCACCATCGACCTGGGCCTGGGCAGCGACGAATTTTTCGTGGGCGTTCATGCGGGTGGGGACTCCGAAGGTTAGCCTTCGAAACTACTGGATTCGGCAGGGGAAAGCAACCATGGCGTAAAAACGGCTAAAGTGGAATCGATCGCTGCCGTAATACCGCAGACGTAAAGAAAGAAGAAGGGGAGTTTCATGTCCGTCAAAAACCTCCGGACCCGGCGGTTCGTCACCGCCCTGGCCATTTGCCTGGCAACCGCTGCCGGTGCCGCGACCGCACCGTCCGCCGCCCGGTGGGAGAAGATATCGGCCAGCGACGGCAGGACCGTCGAGATCGACAAGAGCCGCATTGCGCGCCTGAAAAGCGGACAGACGGCCGCATGGACGCGCCTGACCCTCGATCATCCGGTGCTCGATTTCGAGCAGCAGGTCCGCTACACGGCCGTGCAGGCACTGAATCACTACGACTGTGCAGCGAACAGCTATGTGACCCGGCAGCGCATCTATCTGCTGGACGGGCAGGCGATCAGGACCGAGAAGGTCAGCGGCCGATCGATAACGGTCCAGTCCGACAGCCTCGATGCGCGGTTGCTCGGCGAAGCCTGCAAGCCGCGTACCGTCAGCGAAATGGAGCAGACCGCCGAGCGGGCCGCCGCCGCCGCGTCGGCAGCGCAGGATGCGCGTCCCCGTGCCATGCGGGCCGAGATGGTGAGTGCCGCGGAGGCCGTCCAGCCGCGCAGCGTCAAGGTCGCCGATGCACATGCTCCGACGGCCCAGGCCGCCGAGGCCCCGCCGGCCAAGGCGCGCCTGTTCGACATGCCGGTCATCGACAAGTCGAAGGCCGAGGATCCGTACAAGGGCATGGCTCCGCCGCCAGCAGCGGTTGCGGCGCCGGCGGCGAAGCCTGCCACCGCGCCTGCCAAGACGGCCCCGGTCGTTCGTGCGGCCCCCGTCCTTCCTGCTCCGGTCCAGGAACTCAGCCGCCAGGAGCGCGAACGCATGCTGGCCACCTCCGGGCCGCGCAAGGTGGTTGCAAAGAAAAAGGCACCCGAGCCGCCGCCGCCCCCCGCTCCCGACTTCACCCATGTGCATTGGGGCTACGCCGGCCTCGGCGGACCCGACAACTGGGGCAAGATCCCCGGCAACACGACCTGCGGCACCGGCAAGCGCCAGTCGCCGATCGACATTCGCGGCGGCATCAAGGTCGACCTCGAACCGATCAAATTCGACTACCGGCCGACCCAGTTCCGCATCACCGACAACGGCCATACCGTCCAGGTCGATGTCGGCGAAGGCAGCACGATCACCCTGACCGGACGCACCTACCAGCTCGTCCAGTTCCATTTCCACCGCCCGTCGGAAGAGCGCATCAACGGCAAGGCCTACGACATGGTCGCGCACCTGGTGCATCGCGATTTCGACAACAACCTCGCGGTCGTCGCCGTGCTGATGGAGATGGGCATGGACAACCCCTTCATCCAGACGCTGTGGAACTACATGCCGCTCGAAGTGGGCCTGAGCGTCGAGCCGCCCGACGTCGTCATCGACCTCGGCAAGCTGCTGCCCGAAAAGCGCGAGTACTACACCTACATGGGTTCCCTGACCACGCCGCCCTGCACCGAGAACGTACTGTGGATGGTGATGAAGCATCCGGTGCCGGTCTCGCTGCAGCAGGTCGGTATCTTCGCGCGGCTCTATCCGCACAATGCACGGCCGGTGCAGCCAACCAACGACCGGCTGATCAAGCAGTCGCGCTGAGGATCTTCCGGATCGGCGCAGGCAGGGCGGCCTGCGCCAGTTCCGCCGCGTCGAGCCAGCACAGGCCCGGTTCCATCGTCCGGGGCTGTGTCTCGGCGGTGCATCGCAGCGGCCGGATGGCGAGCCGGAAATGCGTGAAGCCATGAGTAAAGGTCGGCGCCGGCGAGACGGCGCCGATCCGTATTCCCAGCCGCTGTCGGCAGTAGAGTGCCGCATCCTCCCCCGCGGGGAGTTCGGGCAGGGAGAGCAGCCCGCCCCAGATGCCGGCCGGCGGGCGTCGCTCCAGCAGCATCCGGTTGTCGGCACGCAGAACGAGCAAGGTGACCTGCCGTTCGGGGACGGCCTTCTTCGGTCTCGGCACCGGCAGATCCCCTGTCCGTCCCGTGGCCCGGGCGACGCAGTCGGCAGCGACCGGGCACAGGTCGCAACGCGGCCTGCTGCGCGTGCATAGCGTCGCTCCCATGTCCATCTGGGCCTGGATGTAGGTGGCCACTTCGCCGGCTGGCAGCAGGGATACGGCGTCCTGCCAGAGCCGGCTTTCCACGCCGGAACTCCCCGGGAAACCCTCCACGCCGAGGAAGCGGCACAACAGGCGCTTCACGTTGCCGTCCAGGATCGGCACGTGCGCACCGAAGCAGAAGGCCGCGATGGCATTCGCCGTCGAACGGCCGATGCCGGGCAGCGCGGCGAGGGCAGCCGGATCGCGGGGAAAGTCACCGCCGTGCTCGCGCATGACCGTCTGCGCGCAGCGGTGCAGGTTGCGCGCCCGGGCGTAGTAGCCGAGCCCGCTCCAGAGGGCCATGACCTCCTCGACCGGAGCTTCCGCAAGGGCGGCAAGGGTCGGGAAGCGCACCAGAAAGCGTTCGTAGTAGGGGATGACCGTGGTCACCTGCGTCTGCTGCAGCATGATCTCTGACAGCCAGACCGGATACGGGTCGCGCCGCTGTTGCCAATCCCGCTGCCAGGGCAGGTCGTGGCGGCCGTGGCGACGGTGCCAGTCGATCAGGCGTTGCGCGAAAGCGGACATGGGGCGGGAAGTGGAGCGGGTGATGGGAATCGAACCCACGTATGCAGCTTGGGAAGCTGCCGTTCTACCATTGAACTACACCCGCCCGCAGAGCCGCCATTGTATAGAATCCGCCACATGATCGCTCAGCTAGATATCGTCCTCAATGGCCAGGCGCGGCAGTTGCCCGCTTCTTCGAGCATCGCCGACCTGCTTGTCGCCGAAGGTCTCGCCGGCAAGCGCGTGGCGGTGGAGAGAAATGGCGAGATCGTGCCGAAGAGCCAGCATGCCGCCACGCCGGTAGCCGCTGGAGACAAGTTTGAAATCGTCGTTGCCGTCGGCGGCGGCTAGAAAGGAAATCATGGAAGACGTGCTCAATCTGGCCGGCAAGGCCTACGCTTCGCGCCTGCTCGTCGGTACCGGCAAGTACAAGGATTTCGACGAGACGCGCCGCGCCGTCGAGGCCAGTGGCGCAGAGATCGTCACCGTCGCGATCCGCCGCACCAACATCGGCCAGGAGCCGGGCCAGCCTTCGCTGCTGGATGCGTTGCCGCCGTCGAAGTACACCTACCTGCCGAATACCGCCGGCTGTTTCACCGCCGAGGACGCCGTGCGCACGCTGCGCCTCGCCCGCGAGCTGCTCGACGGCCATGCGCTGGTCAAGCTCGAGGTGCTCGGCGACAAGACCACGCTGTTCCCCAACATGCCCGAAACGCTGAAAGCCGCCGAGACGCTGGTCAGGGACGGCTTCCAGGTGATGGTCTACTGCTCCGACGACCCGATCCAGGCGAAGATCCTCGAAGGCATCGGCTGCGTGGCCGTGATGCCGCTCGCCTCGCTGATCGGCTCCGGCATGGGCATCCTCAACCCGTGGAACCTCAAGCTCATCATCGAGGCGGCGCAGGTGCCGGTGTTCGTCGATGCCGGCGTCGGCACGGCCTCGGACGCGGCCATTGCCATGGAACTCGGCTGCGACGGCGTGCTGATGAACACCGCCATCGCCGGCGCGCAGAACCCGGTGCTGATGGCGGGCGCGATGAAGAAGGCCGTCGAGGCCGGCCGCGAGGCCTTCCTGGCCGGCCGCATGCCGAGGAAGTTCTATGCCGCCAGCCCGAGTTCCCCGACCAGCGGCCTGATCGGCAGCTGATATCGTGAGGCGCTGGGTGGCCGTGGCCTGCGCCACCGCCATGGCACTGCCCTTGCTGGCCGAGGACGCTGCCGTGCCGCAGGGCTATGCCTTTGATCGCCCCGAGCTCCTAGCCGACCAGCTGACCTGGGGCATCGCCCACGGCGCGCGCCTGCTGGCGCTGGCCTGCGCGCGTGCCGGAAAAGGCGAGGCCGCCGAAGCGTGGGTCGCGTGGCAGGAACGCGAGCGTGCGCAGATCCTGGCGGCGAACGTCCGCCTTGGCCAGCATTATTTCGGCATGGCGGATGCGCCGGCCGATGCCATTTCCGCCGCACTCGGCCTGGCGAGCGCCCTTGCCCTGCCGCCCGAGCGACTGGACCCGGCCTGCGCCTCGCTGGCCAAGGCGCTTGTCCAGCCGCGCTACGATCTGGACAGGCGACGCGAGGAGCTGCTTGCAAAAGTCCGCGATGCCGAAGCCACAAAGGGTCGCGAGACCGGGCTCGCGAGGCGCCCTGAAGCCCTGCCGGAAACGAAAGCGAAACCATGAACGAGAACGCCAAGCCCATGAGCGCGCGTCCGATCCGCAGCTTCGTGCTGCGCCAGGGCCGTGTGTCGAATGCCCAGCAGCGCCATTACGAGGAAGGCATGCCGCGCTGGGGCATTCCTCACGCCGCCGCACCGATCGATTTCGCGGCGGTGTTCGGCCGCACGGCCCCGTGCTTCCTCGAAATCGGCTGCGGCATGGGCGAGACGACGGCGATCATCGCCGCCGCCCATCCGCAGAACGACTATCTCGGCATCGAGGTGCACACGCCCGGCGTCGGCAGCCTGCTCAAGGAGATAGACACCCGCGCACTGGGCAACCTGCGCGTCATCCAGCACGATGCCGTCGAGGTGGTGCGCGACATGATTCCGCCCGGTTCCCTTGCTGGCATCCATGTCTATTTCCCCGACCCCTGGCCGAAGAAGCGCCATCACAAGCGCCGCCTGATCCAGCCGGACTTCGTGCATGCGCTGGCCCTGCGCCTTGCGCCGGGCGGTTATCTGCATTGCGCGACGGACTGGGAGGAATACGCGCAGCAGATGCTCGAAGTGCTCTCCGCCGAACCGCTGCTGAAGAACAGCGCCGACGGCTTCGCCGCACGGCCCGACTGGCGGCCGCAGACCAAGTTCGAGGCGCGTGGCCTGCGGCTGGGACACGGTGTCCGGGATGTCGTATTCTTGCGGCATGCCTGAGACGCTCGACTTTCTCTATCACATCGTCCTGCCGAGCGGACGCATCGACCATCTCGTGCGTCTCGATGCCGAGACGCTGGAAGCCTGCACCACGGATGTGCCGGCGCCCGACTGGGCCCGTCTCGAATTCCATATCTGCCCGAACTGCCCGCTCGCGGACAGCGGCACGCCGGATTGCCCGATGGCCAAGTCGCTCGCCGGCCTGCTCGCCGACGCCGGCAAGGCGGTGTCGCACGACAAGGCGCGCGTGGTGGTCCAGTCCAGCTTCCGCACGATCAGCGCCGATACCACGGCGCAGCGCGCCTTCGGTTCGCTGATGGGGCTGGTGATGGCCACCTGCGGCTGTCCCGACATGGCCTGGCTGCGCCCGATGGCGCGCTTCCATCTGCCGCTCGCCAACGAGGAGGAGACGCTCTATCGTGCCGCCTCGATGTACCTCGTCGCCCAGTACTTCCGCTCACGCCGCGGCGCGACGCCCGATCTCGATCTCGAAGGACTGCGCCAGCGCTACCGGCGCGTGCACGAAATCAACATGGCAATGGCGGATCGCCTGCGCGCGGCCTGCGAGAAGGATGCGCCGGTGAATGCGGTGGTCCTGCTCGACATGTTCGCCAAGATCCTGCCCTGGTCGATCGACGAGTCGCTGGCCGAAATCGAGTACCTGTTCCGCCCGTGGCTGGACGATCTCGCGCCCGTCAATCCTCTGCCAGAAACCGGCTGATCAGCCGGTTGAGAAAACGGCGGCCCAGCGCCGTCGGCCGCAGGCGGTTTTCAACCACCTCCAGCAGCCCTTCCTGCCGTCCCGCCAGCGCCGACTTTTCCACCACAGCCAGCGGCAGCCCGGTCCGCTCGGAAAACAGCGCGAGCGAGAATCCATCGACGAGACGCAGCGCGTTCATCATGAACTCGCCCGGGAGATCACCCTCCGCCACCGGCTGCCAGTCGCGTGTCGCCGGATCGGCGAGATAGTCCTTCGGATGACGCGGACGGGCCTCGCGACGGATGCCTGTGTGATCGGAAATCTTCGAGTGCGCGCCGGCGCCGATGCCGAGATAGTCGCCGAAATTCCAGTAGTTGAGATTGTGCCGGCAGCGCTGCCCGGAGGTGGCGAAGGCCGAGGTTTCGTAATGCGCGTAGCCGGCGGCGGCAAGCGTCTCCTCGACCATGTCCTGCATGTCGGCCGCGAGGTCGTCGTCGGGCAGCGGCGGCGGTGCGTGATGGAATTGCGTGTTCGGTTCCAGCGTCAGGTGGTAGGCGGAAAGATGGCCCGCACCCGTGGCGAGGGCGGTGTCGATGTCGCGGCGCGCCTCGGACAGCATCTGCCCGGGCAGCGCGTACATGAGATCGAGGTTGATCCGGTCGAAGTGCCGTTGTGCGATCTCGATGGCTCGGCGTGCCTCGTCGCCCGAGTGGATGCGGCCGAGCGCGGCGAGTTTTCTGTCGTCGAAGCTCTGGATGCCCAGCGAGAGCCGGTTCACGCCGGCGTCGCGATAGGCCGCGAAGCGCTCCGCCTCGACGGTGCCGGGGTTCGCCTCCAGCGTGATTTCCGCGTCGGGCAGCAGCGACAGCCGCATGCGCAGCGCCGCCAGCAGCGTGTCCACGGTTTCCCCCGACATCAGGCTGGGCGTGCCGCCGCCGATGAAGACCGAGACGATCGGCCGTCCCCAGATCGCCGGCAGCGCGGCCTCGAGGTCGGCGATCAGCGCGGCGAGATAGTCTGTTTCCCTCGGCGCGCTTTCATGGGAATTGAAGTCGCAGTAGGGACACTTGCGCACGCACCACGGCCAGTGGATGTAGAGCGCCAGGGGCAGCGGTGCCGTCACCCCGAAAGTCGGTGCTGGCGAGACGGCGGCAATCGGGATCGTGCGCGTCAAACGTCGAGCTTCAGCCGTTCCATCAGCTGCGCCAGCGCCTTGCCGCGGTGCGAGCGCTTGTTCTTCTCCTCGGCGGAGATCTCGGCGGCGGTCTGATTGAGGTCGGGCACGAGGAAGTAGGGGTCGTAGCCGAAGCCGCCCGCGCCGCGCGGCGTGTCGATGATCTCGCCGTGCCATTCGCCCTCGCAGATGATCGGCTGCGGGTCGTCGGCGTGATGCACGAACACCAGCACGGCGACGTAGTGGGCGCGACGGTCCGCCTTGCCCTGCAGATCGGTAACCAGTTTCTGGTTGTTGCGATCATCCGATTTGGGTTCCCCTGCGAAGCGCGCGGAAAACACGCCCGGCGCACCGCCCAAGGCGGCGACACAGATGCCGGAATCGTCGGCGAGCGCCGGCAGGCCGGTGAGCTTCGCCGCATGACGCGCCTTGGCCAGCGCGTTCTCGACGAAGGTGACATGCGGCTCCTCGGCCTCGGGGATATTGAAGTGGGCCTGCGGCAGCACCTCGATGTCGATGCTGGCGAGCATCTGCGCGAACTCGCGCAACTTGCCGGCGTTGTTGGAGGCCAAAACAATTTGTTTCATGGGGCGGTATCCGTCAGGTAAAGATATTTCTGGAAGCCGGCGAACACGCGGCCGATGTCCTCGGGCTTGCCGAGATCGGCCACCGCGTCGGCGATCGAGTCGTGGTACTTGAGTTTCAGCAGCGGCGTCAGCTTGGTCTGATCGAGCTCTTCCACGCCGATGCTGACATAGTGCGACAGCACGAAGTCGAGGAAGGCGCGCTGCCTGTCGTTGAAGCGCGTGCCGATCAGCGCCGCGGCCCGGGCGGCGCGTTCCTCGCGCGTCACCGGCTCAAGCGCATAGGCGACATGGGCTAGCACGTCGAACAGGTCGCTGTTTTCGGCCTCGATGAGTTTCTGCATTTCGGCAAGCTGGTCGTGGCCGAAGCCCTTTTCGGCCAGTCCGTCCAGCAGCTTGCGGCGCGTGTCGGGCATGCTCCAGAGCGCGCGCAATTCGTCCTCGTCCCTGAAGAATTCCGGCAGCTTGCCGAACAGCGCTTCCATGAATTGCGCGGCCGACATGGGCGTGCCGTCCGGGTGCCAGAAGCTCGTCGCCATCATGTGCTGGATGTGGCGCGCCTTGCCGTCGGCCAGCCTGACCTTGACCTTGCGCGGTGGCAGATTGTCGGGACGTGGTTCTCGGGCTTCCGGCGGTGGGCGCGGCGCGGGCAGGGGGTAAGGTACGTCGGGTTCATCTGGTGGAATGGACTCGCCATCCCATTCCGGATCGCTGAAATGATGGTGCGCCCGCACGAAGTCGTAGATCGTGAAGTAGTCCTTGCCGTCGTAGAGTCGCGTGCCGCGCCCGATGATCTGCTTGAACTCGATCATCGAATTGATCGGCCGCAGCAGCACAATGTTGCGCACATTGCGCGCATCGACGCCGGTCGAGAGTTTTTGCGAAGTGGTCAGGATGGTCGGAATGATCTTCTCGTTGTCCTGAAAATCGCGCAGCCACTGCTCGCCGAGTGCGCCGTCGTCGGCCGTGACGCGCTGGCAGTAATTCGGGTCAGCGCTGGTTTTGATTTGATTGACGAGATCGCGCACCGCCAGCGCATGCGTCTGGTTGGCGCAGAACACCAGCGTCTTCTCGCGCGGGTCAATCTGCCCCATGAAAATCTCGACGCGCTTTTTCTCGCGTTCGCGAATCTCGATGATGCGGTTGAAGTCCTTTTCCTCGTAGCGCTTGCCCGCCTCGATCTCGCCTTCGACCACCGTGTCGTCCGGTGTGAAGACGTAATCGTCCAGCGTCGTGGCGATTTGCTTGACGCGGAAGGGCGTCAGGTAGCCGTCGTTGATGCCGTCCTTGAGCGAATAGACAAACACCGGCTCGCCGAAGTAGGCATAGGTGTCGACGTTGTCCTTGCGCTTCGGCGTCGCCGTCAGGCCGAGCTGCACCGCCGGTGCGAAATAATCGAGGATGCCGCGCCAGTTGCTCTCGTCGTTGGCCCCGCCGCGATGGCATTCGTCGATGACGATGAAATCGAAGAAGTCCGCCGGATATTCGCCGAAATACGGCGTCTCGCCATCGCCGCTCATGAAGGTCTGGAAGATGGTGAAGAACAGGCTGCCGTTCTTCGGCACCTTGCCCTTCTTGCGAATGTCCTCCGGCGCGATGCGCACCAGCGCGTCGTCAGGAAAGGCCGAGAAGGCGTTGTAGGCCTGGTCGGCCAGGATGTTGCGGTCGGCAAGAAACAGGATGCGCGGCCGGCGCGTCGGTTCGCCCGCGCATTTCCAGTCGTTGAGGTTCCAGCGGCTCTGGAACAACTTCCAGGCGATCTGGAAGGCGATGAAGGTCTTGCCCGTGCCGGTCGCCAGCGTCAGCAGGATGCGTTGCTTGCCCTCCGCGATGGCCGCCAGCACGCGCTCGACGGCGATGTCCTGATAGTAGCGGCCCTGAAAGTAGCCGCCGCGATCCTCGAAAGGCACGGCGGCGAAGCGGTCGCGCCAGACGTTGGCCGTCGCGAAGGTCAGCGCCCATAGTTCGTCCGGCGTGGGGAAGTCGTGTCGCTCACCCTCCGCGCCGGTCTGCATGTCGATGCCGTAAATGCCCTGGCCGTTGGTGGCGTAGGTAAAGCGGATCGCCAGCTTGCCCGCGTAATCCTTGGCCTGGCCGACGCCTTCGGTCACTTCCTTGTCCCAGGCCTTCGCCTCCACCACCGCGAGTTTGGTGTTGCGGTATTCGAGCACATAGTCTGCGCTCAGGGCCTTGCCGCGCTTGCCCGCCCCCTCCAGCCGCCCGAGCGTGATCGGATACTCGCGCCGGATGCGGCTACCCTCCACCTTGCCCCAGCCGGCGGCGGCGAGGGCCGGGTCGATGTGCTCGGCGCGGGTTTCGGCTTCGTTCATCCAGCGGCGGTTCCGTAGGGGGTAAATTCATTGCTGTCGCGCGTCAGCAAAGCCATCAGCTTGGGGTGGATGAACAGCTTTTCCTTACCTGCATCCAGTTCTGTCAGCACGCCGACCTCGACCAACTGCTTCAGATACAGCGAGGCGGTTTGACGCTTGGCGATGCCGGCCTCGGTCAGGCTGCTGATACGGCAATAGGGCAATTGAAACAGCAGGCTGACGAGTTCGTGGCTATAGACCTTGGGCAGGCGGGTGCGCACATATTCCGTGGTGTGGTCGGACAAGGCGCGAATCGTTGCAATCTTTGCCGTCGTCCAGCGGGCCGTTTGTTCCACGCCCTTGATGATGTAAAGCAGCCAGGGCTCCCAGTCGTTCTCCCGTGTCACCTGCAACAGCAGGCGGTAATAATCCGCCTTGTTCTGGATGATGTAGCGGCTCAGATAGAGAATCGGCAGGGTCAGCAAGCCCTCCTGGATCAGGAACAGGCTGTTCAGCACCCGCCCCGTGCGGCCGTTGCCGTCGGTAAATGGGTGGATCGCCTCGAACTGATAATGGCCGACCGCCATGCGGATCAGGGGATCGAGTTCCGTCTCGTTGTGCAGATAACGCTCCCAGTTCGCCAGCAGATCCCGTAACAAACCCTCGCCTTCGGGCGGGGTATAGATGGCCTCGCCCGTTTTGTCGTTTATCAGGGTTGTGCCCGGCGTGCGGCGCACCGCCATCTCCACACCCTTGATCGTGGCGCACACCTGTTCGGCCGTGCGCGTATTGAGCGGAGTTTGTCTCAGCGCCCTGAAACCCTCGAACAACGAGCGGCTGTAGCGCAAGGCTTCCTTGGTGGCCGGGTTGGCCTGGGCCTCGTTGCCCACATGACGGAACAGTTCGTCCGTGGTCGTCACGATGTTTTCGATTTCCGAACTGGCGCGTGCTTCGAGCAGCGGCAACGTATTGATCAGCATGGCCTGATTCGGAATCAGCTCAGCCGCCTGCTTCAACTCGGCCAATGCCGCGCGCGCGGTGATGCACTGCTTCAACACCGCACGGGTTTCCACTTCGATTGCGGGCGGCAATAGAGGAAGGGCGTTGTAGGGACGCTCAGGCTTCCAGTTTTCGGCAGTCATGTTTATCTATCTCAATTTTCTCGACACATCCGCACTCTATGTGGACGAAATCGACATGTCAAGACAATGTGTCGATTTTTTGATGATTTATCGACGCATTGCCGAGGTGTGTCGATCTGGCGAACATGTAGATGAATTGGATATTTATTAACAGGTCACCAGGATCATGTTCAAAAAATGTTCTTTTTTCGACACGTTTTTGCAATGTGTCGACGGCGGCGACATATCGCTTTCCCAAAAGTCGGCGCTGGCGGGACGGCGCCGCCAGCCTACAGCGCTCCGGAAAACGCCTGATGCAGCAGCGACTTCTTCAACTCCTCCAGCGCCGCGAGCTTTTGCCGGTAGAGAAATTCGAGGCGTTGGGTTTCTTCGCGGACAGCATCAAGCTTCGCGACAATTACCTTTTGCTGCGCAGGAGATGGAAGGTGAAGCTTGCGCCCTGTGAGGTTAGGCACAGTCAATTGCGGTATTGATGTGCCAGTGTTTCCAAAGTTCATCCCCTGCACTGCGTAGTGCAAGAACGATAAATCCACGGAATTTTCGTCAGGTGTTAGGACAATCAGTCTGACAACGGGCAGAAAGGGTTCCGTTCTTATGGCCGAAAAGCCGATAGTTCCTCGGGCGGAAATCGTGATGCTCGGTTTCGTTACCCTTGCAGCATCGGTGAACCCATATAGGCCATCATCCTTTGCGCCGTTTGAATAAATCGGGACACTGTATTTCGCAGTCCGTTCTTGAGAACAGCGATCTTTGGGAACGTCCCCACCAGCAAATATTTGCTCGCAGCACTTTTCTAGCGTGGTCTCCCACCACCCCTCGCCCCGCTCAGTGAAAACCTTCTGCAAATGGCTCTCGAACAAGGCGCGGGCGTTTTGGAGGTTCTGTTCGGCGTTGACCTTGGCGGTGGCGATGCCGTCGAAGGCTGCGTCGAGGATGGCGACGATGCGGTGTTGTTCGGGGAGCGGGGGAACGGGGATCGGCACTTCTTTCAGCTTGCCGCCGGAAAGCTCCTTGAACGTAGCGCCCGTTCCCAAGTCGTTGAGCAGCGGAACGATGCTTGCCAAGTAGTAGTAGAGGTATTTGCAGTCAAGCCCATCTCGCGGTACCAGCCCCTTGCAGCCTTGGTTGGTTGCCATCGGCACCGCGTTGATGACCAAGTGGCCTATCGGGGCGCGCGATGAAAGAATGACCGACTGTGCTGGCAACAATCGCGCCGAACTGTTCTGTAAGCCGACGTCGGTGATGGTTCGCTCGGTTTGGTCGATGTAGGGCGTAGCTCGCTTGCCCATCTCGGCGGGAGTGATCCACTGATGCGGCCCATCCCAATATTCGGACACACCGGTTTTCGGCGTGCCGCCATTGACCACTTCGCAAACTGCGTCGATGGTCTTGTGCTGCCACCCAGCCTTCACAGCAATGCCCTGATCTTCGCCAGCACGTCCGCGCTTTCGGCATCCAGCGCGGCGATTTCGTCGAGGATGTCCTGCGGGCTGCGGTGGGCGACGGCTTCGACGCCGTTGGGGTTCTTCACCGACAGGTCATAGGTCGCCGTCTCGCCAGAGCCGACTTTCACGCTCCAGCTCTTCGGCGAGTCGGCGAAGGTCTTTTGCAGTTCGACGAACTCGGCGAGGTCGGCGTCGTTGAGGGGGTTGGTCTTGCCGAGGTTGCGGCCGGGGTCGAGCTGGTAATACCAGATGTTGCGCGTCGGAGCGCCTTTCTCGAAGAACAGCACGACGGT
>JAVEWF010000085.1:0-8240 GCA_034004665.1 Rhodocyclaceae bacterium | reverse complement strand
TGCTTTTCCATAGGAGAGAAACGATGCGCAAGATCCAACAAGGCTTTACCCTGATCGAACTGATGATCGTCGTCGCGATCATCGGCATTCTGGCTGCCGTCGCCCTGCCGGCCTACCAGGACTACACTGTTCGCGCCAAGGTGTCGGAAGTAATGCTGGCGGCTTCTTCGGCTAAAGTTCCTGTAGCCGAATTTGCTCAGACCTACGGTCGCCTTCCCAGCACCGCTTCAGTTTCAGTATCCGCACAAAACTCGCAATACGTTTCAAACCTGCAGTGGGATGGCACCAAGATCATCGCTACTGCACAGAACCTCGGAGCTGCTGATGCGACTGGAACAATTGAACTGACTCCCACCGACCCGACTGCCAACCCCGTCTTGACTTGGGCATGTGCTGGCACCATCCCGGCCAAGTACCGTCCGTCGAGCTGCAAGTAATCGACAGCCTGCCTGAAGAAAAGGCGCCCCATTCCAATGGGGCGCCTTTTTCATTTCCGCATCCATACATCGTCAAAACACCTCATCCATGCTGCCGCTGACGAATTCGTTTCGCCTCCGGTTTGCCGGCCCTCTCGCCATGCTGGTGGCGGCAGCACTGTGCATCGCGACTTACTGGTCCGGATTGCAGGGCGATTTTTTCTTCGACGACGAACCCAACATCCTGCAACTTGAGCCGCTACGCCTGGATCACCTTTCTTTCGACGGCGTGGGCAAGGTACTTTCCAGCGGCATTTCAGGCCCGCTCGGCCGGCCTGTCGCACAGTTGAGCTTTGCGCTCAATCACTACTTCAGTGGTGGTTTCGATCCGTTCGCCTTCAAGGCAGTCAATCTGGCCGTCCATATCCTGACGGGGTTTCTGGTCTATCTCCTCAGCGTGCGTCTGGTGGCGGCAGGACAGCCGCAGGCCGAACGCGGTGCGATCCGAATAACTGCTGCCGTGGTGGCAGCTGTGTGGCTATTGCACCCCATTCAGCTCACGACGGTACTGTATGCCGTGCAGCGAATGAATGGCCTGTCGGCCCTGTTTCTTCTCGCGGCGGTCCTGCTGCATGTTCAGGGCCGCGAAAAACCGGGCGGCACGGTCAGGCTGTTGCTCGCATGGATGGTGTGCTGGCCCCTGTCAATGCTGAGCAAGGAAAACGGACTTCTGTTTCCGGTTTTCGTCCTGGCCTGGGAGCTGATCCTCCATCGACACCAACGGGGTCGCCTCGATGCTTTCGGACGTTGGCTGGCGATTTGCGCCGGACTGGCTATCGGCGGGAGCGCGGCTTATGCGCTGCTGCCGGCCGGGCAGTGGCTTTGGGCGGGCTACGAATTCCGCTCATTCACGCTGGCGGAACGCCTGCTCACCGAAGGACGCGTACTGTGGTTCTATCTGGGGCTGATCGTGTGGCCACGGCTGGAGGCTCTGGGGCTGCATCACGATGACTTCATTCCGTCTGCCGGCATGTTCACCCCATGGATGACCCTGCCGTCCTGGCTGGCAATCGCCGGCCTGCTGTGGTTCGCCTGGCGCATGCGTATTGCCGCGCCATTGCTTTCGTTCGGGATCGCCTGGTTTTTTGCGGGCCACCTTCTGGAGTCGACCTTCCTGCCGCTCGAACTGGTTCACGAGCACCGCAACTACGTCCCGCTGCTCGGCATCCTTCTGGCACTGGCGACGCCCTTGCTCATGTCGCTTGAGGCAACCGGGGTGCGCAAGACCCTCGGCGTCACACTGGCGGCTGTGGCGGTCGGTTATGGGGGGCTGATCACCGGTTTGCGTGCGCATCAATTCGGCGAGGAGGTGCGTCGCAGCCAGATCGAAGCGCAGCATCATCCCGATTCGCCCCGGGCCCACTATGAAGCCGGTCGTGCCGTGGCGCAACTGCCGGCAGCGGCTGATCCTGGTTCGCCTGCCTTCTATATTGCACGCACCCATTTCGAGCGGGCCGGCAGGATCGATCCGGGATTCAGACTGGGCTGGCTGGGGTTGATGCAGTTGTATTGCAGGGCAGGACGGCCGCTGGATAGGGAATGGATGGAGGTGCTGAAGTTCAGTCTGCGCGAACTTCCCCTGGGCCCTGGAGACCAGTCGTTGCTGTTCAATCTCAAGGAAATGGCCATTGCCGGTACGGTCTGTCTCGTGCGACAGGATGTCGAATCGCTTTTTGCTGCGGCCGGAGCCAACACGCGGCTTGCCTTGCCGGTGCGCGCCCGGTTTCATTCGTGGCTGGCCGACTATCTCGTGCTGGGCGCGCGCGATCCGGTCGCGGCGAAAACCGAGCTCGATCGGTCTTTGGGCATCGCTCCGTATAATCGCAGCAACCGCCTCAAGCGTGCCCAACTGGCATTTCTGCTTGAGGAGTACGCGGAGGCACGCCACATGCTTTCCGAACTGGGAGAAGAAGGGTTCGGTGTTGCGGAAAGATCCATTTATGCGCAACTGGCGGCCTGCCTGAATGCAGCTGAACCATCAACGACCTGCGTCGCGAAATAGGACCATGCAACCGGATCAACGCATTTCCGTCATCATCCCGGCACGCAACGAAGCTGCGACCCTGCCGGCCTGCCTCGCAGGGGTGCGTGCGGTATTGCCGGATGCCGAGATCATCGTCGTCGATGACGGTTCGGACGATGCCACGGCTGCGCTTGCCAAGGAGGCAGGAGCGAGCGTCATTTCCCATCCGTACTCGAAAGGCAACGGTGCGGCGGTGAAGACGGGGGCCCGGGCGGCGGGTGGAGAAATTCTGGTTTTCATGGACGCCGACGGCCAGCATCGGCCCGAGGATATTCCGCGCCTGCTGGCCAGGCTGGAAGAAGGTTACGACATGGCCGTCGCCGCGCGAGGCATGGGGGGACATGCCGGTACCCATCGCGGCATCGCGAACACGGTGTTCAACCTGCTGGCGAGCTGGATGGTCAATCATCGCGTCGAAGATCTGACGTCGGGTTTTCGCGCCGTGCGCGCCGAACGCTTTCGCCGCTTCCTCTACCTGCTGCCGAACAGTTTTTCGTATCCCACGACCTGCACGATGAGTTTCTTCCGTGCCGGATTCGGTGTCGCTTACGTACCGGTGAACATGCCACCGCGGATCGGCACCAGCCATATCCGTCCATTGCGCGACGGCGTGCGCTTCCTGCTGATCATCATCAAGATCGGTACGCTTTACTCCCCCCTCAAGCTTTTCCTGCCGGTGTCGGGCATCTTCCTCACGACCGGCCTCGGCTATTACCTCTATACCTACCTGCATACGCATCGTTTTTCCAACATGAGCGCGCTGCTGCTGACCACGGCGGTACTGGTCTTTCTCATCGGCATCGTATCGGAGCAGATCTCGGCGCTCATGTACAAGGATTCGGATGCCGCAGACCCCCGGGGCCCAGCTGCCTAGGCCGTCATGCGGGTATTGGTCGTCAGTACCTCCTATCCCCGCAACAGCGATGACTGGCAGGGCCGCTTCATCGCCGACATGGTGGCTGCGTTGCCGTCAGGTGATCTCGCCGTCAAGCTGTGGTCCCCCTCCGGCCCCTTGCCTGCCGGCGTCGAACAGGCAGCCAGCGTGTCCGAAAGCGCCTGGCTGGACCGCCTTGCCGCCGGTGGCGGCATCGCCAGCCGGTTGCGCGCCGGTCTGCTTCCCGGTGCGATCGCCGCTACCGGCCTGCTCGGGCGATTGTGGCGTGCCTATCGTCGCGAAGCGGCCGATGTCATGCACGTCAACTGGCTGCAGAATGCTCTGCCGCTGGCCGGGACGCGGCATCCGGCGGTGATCGGCGTGCTGGGCAGCGACTACGGCCTGCTCCGGCTGCCGGGCATGGCGGCCCTGCTAAAGTCGGCGCTGGCGGGACGGCGTGTGCTGCTGGCGCCCAATGCGCCCTGGATGGTGCCCCGCCTGCAGGCGCTGTTCGGCGATGTCGCCACCGTGCGCCCGCTTCCCTTCGGTGTCGCCACCCGCTGGTTCGGCGTCGAACGTCTGCCTGGCGATGCCGCGCCGTGGCTGGCGGTCACCCGCGTGACGCAGGCGAAGATCGGCGAACTGTTTCGCTGGGGAGAAGGATTGTTCGACGCACGTCGGCCCCTGGTGCTGCTCGGGCCGATGCAGGAAGCCCTCGACCTGCCCGCATGGATCGACTACCGCGGGGCGACCCATCCGGACGGCCTGGTGAATGAGTGGTTCCCGCAGGCTGCAGGGTTGGTGTCGTTGAGCCGGCATGACGAGGGGCGGCCGCAAGTCATGATCGAAGCCCTGGCGGCCGGCCTGCCCCTCATCGCGACCGATCTGCCGGCGCATCGCGATCTCGTGCGCAATGGTGAAAACGGCTGGCTGGTGGAGTCACGGGATGCGCTCGCTGCGGCGCTCGACGATCTTTCCGCCGCAGAACGTAATCGTCGTGCCGGGGAGGCGTCGCGTGCCCTGGCATGGCGCGAGATCGGTGACTGGCAGGCGGCCGCTGAACGCTTCCGGGCCGCTTATCGGGAGGTCGCATGACGACCGACCGGGTGCTGGTCGTGGGCAGCGGCTTTCTCGGCCGCGCTTCCGCCTTGCGGCTGGTCGCAGCGGGCTGCCGCGTGACCGTGCTGTCGCCATCGGCCGGCACGCGGCCCTGGCCCGGCGGGATAAGCGCGTTGAACGGCCGACAGGAAGACCAGGCCATGCTGAGCGCATTGCTCGCCGAGCATGAGACGGTCATCCATGCCGCCTGGGGAACGACACCCGGTTCCAGTGCCGGCCATCCCGCCATGGAGGCGGAACAGGGACTGCAGCCTTTTCTCGCCTTTCTGGAAACCTTGCGAAGGTTTCCCGCGACACGCCTGCTGTTCATGTCCTCGGGCGGAACCGTTTACGGCGATCCACCGACGCTTCCCGTTGCCGAAGCTGCGCCATTGCGGCCGCGCTCGTGTCATGGCGCCGGCAAGGCCGCTGCCGAAATGTTTCTGCACGCCCATCGACCGGAACGTACGGCCATCCTGCGGCCGTCGAATATCTATGGACCGGAACAGCCCCTGCGCAGCGGTTTCGGCGTGATCCGGCACCTGCTTGCCTGTGTCGCGGAAGAGCGCACTTTCCAACTCTGGGGGGATGGCCTGCAGTTGCGCGACTACCTGTACATCGATGACTTCGCCGAGGCCGTACAGCGACTCGCGATGCGTCGCGATATCGCCGGGACGTTCAACCTCGGCAGTGGCACGGGGACTTCGTTGCGCGAACTGGTCGCGCTGGTCGAGGAGGTTTCGGGACGCAGGGTCGGCATCGACCAGCGGCCGGCGCGTGCCGGTGACGTCCTGCGGATCGTTCTGGACAACGCCGCGTTGTCCGCTGCAACCGGCTGGCATCCGGCGACCAGTCTGTGGACAGGCATCGAGCGCACCTGGCGTTGCATGTCGCAAACCTAGTCGCTCCGACCGGAGGAAGAACGAGACTATCCGGGTGAACCGGGGCGAGTGCGCGATTCGTGCCACATGCCGCGCCAGGCTGCTTCGAGGCGGGCGGCGAAGCGGGGCGCATCGAAAAGCGGCGAAGCGAGGGTCTGTTCGCGCAGGATGTTGCGCAGTCGGGACAACGCATCGAGATCGGTGGCATGTGCGAATGCGCGGCTGACGTATTCCTGCACGTCGCTGGCGATCCAGTCAGCCAGACCGGCGCAGGTCATCATGCTCGCCCCCTGGCGTTCGAGCAGCGAACCGCCGGCGAGCGTCAGCGTGGGGACGCCCATCCACAGCGCCTCACAGGTCGTCGTGCCTCCGGGATAGGGAAAAGTGTCGAGGAGAATGTCCACCTCGGCATGAGCTGCAAGATAGTCGTGTCGCGGCATCTGACCGTACAGCGCGACGCGTCCGGCTTCGATGCCGATATTTGCAAGGCGATCCAGTAGCGTGGTGCGCACTACCTCGCTGTTGAATTGCCGATTCTGCAGTCGCAGCCGGGCGGTCGGCAGTCGTGTCAGGATTTCCGCCCAGGCGGCAAGCACCGCATCGTCGATTTTGGTGAGATTCTGGAAGCAGCCGAAGGTGATATGGCCATTGCGCAGGGCCGGCAAGGGGGAGACGGACAAGGGCTCCGCCGGCGGGGTGAAACACAGACGCGTATCCGGCAGATGCCAGATGCGCTCGGTGAAGCGTCCCTGCTCGGCAGCAGGGACCGAATAGGGGTCGGCCAGCAGGTAGTCGATTTCCGCAACGCCGGTCGAAGCGAAATAACCGAGCCAGCTGGCCTGCAGCGGAGCGGGCTTCCACGCGAAGAGCGGCAGGCGATTGTGTGCGGTATGTCCCGAGAGGTCCATCAGGATGTGCATCCCATCGTCGTGGATGAGGTGTGCGGCAGAAGCATCGTCGAGGCCTGCCAGGGGTTTCCACGCAGCGAAACGTGGCCTGATGCGTGTGGTCAGTTCATCCTCGCCCGTGATTGTCGGGTAGGCAGTCAGCGAAATGCGCCGCGCATCCAGGTGAGGCAAGATGCTTTCGAGGAAATGACCGACCGGATGGTTGTGCAAGTCGCCCGATACCAGGCCGATCTTGAGCGTTTGCGGATCTTCGTCCCTTCCGTCATTTTTCCATTGTGAAAACGGGCGGGCACGGGCGGATAGTGTCCGGCCGTACTCGCGGGCCTCACGAAGATAGGCAGCGGGGTCGTGCGGCAGGTGATAGCTCATCACGAACAACAGGTTGCTGCGTGCCTCCTCGCAGTCCGGACGGAGATCCAGCGCCTTGCGGAAAGACAGCATCGCTTCGTCGAGACGACCATGGAGTTGCAGTGCACTGCCGAGATTGTTGTGAGTCTCGACGGAGTGCGGATCCAGTTTCAGTGCGTGCCGGTAGATATCGATGGCTTCGTCGAGGCGCCCCAGTTTTTGCAGGGCGCAGGCGAGATTGTTGTGTCCTGTCGTGGAGTTTGCATCGATGGCGAGCGCTTCCCGGTAGTGCCTGATCGCTGCGTCGAAGTCGCCCCGTTCCTGACAGATCGACCCGATAATGCGACAGGTTTCCGCATGGCCCGGCCTGAGCGTCAAGGCATGCCGACAGTTTTCTTCGGCCTCTGTCAGCCGTCCCCGCTCCAGGAGGGCGAGACTCAGTTGGGAGTAGGCTTCCGCGAGCGCAGGATCAAGCGCCAGTGCGGTGCGATAGCAGTCCATCGCCCGGTCCAGCTGTCTGCGGGCCTTCAGTACCACTCCCAGGTTGAGATGGGCATCGGCAAGCCCGGGTTGCAGGCCGATGGCCTGCCGGCAACATTCCTCCGCTTCTCCCAGCCGCTCGATGCCGCGAAATGCGAGGCCCAGGCCGGAGTACGCTTCGGCATAGGCCGGGCGAAGAACGATGGCCTGCCGGAAACAGGGAACCGCGGCTGCAAAATTCCTGCATGCCACATGCAGGTTGCCCAGATAGCAGTGCAGATCAGCTGCTGCGGGGAGGCTGGCCACGCCCTGTTCGGCGATCCCGACGGCTTCTTCCAGCCGGCCGCTCCGGTAAAGCGTCCGGCATAGCGCGCGGCAGGCGTCCTCGAAATCCGGTCGCGCCTCGAATGCCGCACCGAAATGGTCGATCGCATTTTCAAGCTCGTTCATTTGCAGGGCGATCATGCCCAGCATGTACAGCGCATCCGCATGGGCGGGTTGCAGACGAAGCGCTTGTTCGAGGATGCGTCTGGCATCGTCTGCAAGGCCTGCCTCCATCAATGCATAGGCGAGATTGACGAGGGGCGTGGCCTGGTCCGGCCGCAGGACCGCTGCCTGTCGGTAGGCGGCGGCGGCATCGCCCCATCGGCTGTCGTCGAGCAGGCGGTTGCCGCGGGCGATCAGGTCGTCGTATTCATTGCCGCCGCCAGCGGGCATGGTGGCCGGATTGTCTGCCTGTGGTTGGCGGTCCCGTGAAGAAAGCGCGGTTTTCAGCCAGCCGAGCATCCGGGATCAGAACCTGAACAACAGGAAACGGGTCGTTTCGGCGGCTTCGCCGGGATCGTAGCCCGCATCCACCAGGGTCCAGCGGAAGGCGTTGCCGAACTGCGCCTTCCTGTAGAAATTCATTTTGTGGTCACGGCGGAACTGCGAGATCTGGCGCGACATCTGTGCCAGCACGTCTTCCCGCCTGCCGGTGCGCGGCCGCCCGGCCGTGCCGGCGCCGGGCGGAATGCGCTCCATGTAGAAGCGTGCCAGTGCAGCGCCGAAATCCTTGGCCTCACGGGCGTCGAACCATCCGAGCAGCATTGAGTTTTCCTTCGATACCTTAGAATCCGGCGGGCCTCCATTCTCCGCCGACCCCAGATGCAG
>JAVEWF010000019.1:0-40011 GCA_034004665.1 Rhodocyclaceae bacterium | reverse complement strand
GGCGCGGGCGCCTCTTCCAGCACCTTCTGGTGGCGGCGCTGCACCGAGCAGTCGCGCTCGAACAGATAGACGCAGTTGCCGTGCGCGTCGCCGAACACCTGGATCTCGATGTGGCGCGGGCGTTGCAGGTATTTTTCGATGAGGACGTGGTCGTCGCCGAAACTCGACGCCGCCTCGCGCTGGCAACTCGCCAGCGCGTCGGCGAATTCTTCGCTCTTGTAGACGGCGCGCATGCCCTTGCCGCCGCCGCCGGCGCTGGCCTTGATGAGCACCGGGTAGCCGATCCGGTCGGCCTGCTCCTTGAGGAAGGCCGGCTCCTGGTTGTCGCCGTGATAGCCGGGCGTCAGCGGCACGCCGGCCTTTTCCATGAGCTTCTTGCTCTCGGACTTGAGGCCCATCGCGCGGATGGCCGACACCGGCGGGCCGATGAAGACGATGCCGTTCGCCGCGCAAGCCTCGGCGAACTCCTCGTTCTCCGACAGGAAGCCGTAGCCCGGATGCACGGCCTGCGCGCCGGTGGCCTTGCAGGCGGCGATGATCCTGTCGATGACGAGGTAGGACTCGCGGGCGGCGGCGGGACCGATGCAGACGGCCTCGTCGGCGAGGCGCACGTGGCGCGCGCCGGCGTCGGCCTCGGAATACACGGCCACGGTGCGGATGCCCATGTGCCGCGCCGTCTTGATGACGCGGCAGGCGATTTCGCCGCGATTGGCGATCAGGATTTTCGTAAACATCACAGCACCCAGTTCGGTTTGCGTTTTTGCAGGAAGGCGCTCAAGCCCTCCTGCCCTTCGGGAGACACGCGCAAATGGGCAATGCGTTCGACCGTGTAGTCGATGACCTTGGGACCGAGCGGACGGTTGGCCACCGAGCGGATCAGCGCCTTGCACTCGGCCAGCGCCTGCGGGCCGTTCTTCAGCAGCGCCTCGACCCATTCGCCGACCGCCTCGTCGAGGCTCGCCTCGTCGGCGACCATTTCATGGATCAGGCCGATGCGATAAGCCTCCGCCGCCGAAAAGGCTTCCGCCGTCAGCATGTAGCGGCGCGCGTAGCGTTCGCCGATGGCGGCGATCACGTGCGGGCTGATGACGGCCGGGATCAGGCCGAGCTTGACCTCGGTCAGCGCGAAGCGCGTTTCGAAGGTGGCCACGGCCATGTCGCAGGCGGCGACGAGGCCGACGCCGCCGCCGTAGGCCGGACCCTGCACGCGGGCGATCACCGGCTTCGGGCATTCGGAGACGCGCAGCAGCATCTCGGCGAGTTCGCCCGCATCACGCTGGTTCTCTTCGAGGCTGTAACCGGCGGCACGCTGCATCCAGTGGAGGTCGGCACCGGCGCAGAAGCTCTTGCCGGTGCTGGAAATGACGACGAGGCGTACATCATCGGTGTTGGCCATGCCTTCCATCGCATCGGCCAGTTCGGCGATCATCGCGTCGTCGAAGGCGTTGTGGCGCTCCGGCCGGTTCAGCGTGACGATGCCGACGCCGGCATCGATTTCGGTGAGGATGTTCTGATAGGTCGTCATTGGCTTACATCCTCTTATTTACATTCGAAACACGCCGAACTTCGTCGGTGGAATGGGCGCATTGAGCGAGGCCGAAATCCCCAGCCCCAGCGCACGGCGCGTCTGTGCCGGATCGAGCACGCCGTCGTCCCACAACCGCGCCGTCGCGTAGTAGGGATGGCCCTGGCTCTCGTACTGCGCGCGGATCGGCGCCTTGAAGGCTTCCTCCTCTTCCGCGCTCCACGTCTTGCCGGTCGCCTCCAGTCCGTCGCGCTTCACCGTCGCCAGCACGCTCGCCGCCTGCTCGCCGCCCATCACCGAGATGCGCGCGTTCGGCCAGCTCCACAACAGGCGCGGCGAATAGGCGCGACCGCACATGCCGTAGTTGCCGGCGCCGAAGCTGCCGCCGATCAGCACGGTGAATTTCGGCACCTGGGCCGTCGACACCGCCGTCACCATCTTGGCGCCGTCCTTGGCGATGCCGCCGTTCTCGTACTTGCGGCCGACCATGAAGCCGGTGATGTTCTGCAAAAAGACGAGCGGGATGCCGCGCTGCGCGCACAGCTCGATGAAGTGCGCACCCTTCTGCGCCGATTCGGAGAACAGGATGCCGTTGTTGGCGACGATACCGACGGGATAGCCGTGCAGGTGGGCGAAGCCGGTCACCAGCGTCGTGCCGTAGCGCGCCTTGAATTCGTCGAAGCGCGAGCCGTCCACGAGGCGCGCGATCACCTCGCGCACGTCGTAGGGCTTGCGCGTGTCGGTGGGGATCACGCCGTAGAGTTCGCCCGGGTCGTAGAGCGGATCCTCGGGCGTCGCGAGCTCCAGCCCGATCTGCTTCTTCCAGTTGAGGTTGCCGACGATGCGGCGCGCGATGGAAAGCGCGTGCTGGTCGTTCTCGGCCAGGTGGTCGCAGACGCCCGAGACGCGCGTATGCACGTCGCCGCCGCCGAGGTCCTCGGCCGTCACCACCTCGCCGGTCGCGGCCTTCACCAGCGGCGGGCCACCGAGGAAGATGGTGCCCTGGTTCCTCACGATGATCGATTCGTCGGACATCGCCGGCACGTAGGCGCCGCCGGCCGTGCAGGAGCCCATCACCACGGCGATCTGCGGAATGCCCTGCGCCGACAGGTTGGCCTGGTTGAAGAAGATGCGGCCGAAGTGCTCCTTGTCCGGGAACACCTCGTCCTGCAGCGGCAGGAAGGCGCCGCCGCTATCGACGAGGTAGAGGCAGGGCAGGCGGTTCTCGCGGGCGATCTCCTGGGCGCGCAGGTGCTTCTTCACCGTCAGCGGGTAGTAGGTGCCTCCCTTCACCGTCGCGTCGTTGGCGACGATCATGCACTCGACGCCGGAGACGCGGCCGATGCCCGTCACCACCCCGGCCGAGGGCACACCGCCTTCGTACATATCCCAGGCGGCGAGTTGGGCAACTTCGAGGAAACCGGTGCCCGGATCGAGCAGGCCGTCGATGCGATCGCGCGCCAGCAGCTTGCCGCGCGACAGGTGCTTGGCGCGCGCTTCCTCCGAACCGCCCCGTCCCACCAGCGCCGACTTTTCCTTCAGGTCCGCGACGATGGCCTGCATGGTGGCGGCGTTGGCCTTGAACTCCTCGCTGCGCGGGTTCAGCTTCGATTTGATGACGCTCACTAGAAACCTCCTCTTTCCAGCCAATGCTCGATCTGCGGCAACCGGTCGGCGCCCCAGAAGGTTTCGCCATCGACGACGATCCATGGCGCGCCGAAGGCGCCCGCGACCAGCGCCGCCTCCGTCTCGGCGCGCAGCCGCTCCTTGATCGCGGGATCGCTCATGCCGTTTTCCGTCGCCGTCCTGTCGGCGCCGACTTTTTCCGCCAGATCGAGCACCACCGCCGTGTCCGCGATATCCCGCCCTTCGAGGAAATAGGCGCGGAACACCGCGTGGGCGAACTGGCGCGCCCGGGCGCAATCCTGCCCGTGCAGCCAGTACCAGGCGCGCGCCGGCGCCACCGTCGACACCGGGAAGTTCGCCGGATGCGCGTATGGAATGTCCATGAAGCGCGCCGAACGCGCGAAGTCGCGCACGCTGTATTCGGCCTGCCCGGGCTGCTTGACCAGCGACACCGTGCCGAGCGCCTTGAAAATGCCGCCGAGCAGCACCGGGCGCCATTGCACCTGGCGGCCGAAGCGGGCGGCGAGGCCGTCGATCTTCTCGCTCGCCAGGTAGGAATACGGCGAGGTGAAGTCGAAGTAGAAAAGCAGCGGGGCGCCCATCTCAGTCCGCGGTCACCGCCCGCGCGATGACGAGACGCTGGATGTCCGAGGCTCCCTCGTAGATCTGGCAGACGCGCACATCGCGGTAAATACGCTCGACGGGGAAATCGCTGACATAGCCGTAGCCGCCGTGGATCTGGATCGCGTCGGAGCAGACCTGCTCGGCCATCTCGGAAGCGAACAGCTTGGCCATGCTCGCCTCCTTGAGGCAGGGTTCGCCGGCCGAGCGCAGGCTCGCCGCATGCCACACCATCTGGCGCGCGACCTCGATGCGCGTCGCCATGTCGGCGAGGCGGAAGGCGACCGCTTGATGCTCGACGATGGGCTTGCCGAAGGCTTCGCGCTCCTTGGCGTAGGCGACGGCGGCTTCCAGCGCACTGCGCGCCATGCCGACCGACTGCGCGGCGATGCCGATGCGACCGGCCTCGAGGTTGGACAGCGCGATTTTGTAACCGTCGCCCTCGGCGCCGAGAAGGCAGTCGGCCGGGATGCGGCAGTCCTCGAACAGAATCTGTGCCGTGTCGGAGGCTGACTGACCGAGTTTCTCCTCGATGCGCGCAACGACATAGCCTTTCGTATCGGTGGGCACGCAGAAGCAGGAAATGCCCTTGCGGCCGGCCGCCGGATCGGTGACGGCGAAGACGATGGCAATCTTGGCGTTCTGACCCGAGGTAATGAATTGCTTCACCCCGTTCAATACCCATGAATCGCCGTCGCGGACGGCACGGGTCTTGAGCGCGGCGGCGTCGGAGCCGACATGCGGCTCGGTGAGGCAGAAGCAGCCGAGCAGTTCGCCGGTCGCCGCACCGCGCAGCCAGCGTTCCTTCTGCGCGTCGCTGCCGTATCTGGCGAGGATGCCGCAGACCAGCGAGTTCTGCACCGACAGGATCGTCGAGGTGGCGCCGTCGCCGGCGGCGATCTCCTCGATGGCGATGGCGAGCGAGACATAGTCGAGGCCGGCGCCGCCCCACTGTTCCGGCACCACCATGCCCCAGACGCCGAGCCCCGCGAGCTCCTGCAGGGCCTCGGCGGGGAAGGTAGCGTGCTTCGCCCACTCCGCCGCGTTGGGCACCAGCCGTTCGCGCGCGAAATCGCGCAGCGTGTCGCGGATCATCCGCTGGTCGTCGTCGAGGATCATCAGAGCATCTCCACCGCCATGGCCGTCGCCTCGCCGCCGCCGATGCACAGGCTGGCGACGCCGCGCTTCTTGCCGAGCTTCTTCAGCGCGCCGAGCAGCGTGACGACGATGCGCGCGCCCGAGGCGCCGATCGGATGACCGAGGGCGCAGGCACCGCCATGCACGTTCACCTTGTCGTGCGGCAGGGCCAGCTCCTTCATCGCCGCCATGGTCACGACGGCGAAGGCTTCGTTGATCTCGTAGAGGTCCACGCTGTCGGCACTCCAGCCGGTCTGTTCGAACAACTTCTTCATCGCGAAGACCGGCGCGGTGGTGAACCAGGCCGGCTCCTGCGCGTGCGTCGTATAGCCGACGATGCGGGCGATGGGCTTCAAGTCGCGCCTGGCGGCGTCGGACTCGCGCATCAGCACCAGCGCGGCGGCGCCGTCGGAGATCGACGAGGAGTTGGCCGGCGTCACCGTGCCGTCCTTCTTGAAGGCGGGCTTGAGTCCGGGGATCTTGTCGAGCTGGGCCTTGGCCGGCTGCTCGTCGGTCTTGATGACGACGTCGCCCTTGCGACCGGAGACCGTCACCGGCGCGATCTCCCAGTCGAAGCTGCCGTCGGCGCCGGCGGCCTGCGCCCGCTGCGTCGAGGCGATGGCGAACGCATCCTGGTCCTCGCGCGTGAAGCCATAGTGGGCGACGCAATCCTCGGCGAAGGTGCCCATCAGGCGACCCTTGTTGGCGGGATCGTAGTGGTCTTCGAGGCCATCGAAGAACATGTGGTCGATCATCTGGCCGTGGCCGAGGCGGTAGCCGCCGCGCGCCTTGGGCAGCAGGTAGGGCGCGTTGGTCATCGACTCCATGCCGCCGGCGACGATCACGTCCTGGCTGCCGGCCTTGAGCGCGTCGCAGGCGATCATGGTCGCCTTCATCGCCGAGCCGCAGACCTTGTGCACCGTCGTGCAGCCGGCCGACAGCGGCAGGCCGGCCTGCAAGGCGGCCTGGCGCGCCGGGGCCTGGCCCTGCCCCGCCTGCAGCACGTTGCCGAACACGACCTCCTGCACATCGGTCGCTTGCAGCCCGGAGCGATCTACGGCGGCCTTGATGGCAACGGCGCCGAGGTTGGCCGCGGTCAGCGTGGCGAAATTGCCCTGGAAACCGCCCATCGGGGTACGGGCAGCGGCGACGATGACGATGGATTCAGACATTTACTTGGTCTCCGAAAAAAGTTCGCGGCCGATCAGCATGCGGCGGATCTCGCTGGTTCCCGCGCCGATCTCGTAGAGCTTGGCGTCGCGCCACAGGCGGCCGGTCGGATATTCGTTGATGTAACCGTTGCCGCCGAGGGTCTGGATCGCCTCGCCGGCCATCCAGGTCGCCTTCTCGGCCGAATAGAGGATCGCGCCGGCGGCGTCCTTGCGCAGCGTGCGCGCGTGGTCGGCCGAATCGCAGGCACGGCCGACGGCATAGACGTAGGCGCGCGTCGCCTGCCAGGTCGAGTACATGTCGGCGACCTTGCCCTGCATCAGCTGGAATTCGCCGATCGGCGTGCCGAACTGCTCGCGCTCGTGCAGGTAGGGGATCACCACGTCCATGCAGGCGGCCATGATGCCGAGCGGCCCGCCCGACAACACGGCGCGCTCGTAGTCGAGGCCCGACATCAGCACCTTCGTCCCGTTGCCGACGCCGCCGAGCACGTTCTCCTCGGGCACCTCGCAATCGTCGAAGAACAGCGGATAAGTGTTCGAGCCGCGCATGCCGAGCTTGTCGAGGTGGCTGCCGCAAGTAAAACCCTTGAAACCTTTCTCGACGATGAAGGCGGTCATCCCCTTGGCACCCGCAGCCGGATCGGTCTTGGCATAGACGACCAGCGTATCTGCGTCTCCCCCATTCGTGATCCACATCTTGCTGCCATTGAGCACGTAGCGATCGCCCTTCTTCTCGGCCTTGAGCTTCATCGAGACGACGTCGGAACCGGCGTTCGGCTCGGACATCGCCAGCGCGCCGACCTGCTCGCCCGAAATCAGGCCGGGCAGGTATTTCGCCTTCTGCGCGGTGTTGCCGTTGCGGCGGATCTGGTTCACGCACAGGTTCGAGTGCGCGCCGTAGGACAGGCCCACCGAGGCCGAGGCGCGCGAGATCTCCTCCATCGCGACGATGTGGGCGAGGTAGCCCATGCCCGTACCGCCGTCTTCCTCGGGCACGGTCATGCCGAGCAGGCCGAGGTCGCCGAACTTCTTCCACAGGTCCGCGGGGAATTCGTTGGCACGATCGATCTCCGCGGCACGCGGAGCGATCTCCTTGTCGGCGAAGGACTTGAGGGTGTCGCGCAGCATCTCGATGTCTTCGCCGAGATGAAAATTCAGTCCGATCATTTCTTTTTCTCCGCTTCGGGTTTGTCATGCATGGTCATCAGGGTCTGCTGCATCATCGCGCAGTGCGTCGCCTTGCCGCCCTTCACCACCCAGGCGTCGCCGCGGGTGATGACGAGATTGCGGCCGGGCTTGACCACCTCGCCGGTGGCGATCAGCAGTTCACCATCGGCAGGTGCCAGCAGGTTGATCTTGAATTCGACCGAGAGTACGGAAGTGCCTGGTCCCATCAACGAGAAGCCGGCATAGCCGGCGGCGCTGTCGACGACGGTCGAGGTCACGCCGGCGTGGAAGAAGCCATGCTGCTGGCTCAGGTCGGGACGGTAGGGCAGGTGAATCTCGCAGCCGCCCGGCCAGACATCGGCGAGCGTCGCACCGATCAGGCCCATGACGCCCTGCTTAGCGAAACTTTCGCGGACTTTCGAGTCCCACTGCGGATCGCGTGGCTCGAATCTCGACTCCCCGCGAGGAATACCGTAACTCATTGGACCTCCACGTGTGCTGGTTTCGGTCGATTGTATGTTGACGTTTACGTTAACGTCAACTAGGCTTGCCGCGTGTTTTCCGGGTGTCCAGCAGCGCCCGGCACTGCCCCTCGAAGGCATCGAGCTCATCCAGCACGGCGGCGATGTCCTCGCGCTGCTGCTCCAGCTTGGCACGCTGGCGGGAAAGCACTTCGAGCAGGCGGGCGAGCTGCGAGGACTCGGGCGCGGTGTCGTACATGTCGATCAGTTCGCGGATTTCGGCCAGCGACAGGCCGAGGCGCTTGCCGCGCAGAGTCAGCTTGAGGCGGGTGCGGTCGCGTTTGGTGTAGACACGCTGCACGCCGGCACGCGCGGGGGTGATCAGGCCCTGATCCTCGTAGTAGCGGATCGCGCGCGGCGTCAGTTCGAATTCGCGGGCCAGTTCGGCGATGGTGTAGGTGGTTTCGTTCATCGGGGCACGGAATGCTGCAGTGCAGCAATCCTGACGGTTTTCGGCTAAACTAGATGGAGTCAAACAACGTGGCGCAGTTAAACAGAATTCCACCAGCCGGGCAACGTGCGTCCGGCCAGCCCATGCAGATCAACTATCCCCACGCGATCCCGCCCGCAGCCGGCACCCTTCAGGAGGTGGCCGCGGGCGTCCATTGGCTGCGCATGCCGCTGCCCTTCGCGCTCGACCACATCAACCTGTGGCTGCTCGCAGACGGGGATGCCTGGACGGCCATCGACACCGGCATCGCCATCGACGCGGTGAAAAGCGCGTGGAAGTCGGCGCTCACGGGACGGCAACTGACCCGCCAGATCGTCACCCATTTCCACCCCGACCACCTCGGACTCGCCGCCTGGCTGGAAGCGGAGACCGGCGCGCCGCTGTGGATGACGCAGGGCGAATACCTGACGGCCAGCGTCATCGCCGCCGGCCTGGCGCCTTTCGACATTCCCTCGATGGTGGCGATGTTCCGCCGCCACGGACTCGACGCCGACCGCTGCGATGCGCTGGAAGCGCGCGGCAACGCCTACCGACGCGGCGTGCCGGCGATTCCCGCCGCATTCCAGCCGATCTTCGACGGCCAGACGCTCGCCATCGGCCGCCACGCGTGGCGCGTCATCGTCGGCCATGGCCACGCGCCCGAGCATGCCAGCCTCTACTGCGCCGAACTCGGCGTGCTGATTGCCGGCGACATGCTGTTGCCGCGCATCTCGACCAACGTCAGCGCCTACGCCGCCGCCCCGCGGCTCGACACGCTGACGCTCTATCTGGACTCGATCGAAGCGCTCACCGCCCTGCCCGCCGACACGCTGGTGCTGCCGTCGCACGGCCGCCCCTTCCGCGGCCTGCATGCCCGTGTCGCCGAGCTGCAGACCCACCACGCCGACCGCTGCGCCGACCTGCTCGCCGCCTGCGCGGACGGCCCGCGCGCGGCCGGGGAGCTGCTGACCGTGCTGTTTGGCCGGCCGATCGAGGACCCGCACCAGACGATGTTCGCCATGGGCGAAGCCATCGCGCACCTGAATTACCTGGAAAGCCAGCGCCGCCTAGAGCGCACCGAGGAGAATGGCATCATCCGCTACGCAACAATGCAATGACCAAATGGAGTGAGGGAACATGACGCAGACCACGACCGAAAAACCCGCCCTGCCCGATCCGCAGGAAGTCGCGAAAACCTACGCCGAGGTCGCCCAGCGCGCCTCCAAGCTGATCACCGATCACGTCAAGCGTCAGGCCAAGCACGGCATCACCCCGCCGCAGGACGAGCTCGGCGTGGCGCAGGCCTTCATGGACATGATGGCCAAGATGCTGGCCAACCCCTACCAGCTGGCGCAGGCGCAGATGAATCTGGTCTGGGACTACTTCTCGCTCTGGCAGCATTCGATGCTGCGCTTCATGGGCATGCAGGCGCCGCCTGTCGCCACGCCGGCCAAGGGCGACAAGCGCTTCAAGGACGAGCAGTGGGAAGAACACTTCCTGTTCGACTTCATCAAGCAGAGCTACCTGATCACCGCCCGCCACATCCATGATTCGGTCTGCTGCGTGAAGGGCCTCGACGACCACACGCAGGAGAAGGTGAACTTCTTCACGCGCCAGTTCATCGACGCGATGTCGCCCTCCAACTTCGCCATGACCAACCCGGAAGTCTTCCGCGAGACAGTCAAGTCGCACGGCCAGAACCTGCTCAAGGGCTTCAACAACCTGCTGCGCGACATGGAGGGCGGCGACGGCCAGCTGCGCGTCAAGATGACCGACACGGCCGCCTTCGAACTCGGCAAGAACGTCGCCACGACGCCCGGCAAGGTGGTCTTCCAGAACGACCTGATCCAGCTGCTGCAATTCACGCCGACCACCAAGACGCAATTCAAGCGCCCGCTGCTGATCGTGCCGCCGTGGATCAACAAGTACTACATCCTCGACCTGCGCGAGAAGAACTCCTACATCAAGTGGGCGCTCGACCAGGGCCACACCGTGTTCACGATCTCCTGGGTCAACCCGGACGCCAAGCTCGCCGAGAAGAGCTTCGAGGACTACGTCTTCGAAGGCACGCTGGCCGCGATCGAACAGGTCTGCGCGCAGACCGGCGAGAAGGAGATCAACGCCGCCGGCTACTGCCTCGGCGGCACGCTGCTGGGCACCACGGCCGCCTGGATGGCCGCCAAGAAGGACAAGCGCCTCGCCTCGGTCACCTTCTTCACCACCATGCTCGACTTCTCGATCCCCGGCGAGCTGAGCATCTTCATCGACGAGCAGCAGGTCTCCAACCTCGAGAAGAAGATGAACGAACGCGGCTACCTCGAGGGGACCGAGATGGCCGGCACCTTCAACATGCTGCGCTCGAACGACCTGATCTGGTCCTTCGTGGTGAACAACTACCTGATGGGCAAGGATCCGTTCCCGTTCGACCTGCTCTACTGGAACTCGGACTCGACGCGCATGCCGGCGGCGATGCACAGCTTCTACCTGCGCAACATGTACATGAAGAACCTGCTCAGGGAGCCGGGCGGCATCATGATCGGCGACGTCGAGATCGACCTCCGCAAGATCAGGATCCCGGCCTACTTCATCTCGACCATCGAAGACCACATCGCCCCGTGGCAGAGCACCTACCTCGGCGCGCGGCTGTTCGGCGGTCCGACCAAGTTCGTGCTCGGCGGCTCCGGCCACATCGCCGGCATCGTCAATCCGCCCGCCGCGAACAAGTACGGCTTCTGGACCAGCGCCGCCAAAGCCCTGCCGGAAACGCACGAGGAATTCTTCGCCGGCGCGCAGCAGAACGAAGGCTCGTGGTGGACCGACTGGCAGGCCTGGGTGACCGCCCAGGACGATGCCACCGTGCCGGCCCGCGACCCGGCCAAGGGCAGGCTCAAGGTGCTGGAAGACGCGCCGGGCAGCTTCGTCAAGTTCCGCCTCGACCTGCAGAAGCAGTCCTGATGGCAGCAGGAGGGCTGCGGGTCGTCTTCGACACCAACGTCCTCCTCTCGCTGTTCGTCTTCAAGGACAGCCGCTTCGCCCCGTTGAGGGGCGAGGTCGCTGCGGGACGCTGGACCGCGCTGACCAGCGTTGCCTGCCTGGCCGAATACCGCCGGGTGCTCGGCTACCCGCTGTTCGCCCTCGACGACGACCGGCAGGAAGCCGCCTATGCCGCCTACCTCGCCCTCGCCAAGATCGGCGAAACCGTTGAATCATCGATCGCGCTGCCCAAATGCCGGGACAAGGATGACCAGAAATTTCTCGAACTCGCCCGCGACGCGCGCGCCGACATGCTGGTGAGCGCCGACAGGATGCTCCTGAAAATGCGCCGGGGGAACCGCCTTGCGCAGCTGTTCCGCATCCTGACACCCGACGAGGCACTCGCGATGCTGGTAGCTCCGGCCCCATAGAATGCCCACATGAACTCACGCAAGACCGATACCCTCGAACTGCTCTCCGAACTGCCGGAGCGGGCACGCGCCGGCATGCCGCCCCTGCTCTTCGTCCATGGTGCCTACGCCGGCGCCTGGTGCTGGCAGGAGCATTTCCTGCCCTGGTTCGCCGCCGCCGGTTTCCGCAGCTATGCCCTTAGCCTCTCCGGGCACGCCGGCAGTCGCGGACGCAAGCCGCTCGACAGCTGCTCGATCGACGACTACGTCAACGATGTGGTGGAAGCCATTGCCACGCTGCCGGAACCGCCCGTGCTGATCGGCCATTCGATGGGCGGCTTCGTCGTGCAGAAGTATCTGGAAAAGCACGACGCACCGGCCGCGGTGCTGATGTGCTCGGTCCCGCCGCAGGGGCTCGCCTCGTCGGCGGTAAGCATGTTCTTCGGCAAGCCCGGCCTGCTCGTCGATCTCAACCGCCTGATGAGCGGCGGCCAGGTCGCGCTCGACAGCCTGCGCGAGGCGCTGTTCGCCCAGCCGGTGGCGATGGACGACCTGCTGCGCTACTACCGCCTGTCCCAGCCGGAATCGCACCGCGCGATCTGGGACATGATGCTCTTCAACCTGCCGCACACCGCCCGCGTGCTCGCCCACCTGCCGCGCGGCCGCGACGACCTGCGCGTGGTCGGCGCCGCCCATGACCTCATCATTCCGGCATCGCTGGTGGAGATGACCGCGCACAGCTACGGCGTCACGGCCACGCTGCACCCGGCCATGGGCCACGGCCTGATGCTCGAGGCCGACTGGCAGGAGCCGGCGCGGGACATCGCCGACTGGCTGGCGGAGCGCTTCGGCTAAATACGCGGCTAAAAGTCGGCGCTGGCGGGACGGCAAGAGGAAAGGACGGAACATGAACGGCAGCACCTCCCTGATCGAGATCGACGACCTGCATTTCGCCTACGGCGCGAACCGTGTCCTGCGCGGCATCAGGCTGGACGTGCCGCGCGGCAAGGTGGTCGGCATCCTCGGCGTCAGCGGCGCTGGCAAGAGCACCATCCTGCGGCTGATCGGCGGCCAGTTGAGGCCGCAGCGCGGCCATGTCCGCTTCGACGGGCGGATCGTGCACGAACTCGACAACGCCGGCCTCTACCGGTTGCGCCGTGAAATGGGCATGATGTTCCAGGCCGGCGGCCTGTTCAGCGACATGTCGGTCTACGACAACATCGCCTTCCCGATGCGTGAGCTGACCGATCTGCCCGAGGAACTCATCCACGACCTGGTGCTGATGAAGCTGCACGCCGTCGGGCTGCGCGGCACCACCCGCCTGATGCCCACCGAACTGTCCGGCGGCATGGCGCGACGCGTCGCGCTGGCCCGCGCAATCGCCCTCGACCCGGTGCTGACGATGTACGACGAGCCTTTCGCCGGCCTCGACCCGATTTCGCTCAACGTCATCGCCCAGCTGATCCGTCGCCTCAACAGCGCCCTCGGCGCCACTTCGATCGTCGTCACTTACGACGTGCAGGAAACGCTCAGGGTCGTTGACTACGCCTACTTCATCCACGACGGCATCGTGGTGGCCACCGGCACGCCGGCCGAACTCGAAAATTCCGGCGACCCGGCCGTGCATCAGTTCATCCACGCCAAGCCCGACGGCCCGGTCGCCTTCCACTACCCCGGCCCGACCTACCGCAGCGACCTGCGCATCGGCAGCTAGAAAGCCGGTCAGTCTGCCCGGTGGCGGCGACTCTCCAGCACGTACCACCCCCAGCCCGCCGCCTGCAGGACCAGCAGGCCGGCCATGCTGGCGCGGTAGGCCGCCTGCGCGTCGAGTCCGGCGGACTGGAAGCCATCCACCGCCACGCCGAACAGCCACTGGATGCCGAAGGCGCCGACGAAGGCGCCGAGGTTGAGCGCCGTGTTGGCGCGACCGGCGAGAGCCAGCGGAAACTCCGCCGTCAGCAGCGCATAGGCGAGGTTGCCGACCGAAAAGACGAGGCCGAGCGCCGGCCAGAGCAGCCAGCTCGGCGCAAGATCGAAGACGATGCCGAGGATCGCGAGCAGCCCGGCCCCCATGCCGAAGGCCAGCAGGCGCGCCGGCGGCAGCCCGGCCCGGGCGAGGCGCTGGACGAAGACGGCGATCGAGAGGAAACCGGTCAGCTGGGCGCCGGCCATCAGCAGCAGGTGGAAGGCGGCCGCCTCGCGCGTGAGGCCGTCCACCGTCATCAGCCAGGGTACGGCCCACAGCCCCTGCAGGGCCATGAAGCCGCCGACGATGAAGGTGGTCTGCGGCGCGAAGCGCCAGAAGGCGCGGCTGCCGAAGATCGTCACCAGGCCGCGCAACTGCTGGGCCACCGTCTCGCCGGCACCGACTTTTTCCTTGTCGGGGGTCGTGAAGATCAGGCCGGCGACGACGAGGGCGATGGCCGCCAGCGCGAGGAAGATGCCGCGCCAGCCGAGGACGGGCAGCAGCGCGCCGAGCGGCGAGCTGGCCGCCAGCGCGCCGAGGCCGCCCGCCGCCATGATCGCCGCGTTCAGCGAAGCCTGCCGCTCGATCGGGAACCACAGCGAGAAGGCCTTGAAGCTCGCCATCAGGCACGCCGACACGCCCAGGCCGATCAGCGCCCGGCCCGCGACGAGCTGGGGGATGGCGTCGCCGAGCGCGAACAGCGCGCAGCCGGCGGCGCAGAACAGCAGCAGGCCGGCCTCGACACGCCGCGGTCCGTAGCGGTCGAGCAGGATGCCCAAAGGTAGTTGAAATGCACCGAAGGCGAACAGGTAGGCCGAGGTCAAGAGGCCGAGGTCGGCCGCGGTCAGGCCGAGGTCGGCGGTCAGTTCGGGCGAGATGACCGCATTGGCGTTCCGCAGCAGATAGGAGAGGAAGTAGCCGACGGCGAAGGGCGCAAAGATGCGCCGCCAGGGGTTGAGTTCAGACGCCATGTTCAGCCAGGAAATCCTTCACCCAGTGTTCGGCGCGGGCGCCGGAAAAGCGCCCCTTGATCTCGCCGTCGACGAACAGCAGCACGGTCGGGAAACCGCGCAGGCCGTAGCGGCCGGCGAGTTTCATGTTCGCGCCTTCGTCGACCTCGATCTTGGCGAGTTTCAGCCGGCCGCCCATGGCGTGGGCGACGCGGTCCAGCACCGGCGTCAGGGCGCGACAGGGCGGGCACCAGTCGGCCCAGAAGTCGACGATCACCGGCGTCGTCTTCGAGGCTTCGATGACCTGCGCCTCGAAACCTTCGAGGTGGACGTCGAAGATGTAGTCGGGCACGGGGTGCGGATGGGGAAAATGCGACATCGGAAAGTTCCTCTTGCTTGCGCTTATTTCGGCCACAGCCAGGCGGCACCGCGCACGCCCGACGAATCGCCGTGTTTGTTCCTGACCAGCCGCGTGGCGACGTGGTCCGAGAACACCCACTCGCCCCACAGCCGGGGGACGCGATCATACAGCCGGTCGAGGTTGGACACGCCGCCGCCGAGCACGACCACGTCCGGATCTAGGATGTTGACGACCTGCGCCAGGGCACGCGCCAGGCGGCGCTCGTAGCGCTGCAATGCGGCTTCGTCGCCGGCGCCGCCGTCGGCGGCCAGTGCCGGGCCGGACAGAAAGGTCTCGATGCAGCCGCACCGGCCGCAGTAGCAGCGCGGCCGCACAGGCTCCTCACCTGGCATCGGATTGTGGCCCCACTCCCCGGCGATGGCATTCGCCCCCGCCAGGACTTCGCCGCGCACGACGATACCGCCGCCGACCCCCGTGCCGAGGATCACGCCGAAGACGACCTCCGCCCCCTTCGCCGCGCCATCGACGGCCTCGGACAGGGTAAAGCAGTTGGCGTCGTTGGCGAGCCGCACCGGCCGGCCGAGCGCGGCTTCGAGATCGGCCCGCAGCGGCTGGCCGATCAGCCAGGTCGAGTTGGCGTTCTTGATCAGTCCGGTCACGCGCGATTCCGCGCCGGGGATGCCGACGCCCACGCTGGCCACCGTCCCGCCAGCGCCGACTTTTTCCTCGGCCTGCCGGACGAGTCCGGCGATGGTCGCCACGGTCGCCGCATAATCCCCGCGCGGCGTCGGCACCCGTTCGCGCAGCAGCTCGCTGCCGTCGTCGGCCAGCGCGACGATCTCGGTTTTCGTGCCGCCGAGGTCGATGCCGAACCGCATGGCCTACTTGAACAGCCCCTTGAGCTTGCCCTTGAGCTTGTCGTCGGCCTGCTGCCTGAGCGCTTCCTTTTTCTCTTCGACCCTGGCCTTGACGGCCTCGCCGGCCACCGCCGACAACTCGATCTTCCAGTCCGGCTTGTCGAAGGGGCCGGTCAGGCGGACGGGAATGGTCAGGCCCTTCACGGCATCGAGGTCCTTGCCGCCCTGCCCGGTGCCGGTGGCGACGACGCTGGTCTTGAGCAGGTAGTCGAGCCGCTCGTTGCCGATGTCGATATCGCCGGCGCCGGCCAGGCGCAGCAGCGGCGACTTGGCCAGCAGGTCGTCGTTGCGCGCGACGCCGTTCGCGATGCGGAAGCTCGCCGACAGTTCGCTGAAATCGGTCTTCTGCGTCGCATCGGCGGCCACGCCGACATCCTTGCCGCCCTTGAGCAGCGACTTCGCCTCGCGGAGCTTCTGGCCGATATCGATGCCCTTGATCGCGCCGTCGGCCAGCGCCAGCTTCGCGGTACCGGACAGTGATTTCTTCAGCGCGCCGACCGTGGCGCCGTGCGCGGCGACATCGAGCGCGACGTCACCGCGCCCCTCGACGACATCCTGATCGGCCAGATCGTTCAGCAACGGCCCGATGCGCACGCCGGCGAGGTTCTGTTTCGCGGCGAAGCGATTGCCGTTGGCGTCGACCGAAAGCGCCCCGTCGAGGCGGCCGTCATAGAGATTGGCCGAGAGCGGGGCAATGTTCAGGCGGCCGCCTTTCGCGTCGAGTTGCACGCGGATGTTGCTCACCCTGGCCTTGGCCACCGTCAACTGGCCGATTTTCACCGTGCCCTTGAGGTCGAGTCCCTTGAGCGCCGACAGGTCGATCTTCGCCGCTGCCGCCTCACCGGACGCACTATCGCTGCCGGCGCCTTCCGCATTCTTCTGTCCGGGCGGCAGGTACTTGTCGAGGTCGAGCTGGTCGATGTCGAGATCGAAGGCGAGTGCGAGGGGCGCGAACTTGCCGATATCGACCTTCGCCTTGAGGGTGCTCGCGTCGAGTTTAGTCGTGAGCCGCAGGCGGGCGGACTGCTTCGCGAGGTCGGCGCTCACCTCGCCGGACAGCGGCAGAGCGAGCGTCTTCATCGGCAGCTGCGGGTGCGTCAGGTCGAACCGGCCGGCCAGCTGCGTCAATGCCACGGTCTGCTTGCCGAGGTCGAGCGCAACGGGCGAGGCGAGCTTCGCGACGGCCTGCGCGTCGTCGATCTTCGCATCGGCATCGAGCGCGAACTTTTCGACCTTCAGGGAGCCGACATCGCCGGCCATTCCTGTCACGCCTGACAACGTCAGCGTCGCGGCGATCCTGCGATCCTTGCCGTCGAGCGTCGCCGCGAGCCTGAGCGTTTCGCCGCTGGCGCCGCCTGCGGCAATGGCGAGGCGCGGGATGTCGAGCTTCATGGTGAAGGCATCGGCGTCGAACTGGCCGCGCGCCGACAGCGCGAGCGCCTCGATGCCGCCCTGCCCGCCGGCAAATCGCACCGGGCCGCTGGACAGGTCGAGGTCGGCGAGCGAGAAGCGGCTGCCCTGCTGCTCGTCGCGCCAGTCGAGGCGGGCGTTGGCGATGCGGATGGCGGCGATGTCGATGGCGGGCATCACGCCATCGCCGACCGTCCCGCCGGCGCCGACTTTTTCCGCCGGCGGCGTGCCGGCAGGGCCGGCGAGGTCGGCGACATTGAGCGAACCGTCCTGGCGCTTCACCACCGTCGCGGCCAGCCCGTCGATCGCCACCTCGCGCACCACCACCTGCTTCGACAGCAAGGGCATGACGGCCACGGCCACGCGCGCGCTGTCGAGCCGCGCGAATTCGGTCTTGCCGCCGGGCTCGGACAGCGTGGTCCGGCCCAGATTCACCGCCACGTTCGGCCAGAGGCCGAGCGAGAGGTCGCCCTCGATTTTCAGCACCCGGCCGGTCTGCTGCTCGACGGCCGCGGCGATTTCCTGCTTGAGGCGCGCGGCGTCGAAGGTGGCCACGAGGTATGCCGCCACGCCGGCCAGCCCCAGCAGCAGTGCGGCGAAAATGCCGAGGGCAATCTTGAGGGCCTTCATGTGCTCTCCTCTCAGTCGCCGACGAAGGGATTGCTGCGCCGTTCCTCGCCGAAGGTGGACATCGGGCCGTGGCCCGGAATGAAAGCGAAATCGTCGCCGAGCGGAAACAGCTTCGCGCGGATGCTCGCGATCAGGTCGCCATGATTGCCGCGCGGGAAGTCGGTCCGGCCGATCGAGCCGGCGAACAGCACGTCGCCGACGACGGCCAGCTGCGACGGCCGGTGGATGAAGCAGACATGGCCGGGCGTATGGCCGGGCGTGTGGATCACGTCGAGCGACAGCCCGCCGACCGCCACCGTGTCGCCATCCTCCAGCCAGCGGTCGGGGGAGAGCGCCGGCGTATCGGGAAAGCCGAACATGCGGCACTGCCCGGGCAGCTGGTCCATCCAGAAGGCGTCGTCGCGCTGCGGACCTTCCACCGGGACACCGAGCCGTGCCGCCAGCGCCGCCGTACCGCCGACGTGATCGATGTGACCATGCGTGAGCAGGATGCGCTCGACGGTCAGCCCGTGCGCGGCGATGGCGGCGAGGATGTCATCGACATCGCCGCCGGGATCGACCACCGCCGCACGGCGCGTGGCGGTTTCCCACAGCAGGCTGCAGTTCTGCTCGAAAGGCGTGACGGGCAGGATCTGGTAGTTCAGCATCGGGGATCAGTGCGCCATGAAGGTGATGCCGTAGAGCAGGATGCCGGCGATGACGAACAGGACGAAGACGATGGTCTTCCACGGCGCGGCCTTTTCGGCGTAGGGATCGGACAGCGCACGCTCGGCGCCCGCCGGCAACGCGGCGAGCTGGGTAAGCGACGTGCCGAAGGGGATGTTGATGCGCGCCCGGGCGTTGACCGCCCAGCCGTTGGCGTCGAGCAGCGGCCCGAGGTTGCGGGCGCGCAGCTTGAACCAGGCGAGGATCACCGCCGGGCCGGAGACGATCAGCAGCAGACCGGCGAGCGCCAGCGGCAGCTGCCACCACGACAGGCCCAGCAGCCCCGTGACCAGCGAGGCGACCGCCGTGCCGATCGCGCCGACGGCCAGGCCGATGGCGGCGAAGATGCCGGCGAACTTGCCCACGTCGAACGGCGTGGGCGCCGCCTTGGCGGCAGGGGCCGCGGGGGCTTCGACCTTCTTGCCGACGCCGGCGGCGGTTTCGGCGAGCTTGCCCTCGACGGCCGTCGCCTTGCTGGCGGCGAGTTTCTGCAACTGCTCGCCGACCATGCGCGCGAGCTTCTTGTAGGGCGACCAGAAGGCCTGGCGCAGGCTGATCGGATGATCGACGATCTTGGTGATCGTCGCGTCCCAGTCGCTGCCCTGGCGATCGTAGAAGACACCGTTGCGGCCGACCATCAGCTGGTCGCTGTCGCCGGCCGTGAAGGCGGCGGCGATGGTCATCTTCCCGCCGGGACGCACGCAGTCGCAATAGACAAGGCAGAGGCGCGACAGGGTCGCCAGCGCGGCATGCCGGCCGGCGTCATTGACGGCGACGGTCAGCTCGGCGGCGCGGCCGTCGAGGTAGAGGGTGCCGATCTGGAACGTGGCCGGTTTCTGGTGCGTGTAGAAATCCTTGAAGGCGACGAAGTTGTTGGCGAGCGTCATCAGGTCGCGGCAGTAACGCGTCAGCCGCTCCAGCGCCAGCACGCCATCGCCGGCAGCGGCGGGATCGGGCTTTGCCGCCAACCAGGCGGCGTAGGGCGCGAACCTGTCCTTGAGGCTCTGCCAGTCGGCCTCGGTCAGGCTGTCGCGCTCTCCGAGCAGCGGAATCACCGCCTGCTCGCGCAAGACGGCGAGCGCGCCGGCCCAGGCCGGGTTCACGCCCTGGGTCAGCGACAGCGCCGTCCCGTCGGCGCCGACTTTTGCGATCGGCAGGTCGGCGGTCGATCCGGGCGCGAGTACGCCGGCGGCGAGCGCCTTGAGCGCGTCCTCGGAGGCGTTGAGCAAGGCCGTGGCGCGTTCGTCGAACGCCGCCAGGCGGCAGCGCGCGAACCAGTCGTCGATCTTGGCGGCGACCGCCTGCACGGCGGCGTGCGCGGCTTCGGTGGCGGCGCCGAGCGGGCGGGCATCCGCACCGGCGGCCTCCCAGGCGGCCCGGGATTTTTCGGCGATGCGCGCCTGTGCGGCACTGGCCGCCTCGACCGTGATGATCCCGCTGCCGTTTTCTGCAGCGACCTCCCGCGCCGCAGCGGCGATCGCCGCGCCGGCTTCGTCGTCGTCGCGGATCGCCGCCAGCGGCAACGGCCCGCCCGCGAGCGGGGCCGTGTCGCGGAGGCGCCCACCAGCCCATTCGGCGGCGGCGATCAATTCGGGGGCGCGGATGTGCCCGTCACCGTCCGCGTCGAGCAGCGCCAGCGTGCGGGCATCGAATTCGGTGCCCGCCACCGGACAGGACAGGGCGACCCAGAGCTTCTGGTCGAGCCCGCCGATCGCCAGCAGGTCGGCGGGCGTATCGATGCGTGGCTGGTCGAAGCCGCCGGCGCGGAAGAATTTCCAGGAATGGTTGTTCGCAGTCATGACGCACACGGCCTTGAAGGTTGGGAAACGTCATGTTACCGCGCCCTCACGGCATATTGACGAAGGTGACGGGAGGTGCGTATCGTGTGCGGACTGCATGCTTGCGTACCCCCTTCCCCCGGAGACTCCATGACCTCCCATTCCGTCGGCGGCCCGTCGATCCTGCGGAACCTGCTGCTTTCGTTTCTCGGCTTCGGCCTCGGCGTCGCACTGGTGTTCCCGTTCTACGCCGACTTCTTCGTCACCTGGAAGCCCGGCATGCTGCCGTGGTTCGTCGCCGGCTGCGTCGTCGCGGGCCTCTCGATCGGCTTCGCCAACTACTGGCTGCTCAACCGCATCCTGCTCGTCAAGCTGCGGCGCATCGCCGAGGTGGCGAACCAGATCTCGCGCAAGGACCTCACCCACAGCTGCGGCATCCAGAGCGCCGACACCATCGGCGAGATCGTTTCCAGCTTCAACGCCATGGCGGCGAACCTGCGCAGCCTGATCGGCGAGACGCGCCGGCTGTCCGACGGCGTGAGCCACGATGCACGCGACATCCACGTGTTCTTCGGCGGCGTCGCCGGACGCCTCGGCGAGCAGTCGCAGGAAGTGGACGGGATTCGCTCGGCCATCGCCGAGATGGCCGGCATCGTCGGCGATATCGCCCGGCATGCCGGCGCCACCGCCGAACGCGGCCGCACGGCGGCCGGCCAGGCCGCGGCGGGCGGACGCATCGTGCAGTCCACCATCGCCGGCATGGAGCAGATCAGCGGCCACGTCGGCGCCGCGGCAGAGGCGGTGGAAGGCCTGCGCGAGCAGAGCCAGCAGATCGACGTGATCGTGCGCACCATCTCGGAGATCGCGGACCAGACCAACCTGCTGGCGTTGAACGCCGCCATCGAGGCGGCGCGGGCCGGCGAGCAGGGCCGCGGCTTCGCCGTCGTGGCCGACGAAGTGCGCAAGCTCGCCGAGCGCACGACCGCGGCGACCGGGGAAATCGGCGCGATGATCGCCGCCATCCACGTCAGCATCGGCCAGACGGTGGATACCATCGCCCGGGGCGCGCAGACCGCCAATACCGGCGTCGGCATGGCGCGCGAGGCAGGCGACGCCCTCGGGGCGATCGTCGCGGGGGCCGACGAGGTCACCCAGCTGATCGATGAAATCGCCGCCGCGACCCGGCGCCAGCAGGACAGCGTGCAGCAGGTCGAGCGCAACATCACCCGCATCGCCGACCTGATCGGCGACATCCGCGATGCCGTCGGCGATGGTGCACGCCGCGCCGACGATCTGGCCGGCACGGCAGAAGCGCTCCACGGCAGCGTGCAGGAATTCAGGGTCGAAAAATAGCCACGCCAGCCAACTACGCCGCATCGCCGCTGACCGTCGACCGGCTCGTCAAGGCCTACGAAGGCAAGCGCGCCGTCGACGGCCTGTCGTTCTCGCTCAATCGCGGCGAGTGCTTCGGCCTGCTCGGCCCCAACGGCGCCGGCAAGACCACCACGCTGCGCTGCTGTCTCGGACTGACCGCGCCCGATGCGGGCGCCATCGCCCTGCTCGGCGAGCCGGTGCCGGCGCGGGCGCGCGAGGCGCGGGAGCGTGTCGGCGTGGTGCCGCAATTCGACAACCTCGACCCCGATTTCACCGCCGCCGAGAACCTGCTGGTCTATGGCCGCTATTTCGACCTGCCGGACGCGACGATCCGTGCGCGCACTCCCGCGCTGCTCGATTTCGCCGGCCTCGGCAGCAAGACCGACGCCGGCATCCGCACCCTGTCGGGCGGCATGAAGCGGCGCCTGACGATCGCCCGCGCACTGGTGAACGACCCCGAGCTGCTGGTGCTCGACGAGCCGACCACCGGCCTCGACCCGCAGGCGCGCCGCCTGATCTGGGACGGCCTGAAGAAACTGCTCGACCAGGGCAAGACCATCCTGCTGACCACGCACTTCATGGACGAGGCCGAATACCTCTGCGACCGGCTGGTGATCGTGGACAGCGGCCGCATCATCGCCGCAGGCTCGCCGCGCACCCTGATCGACGAACACTTCCCCGTTTCGCCCTCCTCGCTGCGGCCGGCCAACCTCGAGGACGTTTTCCTCAAGCTGACCGGCCATGACCTGAGGGACGGATGAACTTCTCGCTGCCCGCCCTCTCGCGCCGCGCCCTTGCCGTCTGGGGCCGCAACTTCCTCGTCTGGCGCAAGCTGGCCATCCCGTCGCTGCTCGGCAACCTGGCCGACCCGATGATCTACCTGTTCGGCCTGGGCTACGGCCTCGGCGGCCTGCTGCCGCAGATCGAGGGCGTGCCCTACATCGCCTTCCTCGCCGCCGGCACGGTGTGCGCCTCGACGATGAACGCCGCCTCCTTCGAGGCTCTCTATTCGGCCTTCGCGCGCATGCACGTGCAGCGCACCTGGGAGGGCATCATGAACGCGCCGGTCGGCCTCGACGACGTGGTCGCCGGCGAATGCCTCTGGGCGGCGACCAAGGCCTCGCTCTCGGGCGCGGCCATCCTCGGCGTGATCGCGCTGCTCGGTTACGTCGATGGCCCGCTGGCGCTGTGGGCGCTGCCGGCCATCTTCCTCGCCGGCCTGTGCTTCGCTGCACTCGGCCTGATCGTCACCGCGCTGGCGCCCTCCTACGACTTCTTCATGTACTACTTCACGTTGTTCATCACGCCGATGGTGCTGCTGTGCGGCGTGTTCTTCCCGGTCGACCAGCTGCCGCCGGCCGTCCAGGCCGTCGGCGCCTGGCTGCCGCTGTCGCATGCGGTCGAGCTGATCCGGCCGCTGGCCTTCGGCCGCCTGCCCGACACGATCCTGACCCATGTCGGCGCCTTGCTGTCGACCGGTGCCATCGCTTTCTGGATCGCGACCGTGCTCGTCCGCCGCCGACTGCTGAAATAGGCGCCGTCCCGCCGGCGCCGACTATTTCTGAAGAGGATTTGATCTGCGTCAACCGCACTGCAACATAAGCGTCGCAGTGCAGCATTAGAATCCGCTTATGGATTCAGGAACTGCAACCGGCGTCGCGCCGAAATCCGGAGCCGGGAGGGTGGGGTTGTTTCTCACGCTCCTCCTGTTCTGGATTCTGCTGAACGGCTCGCTGGCCACCGACGTCCTGCTCGTCGGAGCAGGTGTTGCCGCACTCATCGCCACCCTGTTTCCCGGCCATCTCGGCTGGTTCTCCGAACTCCGGCTGACGCCGCAGGCGCTCGCCACTACCGTCGCCTACATCCTTTACTACCTGAAGGCGCTGATCACCTCGAATCTCAACGTGGCCGCCATCGTGCTTTCGCCCGACCTGCCGGTGCGGCCGGGCATCGTCAAGGTCAAGACGAAACTCAAGAGTTCGATGGGGCGCATGCTGCTGGCCAACTCGATCACGCTGACGCCGGGCACGCTGTCCGTCGACATCGACGGCGAATGGCTCTACATCCACTGGGTGACGGTCGATTCGCCCGACATCGAGGCCGCCACGCAAGCCATCGTCGGCGGTTTCGAGCGCTATCTGGAAGTCATGTATGGTTGATTTTCTGATCACCCTCGCCGCCATGCTCGCCGCCACGGGATTCCTGCTGGCGCTGTGGCGCTTCTTCCAGGGACCGTCGGATGCCGACCGGGTGGTCGCCTTCGACACACTGACTGTCATCTCGCTGACCGGCATCGCGCTGATCGCCTACCTCGAGGGACGCGGCATCTACCTCGACGTCGCGCTGGTCTATGCACTGCTGTCTTTCCTCGGCGTGATCGTCGTCGCTCGCCACCTGGAGAAGGGGCTGTGATGAACGCATTGCTTCCCGTGGTCGGAGGACTCCTGCTGGTGATCGGCGCGAGCTTCCTGCTGCTCGGCGGACTGGGCCTCGTGCGCATGCCGGACGTGTTCAACCGCATCCAGGCCGGCACCAAGGCGACCACGCTCGGCACCCTGCTTTCGCTGGCCGGCTTCGCCTGCCTGCAGCCGGAGTGGGCGCTCAAGCTGTTTCTCATCGGCCTCTTCGTGCTGTTCACCAACCCGCTGTCGTCGCAGGTGCTGGCGCGTGCCGCCCATCGCAGCGGCGTGCGCATGAGCGTGCGCACCGAGGTGGATGCGCTGGCCGCCGACCGCAACGAACCGACCGGAGCACCGCTGCCATGAGCTACCTGCTGCCCGGTCTCGTCGGCCTGGTCTGCTTCGCCATGCTGGCCGCCGCCTTCGTCGCCATCCGCGGCGCGGGCATGGCCATCGCCATCCTCGCCGCCGGGCTGGTCAGCCTGATGGCCTCGGTGCTGTTCCTCGTCCTCGCCGCGCCCGATGTGGCGATGACCGAGGCGGCCATCGGCAGCGGGCTGACGACCTTCCTGCTGTTCTTCGTCCTCGGCCGCGTGCGCGGTGGCGAAAAAGAGGAGCGCGGCCATGGTTAAGCGACTCGTCGCCCTCGCCCTCCTCGCCGTGTTCGGCCTCGTCTTCGCCACGCTGCTGACCGGCTACACGCCCGATGCCGAGCTCAACCCGACGGCACGCTACTACGCCGAGCGCACCGCCGCCGACCTCGGCGCGGCCAACATCGTCACGGCGATCATCGTCACCTACCGCGGCCTCGATACCCTCGGCGAGGTCACGGTGCTGTTCCTCGCCGCCGCCATCGTCGGCCTGGTGCTGGCCGAGGGCGCACATGGCCACCAGCCAGGTCGGCGCGTTCGTCCGCCGGTCGGCGAACTGCTCACCACCGGCACGCGCTTCCTCGTGCCGATGATCCTGCTGCTCGGCGCCTATGTCTTCGTCAACGGCCACCTGACCCCGGGCGGCGGCTTCCAGGGCGGCGCGATCATCGCCTCGGCGGTGCTGCTGATGCTGCTGGCCGATCCGCTCCGGCACTTCAGCCACCGCCTGATTTCCGCCATCGAATCGCTGGCCGGCATCCTCTATGTCGCGATCGGCATCGCCGGCCTGTTCCTCGCCGGGGGCTTTCTCGACAACCGCATCCTGCCGCTCGGCAACCTCGGAGAACTGGTTTCCGCCGGTGCGATTCCGCTGATCTACTCGCTGATCGGCCTCAAGGTCGGCGCCGAGTTTTCGTCCATGCTGGCGAGCCTGTCGGAAACGGAGGAGCTCTGATGGTCCATGTCGTGATGGCGACCGGCTTCCTGCTGATCCTGATCGGCTTCTATGGCGCACTGACGAACCGCAACCTGCTGCGCATGATCGTCGCCTTCACCGTCGCCGACACCGGCGTCAACGTGGTCATCGTCTCGGTCGGCCACCTGCACGGCCGCACCGCGCCGATCCTCGACCGGGCGGTCGCCGCCGCCGACGCGGTGCAGCGCATCATCGACCCCGTACCGCAGGCGCTGGTGCTGACCGCCATCGTGATCGGCGTCGGCGTCACCGCGCTGATGCTGGCCTATGCCTGGCGGATCTACCGCCAGCACCGCACCCTCGACATCGCGCGCCTGACGGCGCTGAAAGGCTGAGGCCGCAGCCATGGTCATCAACGCGCTGCACATCCTCGCCACCGGCCTCGGCGCCGCCTTCCTGACCGGACTGCTCGGCGAGAAGCGCAACGGGCTGGCCTTCATGATCACGCTGGGCGCGCTGGCCTTCATGAGCGCGGTCTCGGCCGGCTGGCTGGTGCTGTTCGCCGCCACCGGCGCGCATCCGATGGATATCCAGACAGCCGGTACGCCGCCGCCGTTCGCCATCGCCCTGCGCATGGGGCTGGCCGAGGCGGCGCTGCTCACGCTGATCAATCTCGCCGGCCTGTTCGCGGCGATGCACATGGGCGAAACGCTGCTCGCCCGGGGCCGCCGCGCCATGGCGGTGCTGCTGGTGATGGTGATGGCGCTGTGCGGGCTGGTGCTGACGCGTGACCTCTTCAACCTGTTCGTTTTCTTCGAACTCATCGTCATCGCCACCGGCGGTCTGGTGCTGCTTTCGGACGATGAACGCGCGGTATCGGCCGGCTTCAAGTACCTGATCGTCTCGCAGTTCATCTCGGTGCTGCTGCTGGTCGGCATCGTCTTCGGCTACCACGCCACCGGCACGCTCAACATCGACGGCATGGCCGAACAGGGTTCCGGGGCGTTCGTGCTCGCCTTCTTCCTGATCCTCATCGCCGTCGCCGCCGAGCTGAAGCCCTTCCCGGCCAATGGCTGGGCGCTCGACATCTACGAATCGGCGCATCCCGGCTTCGCCGCCCTGTTCTCGGCCGCCGCCGCGTCCGCGGCGCTGTTCGCCTTCGACAAGGTCCTCGCCATCGGGGGGGCCGAGTGGCTGCCGGTCGCCACCGGCATCGGCATCGTCAGCTTCGTCGCCGGCAACCTGCTCGCCCTGCCGCAAACCAACGACCGCCGCCTGCTGGGCTACTCCTCGATCGCGCAGAGCGGCCTGATCCTCGTCGCCATCGGCCAGCAGGACATCCTCGGCGAGCACTACCTGTTCATCGCCGGCGGCCTGCTGCTGTCGCACGCCGTCGCCAAGGCCGGGCTCTACTGGCTGTCCGGCTTCGTCGCCGGCCGCGAACTGACCGACTGGGCCGCACTGCGCCAGCGTCCGCTCCTCGTGCTCGCCTTCGTCACCGGCATCGCGATGCTGTCCGGCCTGCCGCCCTTCCCTGGCTTCTACGCCAAGTGGGAACTGGTGCATCTGCTCGCCAACGAGGGCCGGCTGGCATTGCTCGGCTGGATCCTGTTCGGCGCGCTGGTCGAGGCGGGCTACCTGTTCCGCTGGTTCGGCTACGCCATCAAGCGAGAATCGTCGCAAACCATCGACTGCCCGCCCGACCGGGTCATCCCCGTCGTCGCCGCCCTGCTGGCCGGCTGGGCGCTCGGTTTCGCCTGGGGCGAACTGTCGGGCCGCTCGAACCTGCTGCTGGTGCTGCCGCTGCTGTTCGCGCTCGCCTTCCTGCTGCTCGAATGGGCGCCGGCCTGGCTCAAGAACATCCTTGCCATCGGCGGCCTGTCGTTCTGGTTCCTGCAAACCTGGCAGGACTACGATCCGCTGCGCCTGATCTTCCTCGTCATCTTCACCCTCGGCGGCGCGATCATCTTCCTCGCCAGCTTCCACGCCCACGGACGGCGCGTCGGCTTCTACCCCTCGGCGATGACGATGTTCGCCGGCATGGTGCTGCTGCTCCAGGCGACCGATTCCTTCGGCTTCTTCGCGGCCTGGGAACTGCTGACGATCGGCTCCTATTTCCTGATCCTGCGCGGCAAGGAGTCCGAACCGCATGCGCTGTCCTACATCGTCTTCTCGCTCGGCGGCGCCTTCCTGATCCTGGCGGGCTTCGCCATCGCCAGCGCCGTCTCGCCGGCACCGACTTTTGCGCTCGGCCAGCTGGCCATGCTGGAGGCGCCCGTCGCACCCTGGGTCTTCCTGCTGCTCGCCATCGGCTTCATGACCAAGACCGCCGCCATCGGCCTGCACATCTGGCTGCCGGGCGCGCATGCCGAGGCCGAGACCGACGTCTCGCCGATGGTCTCCGGCGTGCTGCTCAAAGCCGGCCTCTACGGCCTGTTCATGCTGCTGATGTCGATGGGCCGACAATCGCTGTACGGCGTCGACCTCGTCAATATGATGCTGTGGATCGGCGCCATCACCGCGCTGCTCGGCAACCTGATGGCGATCTTCCAGGAAGATGCCAAGCGCCTGCTGGCCTATTCCTCCATCGGCCAGATGGGCTACGCGCTGTTCGGCCTCGCGCTGATGAACCACCTCGGCTGGCTGATGGCGCTGATGTTCGTCATCAACCACTACGTCTACAAGTCGATGCTGTTCCTCTCGGTCGGCGGCGTCGCCAAGCGCACCGGCACGCGCGCCATGTACCAGATGGGCGGCCTGATCACGCTGATGCCGCTGTCCTTCATCGCCACGCTGATCGGCATCATCGCCATGTCGGGCGTGCCGCCGCTCTCCGGCTTCGGCGGCCGCTGGATCTTCTACAACGCCATCATGGATGCCGACACGCGCCTGCCGATGGTGCTGATCTTCCTCTCCGGCCCGATCGCCTTCCTCTACCTGTTCCGCCTGATCCACACCATCTTCCTCGGCCAACTCAAGGACGAGCACCGCCGCATCAAGGAGGCGCCGTTCTCGATCGTGCTGCCGCAGATGATCTACGTCGCCATCCTGATGGGCGTCGCCATCTTCCCCGGCCTGGTGCTGCGCCGCGTCGATGCCTATATCTCGCAGTTCCTGCCGGAAGGCGCGCTGAACTGGGAAGGCCTGACCATCACCAGTCAATACGGCTGGTGGAACCCGGTGGCGATCATGATTGTCGTCGCCTGCATCTTCGGGCTGATCTTTGGCTGGCTGCTGTTCGTCAATCGCAAGGCCCAGAAGGTCAAGCAGTTCAACATCGTCTTCTCCGCCGAGCGGCCCTACCGCCCCGAGACCACGCACTTTGCCTGGAACTTCTTCGCGCCCTACCGCAAGGCGATGGGTTTCCTCGTGCAGCCCTTCGTCACACGCTTCTGGGGCGCGATCACCGATTTGCTGCACACGGCCGGTGATCTCGGTCGCCGCCTCTACAACGGTAACGGCCAGATCTACGCCTTCCATTTCCTCGTGTTCGTCGTCGTCGTTTTCGCATTCAAGGCAGGGCTGTAAATGGACTTCGACTGGATGAAAATCCCCTACGCCTTCCTGACGGTCTTCATCGTCGTCAATTACGGCTTCCTGATGGGCGCACTGATCCAGAAAATTGGCGCGCGCGCCGGTCGCCGCTACGGCATCCCGATCTGGCAGTACTACATGGACGTGATCAAGAACTACGGCCTGCGCAGCTCGATCACCCACGGCGTGATGTTCTACCTCGGCCCGGTGTTCCGCCTCTCGGGCGGCGTCGGCCTGCTGCTGTTCATGCCGGTGATCTACGGCAGCTACATGTTCTCGAACTTTTCGTTCGCCGGCGACCTGATCCTCGCGCTCTACTTCGTCTTCTTCGGCACGCTGGGCATGGCGCTGGGCGCGGGCGAAAGCGGCCATCCGCATGCGGCCATCGGCGTCACGCGCGGCCTGCAGCAGGTGAGCATGGCCGAGCTGCCCTTCGCCATGGCGGTGTTCTCCGTCGCGCTGCAATACCAGACGCTGTCGATGACCGACATCGTCGCCGCGCAGCAGGGCGGCGTGATGAACTGGACGCTGTTCACCAACCCCATCGCCGTGGCCGCCGCGATGCTGGCTTTCCTCGGCTCGATGATGCGCCCGCCCTTCGACGTCTTCATCGCCCCGCAGGAAATCCCCATCGGCCCGCCGACCGAGTACCACTCGTCCTACCTCGCGCTGATGCAGACCAACCGCGCGATCTTCCCGGTGGCCAAGATCGTCATCTACATGAACCTGTTCTTCGGCGGCGCGGCAAGCTGGCCGGAGCTGTTCGTCAAGGTGTTCTTCCTGTACCTGTTCTCGGCCTTCGTCGGCGTCTGCTTCCCGCGCTTTCGCGTCGAGCAGTCGATCCGCTTTTTCCTCGTCTGGGCGGTGCCGCTGGGCATCCTCTCGATCATGGTGGTGTAGAGAATGACCGTGAAACCCGAACTGATGAAGCGCATGGTCAAAGGCCCGGACGGCCTCGAATTCGAGGTCGACCCGCTGCGCGACTACTACTGCGAAGCGCCGCCGACGGTGATGCCCGGCGCCTACATCCAGATCGTCGAGGACTTTTTCAACTGGGCGCGCTCGCAGTCGCTGTGGATTCTCGGCTTCGGCACCGGCTGCGGCGCCATCGAGATGCGCCCGCTGATGACGCCGCGCTTCGATGCCTACCGCTTCGGCGTCGCCTGGCGGCCGACGCCGCGCCAGGCCAACCTGTTCATCATCTCCGGCTACCTGTCGACGAAGACCTTGAAGCGCGCCATCCGCGCCTACGAGCAGATGCAGAACCCGAAGTACGTAATCGGTCTCGGCTCTTGCACCATCAACGGCGGCATGTACTGGGACAGCTACAACACCATCAAGAAGCTCGACGAATACCTGCCGGTCGACCTCTACATCGCCGGCTGCATGCCGCGCCCCGAGGCGCTGCTGGCCGGCTTCGAGGAGATGAAGAAAATCATCCGCGCCGGCAAGGCCGAAGGCGCGAACCAGTACGCCGAGAACTTCGCCTGGTACAAGGCCAACCAGAAGCGCGTGATCCATGATTGGGACATGCCCGATTACAACTGGTGATGAGCATGCGCGACCTGTACAGCCGTTTGAAGGCACTCTATCCCCTCGGTGAACTCACTGAGCAGCGCAAGGATTTATCCTTCGTCACGGTGCCGGCGGCGCACCTGCGCGACACGATCCTGCATTTGCGCGACAAGGAAGGCTTCACGCATCTGGTGCTGCTAACCGCCGTCGACTGGCTGGAGGAGGGGCAATTCCAGCTCACCTACCTGCTCAACAATCGTGCGAAGGCTTGCGATGTCGGCCTGCGTGTGATGATCGGGCGCGACGCTGCCACGATGGACAGCATCCACGACCTCTGGCCGACCGCCGCAACCTACCAGCGCGAGTTGCGCGAGATGTTCGGCATCGACTTCCCCGGCAGCCCGCGCATCGAGGAAGAATTCATCCTCGAAGGCTGGAACAGCATCCCGCCCTACCGACGCGATTTCGACACGCTCAAGTACACGCAGGAGGCTTATGCCGAGCGCCCCGGTCGCGTCACGCACGATCCGGAAACCCACATGCGCCTGCAGATGTATCCGGGCCAGCACCCGGCGGGGAAATAAGCCATGTTTGACATGTTCCCGCCCGACCGCACGCAATACCCCGCCACCAAGCCCGACGGTACGCTCGACATCGACCTGAGCTCGGGCAAGTACCTCAAGCTCTGGCAGGGCCCGAACCATCCGGGCATCACCGGCAACATGTCGGTCGAGCTGACGGTTTGCGGCGACGAAGTGGTCGAAGGCAAGACCCATGTCGGCTACCTGCACCGTGGCTTCGAAAAGCTGATGGAGCGGCGCAGCTTCATCCAGGTCTTCCCCATCGTCTGCCGCGTCTGCGTGCCCGAGCCGGACTTCAACGAATACTGCTACGCCGCCTGTGTCGAGGAACTCGCCGGCATCGAAGTGCCCGAGATGGCGCAGTGGATTCGCGCCATGATTCTTGAGATGGGGCGCATCAACAGCTACATGATGTACCTCGGCGGCCAGGCCGGCGCGCTCGGCCAGGGCGTGATCGGCCAATGGACGACCTACGTGCGCGACCTGATGCTCGACCGCTTCGAGGAGCTGACCGGCGCGCGGATTTACCACATGTTCATCCTGCCCGGCGGCGTGCGCGACACGCTGCCCGACGGCTTTGCCGGCCGGATGGAGGAGACGCTGCGCGAGATCGAGAAGACGCTCAAAGACGTCTACGACGTGATGTTCTGCAACGCGGTGTTCAAGAAGCGCACGGTCGGCATGGGCGTGATCGACCCCGCCTGGCTCGACGAATACGGCATCACCGGCCCCAACGCACGTGCCGCCGGCGTCGCCAAGGATGTGCGCAAGGATGCGCCCTACCTCGTCTATGACCGCCTCGACTTCGAGCCGGTGACCGGCAGCGATTCCGACATCTACACCCGCGCCGACGTGCGCCGCCGCGATGTTTGGGTGTCGGTCGACCTGATTCGCCAGATGCTGGCGAAGATCCCGGCGAGCGGCAAGGTGATGGCGCCGCTGCCCAATGTCCTGCACTGGCAGATTCCGCGTGGCGAAACCTACGTGCGCGGCGAATGCTCGCGCGGCGAGTACGGCTACTACCTCGTCACCGACGGCTCCGGTTACCCGCGCCGCATCAACGTGCGCGGCCCGAGCTACACCCACGCCATGGCGCTGCTCGAGCGCATGATCGTCGGTTGCAACATCTCCGATGTCGCCGCGCTGATGGTCTCGCTGCATACCTACCCGCCGGAGATTGAGCGATGAGCATCAAGGACGTCCTCTCGCCTTTCACCGCGTGGAAGCACCTGTTCCACGATCCGGTCTCGATCAAGAACCCGATCGGCCGCGAAGCCGCGCCACGCTATCGCGGCTTCCACCAGAACGACATCGAAAAATGCATCGGCTGCGGCACCTGCGAAACCATCTGCCAGAACGGCGCCATCGACATGGTGCCGGTCAGCGATGCCAGGCAGGGCGACTCGGGGCTGCGCCCGCGCATCGACTACGGCCGCTGCTGCTGGTGCGCGCTGTGCGTCGACGTGTGCATGACCAAGTCGCTGAACATGTCGAACATCTACACGTGGGTTGATGGCGACGGCGACGCCTTCCGCTTCATCCCCGGCGTGGACAAGAAGCCCTGGGACGACGCGGCGCTCGGCTATCGCCGGCCCGACGATCACCAGCTGACCGGCCCCACCCGGCTGCGCGAGCACATGCCGGAGATGGAGCCGGAGGATCGCATCGATTCCTTCGCCGAGATCGTGGCTGGTTACGACATCGAACACGCGAAACTCGAAGCCGACCGCTGCGTCAGCTGTGGCCTGTGCGTCGCGACCTGCCCGACGCACATGGCGATCCCGCAGTACATCAAGGCGATCCGTGACGGCGACTACGACCTCGGCGTGCAGCTGCTCTACGAAACCAACCCCTTCTCCAGCATCTGCGGCCGTGTGTGCACGCGCAAGTGCGAAAGCACCTGCGCCGCACGCCACGAAGGCGATCCGATTGCCATCCGCTGGCTCAAGCGCCATATCATGGACCAGGTGTCCGATGACCAGATCAAGCGTGTGCTTGGAAAACCCGCGGCGCCCACCGGCAAAAAAATCGCCATCGTCGGTGCCGGTCCGGCCGGCCTCACCGCCGCCTTCGACCTGGCGAAAAAAGGCCATCAGGTCGTCGTTTATGAAGCCCTCGACAAGCCAGGTGGCATGACGCGTTTCGGCATTCCCGAATATCGCCTCCCTTACGACGTCATCGACCGCGATGTCGATATCATCCGCTCCGTCGGCGTCGACATCCGCTGCAACGTGCGGATCGGCAAGGACATCACGCTGGAACAACTCAAGGCCGACTACGACGCCGTTCTGATCGCGTTGGGCCTGCAGGATGGCCGCGGCACGCGCATCCCCGGCAGCGATCAGCCGATGGTCCGCAAGGCGGTCGACCTGTTGCACCGCGTGACCGCCGGCGAGGATATCGGCACGCCGCGCCAGGCCGTGGTGATTGGCGGCGGCAACGTGGCGATGGACATCGCCCGCACGCTGGCCCGTCTGCAGAAGCAGCAGTACGGCGAGGTGAAGGTCACGCTGACGGCGCTGGAAGACCTGCCGCACTTCCTCGCCGACGCGGACGAAATCAAGGAATCGGGAGAGGAAGGGGTCGTCATCCTCGATTCGCGCGGCCCGCAGCAGGTCGTCATCGAGAACGGCCAGGTCGCGGGCTTGAAAACCTGGAAGGTGAAAGCCATCTTCGACGCGCAGGGCCGCTTCGCGCCGAGCTACGACGAAAGCGACGAGCAGTTCCACCCCGGTATGATGGTGGTCGAGGCCATCGGCCAGATGGCCGACACCTCGCTGCTCGGCGCTGCGCTGACCGAGCAGCTGGCCTGGCAGCGCGGCCGGCTGCAGGTGGATGCCGGCGGGCGCACCTCAGAACCCTGGCTCTGGTCGGCCGGCGACATGGTGCGCGGCCCGGATGTCGTGAGCGCCGTCGCCGACGGCCATCGCGTCGCGGCGAGCATCCACGCTGCCATCACGCAAGGAGTGCAGCAATGACCGAAGGCTTGCATGGGGTCGAACGCCTGCGCGGCAAGACCTCGCTGAAAGAGATCCTGGAAGTGGCCACCCATTTCGAGGCGAGCGCGCGCGACTTCTACAAGGACCTGATTCCCAAGGTCAGCAAGCGCATCCGCTACCTGGTCGAGGAACTCGCCGCCGAGGAGCAGTCGCATTACGACATGTTCGCGGCGCTGGCGCAGCGCGCCGACATCGCGGCGCAGGTGAGGCAGGAAATCCAGCGCACCGCAGCCGACAGCAAGTTCTCCGACTGCATCCACCTGCCCGACCTCGGCGACAGTCCCGACGACCAGGCCGTGCTGCAGTACGCGATGGGCCGCGAACACGCCGCAATGTCGCACTACGGCGAACTGGCCGACACCGCGCCAGCCGGCCCGATCAAGGACCTGTTCGTCTACCTCGCCAGCGAAGAGACGAAACACAAGCTCGAACTCGAGAAGCTCTACTACGAGACGGTGCACCGCGGCGGCGGCGTCTGACGCCGCTCTTCCTCAAAAGTCGGCACTGGCGGAACGGCACATTTCCCTGCCTCATGTCATAAACCTGCCCGCCTGGCCGCGGATTGGCAGGTATCCGCCGGACATGCAGCTGCTGGCGACCGAGACGGTACTGAAACAGGCGGAGATGATCGCCGACGAGTTGGCAGGGAGCGCCTAAAAAGTCGGCGCCGGCAGGACGGCGGGGCCTAACCGGCCAGTGACCTGCAGCGCTGCAATGCGGAGGCCGCCTGCTTGCTGGCGCCGAACAGTGCCAGGGTGCGAGCGACTTCGCTGGCGACCGCGGCGCGCACCGCATCGATCGCGCACAGGTACCCTGCCTCGATATCGGCCAGCGCATCGGATGCAGCGGCGGCAGCCACGTCGGACAGGGCGGTGAAGTAATTGATCTTCGCCACGCCGCGTTCGGTCAGGCCGCGATACTCCTCGTCGGCCAGCCCCGATCCGCCATGGATGACCAGCGGAACCTTGACGGCCGCCGCAATGTCGGCGAGACGATCCAGATCGAGCCTAGGTTCGCCGACCCGGTGGCCATGGACCGTCCCTACCGCCACGGCCAGGCAATCGACGCCGGTCGCCGCCACATAGTCCGCCGCCTCCTGCGGTGCCGTCAGACGCATGCGGCCCGGATGTCGCAGCGCCTCATCGCCCGAGACGCCCGGAACATAGCCCAGCTCGCCTTCGACGGCAATTTTCCGCGCATGCGCAAGATCGACCACCGCGCGGGTGGCCGAGACATTCGCATCGAAAGGCTGGTCGGAATAGTCCGCCATCACCCCCTGGCAGCCGAGGCGAATCGCCTCGGCGATCGTGGCCGGGCCGCTGGCATGGTCGAACAGCAGGGAAACCGGCACGCGCGCGCGCTGTGCCGCCACCTGTGCGGCCTTGAGCAGCATCGGAAAATCGTGGTGGATCCCGTGAGACTCGGCAAAGCTGACGATCACCGGCGCCTCCTCCGCTTCGGCGGCATCGATGATGGCGCTGACGAAGTTGCTGTCCGCCGCCTGATAGGCGCCGACGGCATAGCGGTGCGCGCAGGCATGGTCGATCAGATCTTTCATTGCAACGATGGGCATCGGCGGGTCCTTCAGTCGGCGGTTATGGAACGATCATGCCATTGATACAGCTGTGCGGCATCGACCCGGGCCAGATCGGGCAACACCGCCACGGCGCCGGTGAAATCGTCGCGCCGCGTCCAGGCGCTTTCCGTCACCAGAACAGGAATGCCTGCACCGAGGGCGGCACGCACCCCGTTCCTCGAGTCTTCGATGGCCAGGCAGTCTACGCCCGGCAGCTTCAGCCGGTCGAGCACCCAGCGATAAATGTCGGGCGCCGGCTTTTTTGCGGTGGCCTGTTCGCCGGCGCCGATGACCTCGAAGCAATCGGGCGGCAGGTCGGCAAGCGTGGTGCCGAGCAGCACGTCGACATTGGTACGCGAGGTGGTCGTCGCGATGGCGAGCCGGATATCGGCTTCGATCAGTTCGCGAATCAGTCGCACCACGCCGGGCCGGGCCGGAACTTCGCCCATCTCGACACGTCGTTCGTAAACGCGCGTCTTGCGCCGGTGCAGGCGGGCGATGAAGTCGGGACCGTCGGCCCGGGCGAGCCGCGCCGGATCGACGCAGCGGCAGTAGTGCGCCAGGCGCTCCTTGCCGCCCGCCACCGCCAGCAGTTCGACATAGAGTTCGACGTCCCAGTGCCAGGGCAGACCGAACTCCTTGAAAGTCACGTTGAAGGCCTGCCGATGGGCCTCCTCGGTATCGGCGAGCGTGCCGTCGACATCGAAGATCACCGCGCTCAGGGTCATGACAGAAGCATTGCCTACTCGTCCTCGCCCAGCTCCGGGTCCCAGCCCTTGGCACGGGCGGTCTGGATCGCACGGTCATAAAGCTCGCCATGCCGCTTGCGCAGGTCCGGCGGCAGCCGGCTGGGCAGGTTGGCGTATTGGTCCCATTCGTTCTGCACGCGCTCCATCAGGTCCTGCATGCGGCCACCGCTCCAGCCGGCGCAGTCCTCGGTGTCCGGGATCAGGCCGAACAGCCGGCCGTCGAGCACGATGCGGCCCAGTTGCGTGAGACCGTGCTTGTCGTTGTGCAGGCCGGGGTAGGTGTCTTCCATGGTCGTTCCTATCGGGTCAATCCGGCATAAAGGAGCGGCAGCTTCTCCGGCAGGCGCTGGACATGGTCCACCACCATGTAATTCTTCTGCCCGAAGATACGCGAGACGTAGTTGTCCGCGCGCGGGTCGAGGCTCATGCAGTAGGTGGTGACGCCATGTTTCGCGACCTCCTCGACGGCCTTCTTGGTGTCGTAGCGCAGGTATTGCGGATCGCGCACATCCACGTCGGCCGGTTCGCCGTCGGTGATGACGATCAGCAGCTTCTTCGCCGAACGCTGCAGCTTGAGGTGATGGCCGGCATGGCGGATCGCCGCGCCCATGCGAGTCGAGAGTTGCCCGGTCATGCCGGCAAGCCTGGCCTTCGGCACCTCGTCCCAATGCTGGTCGAAATCCTTGAAGCGGTAGTACTCGACATCGTGGCGGCCGTCCGAGCAGAAGCCGTGGATGGCGAACGGGTCGCCGACCTTGTTGATCGCATCGGCCAGCAGCACGCAGGCCTGCTGGGTGAGTTCCTTCACCGAGTATTCCTGGTCCTGCACCTTCTCGTTGGTCGACTCGGACAGGTCGAGCAGCACGAGGATCGAGAAGTCACGCGTCTTCCTCACGCTGCGCATCATGATGCGCGGATCGGGCTGGTTGCCCAGGCGGATGTCGGTGAAGCTGGCGATCGCCGCGTTGATGTCGATCTCGTCGCCGTCTTCGAGCCGGCGGATGCGCTGCACGCCCTGCGGCTGCATGGCATCGAGCAGGAGCTTCATGCGATGTATTTCGCGCTTGTACTGCGCGGTGATGCCGTCGATGATTGACAGGTCGCCGGCCTTGGCGCGCTTCTCCAGCACCGTCGCCCAGGCCGGGCGCTCCAGCTGGAGCTGGTAATCCCATTCGGAATAGTGGAAGGGATCGGATACCGGCTCCTTGCCTTCCAGTTCGTTGAAGCTCTTGCCATGACTCTCGTCCCCAATGTTTTCATACGGGAACAGCTCGGTGCCGAGCACCCAGATTTCCTCGGCATCGTCGCCGGCCGTCTCGACGTCGATCTCGTTGGCCATCTCCATCACGTTTACATATTTACGAACCTGCTTGACGGATTCGTAGCCGGCGCCAGCGGCCTTGGCGAAGTCGAATTCCTCGAATGCCCAGAAATAGCGGTTGTCGTCGCGATAGGGCGCAGTGAGCAGGTCGGTACGCGGATTGAACGGGATGCGTTTCTGGCCGAAGCTGTGGGCCAGTTGCACGCCGATTTCCCAGGAGGTCTGGTTGCTGTCGAGCCTATCCTGTGACTGGGCAAACGCGAACAGCGTGCGGGCTTCGACGATCCACGCATCGTCGTCCTGATAGCTGTCGTCGAGCAGGGCGCGGGCCAGCCGGTTGAGATAATCGCCCATGCTGCCGTTCAGCGCAGGCGTGGCCGTGTGCAGCTTGCACCAGAGTTGCTTCAAACCGGGAAAGCGCCGGATGGACAGCGTTTCGACGCGCGCATCCTCGATGACGCTGATCACCGCCATCTGCATCGGATTGAGCGCTTCGGCCGAGATCGGCTGCTTCGTCTCGACGACATGGGCGGCGCAATGGGCGGCGGTGGCGCGGTACAGCTCCAGGCCGGACACCGGTGCCTGCCCGTCGACAGTGAAATCGTCGAACGCATCCGGCACATGCAGCAGGTAATCCTCGATGTAGGGACGGTAGCCTTCGCGGGTTTCGAAGTCGCCGGAGGTGGGGCGCATGAAGAAATCGCGGGCCCACAAGGCGCGCAGATACATATTGATGCGCCGCTGCACGTCCACCAGCAGGGTGCCCTTGCGTTCCTTCTGCAGCATCGCCAGCGACTCTTTCGAATCGAGGCTGAAATACTTGATCTGCTCCTCGTAATTGGTGCGGTGGGCGTGCGCGCCCCACAGCGCCCAGCGGCGCAAGCCGCCAAGGGTGAGGTGCTGAAACAGCACTTCAATCTTGTCCAGCATCGGCCGCACGCCGCGCGGCGCCTGCGCGATCAGGGTATTGATGAAGCGCAGGTACTTGATGAACAGTTCGGCATCGCCCAGCCGATTGGCGGCAGTGGCCGAGGTGGCGAGCAGCAGCTCGATCACCGCCCCCGAGGTGCGCGAGGCCAATTCGAGCGAGGCGGTCGCCAGGTCGCCGACGACGTCCTCGCCGACCTCCTTGGCGACCAGCGGCGCTTCCTCAATCCAGGTTTCCACCAGTGAGTCGCCCTTGCCAAGACCGCGAATGGCGGCGGCGCCCTTCAGGTAATTGTCGAGGCCGCGCGGCGAGAACACCTTGGTGGCTTCGTGCCAGTTGGCCCGCAGTGTCTCCTGGCTGTGCGGCGACAGGTCTTCCAGCAGTTCGGCGTAGTCGGCAAGATTGAACGACATGGCGCGTATCCCTAATAATCGCCTCTAGAAGAAGGTCGTTACCGCCGCATCGAGCGCATCGCGCATGTCGGGATCGTCGGTGATCGGGCGCACCAGCGCGACGCGGCAGGCGGCCTGCGGCTTGACGCCCTTGGCGATCAGCGAACCGGCGTAGATCAGCATGCGGGTCGACAAGCCTTCGTCGAGGCCGTGGCCCTTGAGGTTGCGCGAACGTTCGGCGATCGACACCAGCTTGCCGGCCATCTCCTCGCTGGCGCCGGATTCGTGCGCCACGATTTCCGTCTCGATGGCGTGCTCCGGGTAGGTGAAGTCGAGGCCGCCGAAGCGCTGCTTGGTCGACTGCTTCAGGTCCTTCATCAGCGACTGATAGCCGGGGTTGTACGAAATCACGATCTGGAAATCAGGATGGGCATTGACCAGCTCGCCCTTCTTTTCCAGCGGCAGCACGCGGCGGTTGTCGGTCAGCGGGTGAATGACCACGGTGGTGTCCTGGCGTGCCTCGACCACCTCGTCCAGATAGCAGATCGCGCCATGCCGCGCGGCGATGGCGAGCGGGCCGTCCTGCCATTCGGTGCCCTGGGCGGAGAGCAGGAAGCGGCCGACCAGGTCGGAGGCCGTCATGTCCTCGTTGCAGGCGACGGTGATCAGGGGCTTGCCCAGCTTGTGCGCCATGTATTCGACGAAACGGGTCTTGCCGCAGCCGGTCGGGCCCTTGAGCATCATCGGCATGCGCACGGCATAGGCGGCTTCGAACAGTTCCACCTCGTCGGCGACGGCGCGGTAGTAGGGTTCCCGGGTGATGCGATATTGATCGATCAGCTTATTCATGTTCTGCTCCGCTGCTAAAAAAGCCCTGCCACCGGAGAAGGGGATGGCGGCAGGGCAACCACTAGCCTTGCGTAGTGCGGCTCAAACCGTCTTGCCGCGATACACCACCATGGCGGCGCCTTGCGACTGCTTGAAGTTGTCGTAGCCGATCAGGCGCACATGATTGTTGGGGTTGGCCTTGTGGCAGGCCTCGGCCTCGGCCAGCACG
>JAVEWF010000084.1:0-8552 GCA_034004665.1 Rhodocyclaceae bacterium | reverse complement strand
TCGGCCTTTGCTGCCGCTGGCATCTTGAGGACAAATAGCCGGTGTTGAACAGTTTGCTGACCTTCGTTGCATCTCGCCAGCCATTTCCGACTCATCTGGTAAGATTTGCATATGCGCCGCCTTTTCGCCGTTTTCCTGATGTGTTTTCTGCCACTCCAGCTCAGCTGGGCAGCGATGGGTGTCTATTGTCAGCATGAATCGGGGGCCGCCGCCCAGCACTTCGGCCATCACGATCACCAGCACAAGGCGGATGCCAGCCACGGCGACAAAGCCGATCCGAAAGCGTCCGGCGGCATCGACAATGACTGTGGTGCCTGCCATGCCGGATGCACCGCGGCGATTCTTGATGAAACCCTGATTTCGGCACCTTCATATGCGTCGGCGGCTGTCGATGAATATCGATACAGCCAGAACACCTCCCCGCATTACCAGCCCGAACGCCCGAATTGGGTGCGCCTCGCCTAATCGGCGTGGCGGGCGATATGTTGCGCCCACATCACCCGTGTAACGTGACGGCCTGATCCGTCCTTTGCATGCCGACCCGAACGGGTCGTGCCTCGCCGATTCCCCCCCCCCGTGTGTATTGTCATCACAGGAGAATCGGATGTACCAGAAGCATCATCATCGCTGGCTGAGTCGAACTTTATGCCTTGCCATTGGCGGCATATTGGCGGCCAGCAATCTATGGGCGCAATCCGCGCCACTTACGATTAAACAAGCATTTGAAGCGGCGTGGTCGCGCCAACCCGAAGCGCAGTCACTCGCTGAACGCCGCGAGGCCGCCGAGGCACGTCGGCAAAGTGCCGATAGTTGGACGGCCGAGCCCCCGGCGCTGGAAGTGTCCGCCAAGACGGATCAGATCAACAAGAATCAAGGCAGCCGCGAGTACGTCGCGGGAGTTGCCCTGCCATTGTGGTTACCCGGCGAACGTTCACGATCCGGCGCACTGGCCGATGCCGAATCCAGAGCGACCGCCAGCCGGGCCCTGGCCGCCCAATTACGTACCGCCGCCTCCGTGCGCGAAGCCTGGTGGGCCTGGCAGCGTGCGCGTGTCGAGAAGGGGCTCGCGCAGGAGCGATTGAACGGCACCCATCAATTGGCATCGGATATCGCTCGGCGCGTCAAGGCGGGCGACCTCGCTCGCTCCGACCAGCACCAGGCGGATGGCGCTGCGGCAACGGCTGAGGTAACTCTGGCCGAAGCCAACACGGCTTTGGCGACGGCGACACAGCAACTGCGCGCGTTGATCGGGATGAGCCCGAGTTCCCAGGGCGCCGATATCCCTACCGCTGGCGAACCCGCGCCGACCGTGCCTGTCGATTTTGCCGCACTGGATACTTCGCATCCGGCAGTCGGCGAACTGCTCAACCGCGCCGAGGTCGCCCGGCGGGGTGCCGAACTGGCGGAAGTCCAGACCCGAGCAAACCCGGAATTGACGCTCGCCACGACGCGCGACCGTGGCATGTTTGGCGATCCATATCAGCAGACGGTCACTGTCGGCATCCGCTTCCCGTTCGGCTCGGACAGCCGGCACCGCGCCAAGGCGGGTCTGGCTCGTGCGGAGGCCATCGAGGCAGAAGGGCAATTACGACTCGAACGCGAACGCCTGATCGCCGATCTGGATGCCGCACATGTACGGGTCGAGTCCGCCCGGCAACAGCTCGCGGCCGCCGACAAGCGCGCGCAACTGGCGCGTGAATCCCGTGGCTTTTTCGAGAAGTCTTTCCGCCTCGGCGAAACCGATCTGCCGACGCGCTTGCGCATCGAACTGGAAGCGGCCGAAGCCGAACGTCAGGCCGCGCGTGCGCGCATCGATCTGGCCGCCGCCATTTCCCTCTTGCGGCAGACCCTCGGTCTGCTCCCCGAATGAATACAAGGAATCCAAGCATGAATCGTTTCAGGAATAGTTTGATTGCCCTGACGGGGGCGATCGGTATTGCTCTGTCCGTGACCACATCATGGGCAGGTGAAGGTCACGATCACGACGAAGCCCCGGTCGCCGCCGGCGGACCGGCTTTGCCGCGCTTCACGGCCGAGTCCGAATTGTTCGAACTGGTTGGGGTGGTCAATGGCAAACAGATCACGCTCTACCTGGATCGCTTCGCGGATGGCAGCCCGGTCAAGGATGCGAAGCTGGAACTGGAGTTGGGCGGGGTCAAGGTGCCCGTCGAGTCTCATGCCGAAGGCGAATTCGAGGCGACCTTGGCGCAGGACCTCAAGCCCGGCGTCATCGCTGTTGCCGCGACGGTGATGGCTGGCGCGGAAAGCGACCTGCTGGCCGGGGAGCTTGATCTACACGGTGAAACCACCGTCGCTGAAGCCCATCGCCACGACTGGAAGGAATATCTCTCCTGGAGCGTTGCTGGTCTCGTGGGACTGGCCCTGCTGATCACTTTCGCGCGCCGTCTGCGCGCTTCACGTCCAACGATGACCAGAGGTGCCGCATGAGCCCGCGCAAACTGATTCCCGCCGCGAGCCTCGTGCTTGCACTGATCGCCGCCCCCGTCTGGGCGGGTGACGGACACGACCACGGCGATGCACCGCCGGCAGCCAACGGCAACGGCCCGCAACGCCTGCCGGATGGCAGCGTCTTTCTACCCAAACCGGCGCAACGTCAGATCGGCGTGCGCACCCTGTCCGTCGAGGCCGGCGAACTGCCGCGCAGCATCGAACTGGCGGGCAAGACCGTCATGGATCCGAATGCCGGCGGCAAGGTGCAGGCAATGGTCGCGGGACGGCTGGAAGCCGGGCCCAAGGGATTTCCAAGCATCGGGCAAAGCGTGCGCAAGGGCGATGTACTGGCGTATGTCGTGCCGGCGAGCGATTCGATCGAACGCGCGAATCAGGCCGCCTTGCTGGCGGAACTGCACGCGGCGCGCGACCTCGCCGAAAAGCGGCTAGCGCGGCTGAAGGAGCTTGCCGACACGATACCGAAGAAGGAGATCGAGGCCGCCGAAAGCGAGCTGGCCAGCCTGGCCGGACGCATGGCCGCTGTCGGTGGCGGCTTGAGCAACCGCGATACGCTGGTCGCGCCCGTAGCAGGTGTCATCGCATCGAGTAACGCGGTCGCGGGTCAGGTGGTGGATGCGCGCGAACTGGTGTTCGAGGTCGTCGATCCGCAACGGTTGCGCATCGAGGCCCTGGCCTACGATGCCGAACTGGTCGCCGATGTCGCGTCTGCCAGCATTGCCGTCGGCGGCGAGAATGTGCCGCTAGTCTTTATCGGCGCCGCGCGCAGTCTGCGCGAGCAGGCGCTGCCGCTGATGTTCCGGGGTGAAGGGGTATCGCTGGGCCACCTCGCGGTGGGGCAAGCCGTGAAGGTATTCGTGCAGACGCGCAGCAAGGCGCAGGGCATCCGCGTGCCGGCGGCAGCCCTGGCGAAGAACCCGGCGAACCAGACCATCGTCTGGGTCAAGACGGCGCCGGAACACTTCGAGCCGCGCACGATCACGGTCAAGCCGCTGGACGGCGCGCATGTGGCGGCGACGGCCGGCCTGCAGGCGGGGGATCGGGTCGTCACGCAGGGCGCCAGTCTGGTCAATCAGGTGCGCTGACATGTTCAAGCAGCTACTCGACAACAGCCTCGCCAATCGCCTGCTGGTCATCATCGCCAGCTTGGTGCTGATGGCCTACGGGGCATTCACGCTGACGCGCACGCCGGTGGACGTTTTTCCCGACCTCAACAAGCCGACGGTGACGATCATGACCGAAGCCGGCGGCATGGCCGCCGAGGAGGTGGAACAGCTCATCACCTTCCCGCTGGAAACGACGATGAACGGCTTGCCCGGCGTGGGCAGTGTGCGTTCCGTCTCCAGTGCGGGCCTGTCTTTCGTCTATGTCACCTTTGACTGGAGCACGGAGATTTTCCGGGCGCGGCAGATGGTGTCGGAACGCCTGTCCTCGATGGAAGAAGGCTTGCCGGAAGGCGTGGTGCCGCGCATGGGGCCGATCAGCTCGGTGATGGGCGAAATTATGCAGATCGCCATCCCCATCGACACGGCGAAGATTTCGCCGATGGCAGTGCGCGAATACGCCGATTGGGTGCTGCGGCCACGCCTGATGGCGATTTCCGGCGTCGCCCAGGCCATCCCCATCGGCGGCGAGGTGCGCCAGTTCCAGGTGCAGCCCGATACCGCGCGCATGGCTGAACTGGGGATTGCGCATGAGCAGCTGGAAGCGGCGTTGAAAGGCTATTCGTCGAACACTTCCGGCGGTTTTCTGGAACTCAACGGACGGGAGTACCTGATCCGCAACCTTGGCCGCACCTCGCGCCTCGACGACTTGAAGCACCTGGCGCTGACGGCTCGCAACGGTCAACCCCTCCTGCTGCGCCAGATCGCCGAGGTGACTTTTGCGCCGGCCTTGAAGCGCGGCGATGCCGGTTTCGAGGGCAAGCCGGCGGTGATTCTCGGCATCCAGAAGCAACCGACGGCGGACACGATCCAGCTCACGAATGCCATCGAGAGCGCCCTGAGCGATCTGAAAAAGTCCCTACCGGCCGGCATGGAAGCGCCGCAAGTCACCTTCCGGCAGGCGAGCTTCATCGAGGCATCCATCACCACGCTGCAAGGCAAGCTGATTGGCGCTTCCGTGTTCGTGGCGGCCATCCTGTTTTTCTTCCTGGGCACCTTGCGCCCCACGGTGATTGCCCTGACGGCGATTCCCGTGTCGATCTTCATGACGGCGCTAGTGTTCCAGTATTTCGGCATGTCGATCAACACCATGACCTTGGGCGGTCTCGCCATCGCCATCGGCGGGCTGGTCGACGATGCCGTGGTCGGCGTCGAGAACGTGTTGCGCCGCCTGAAGGAAGACCGCGTTAAACATCCAGAGCATCGGCTGCACCCACTGACGCTGGTCGCACATGCCACCATGGAGGTGCGTTCGGCCATCCTCTACGCCACGATCATCATCGTGCTGGTGTTCCTGCCGCTGTTCGCCTTGCCGGGCATGGAGGGCCGATTGTTCGTGCCGCTGGGGATCGCCTTCATCGTGTCGACGCTGGCCTCGTTGGTGGTCTCGGTGACGATCACGCCGGTGCTGTCGTTCTACCTGTTGCCGCGCATGAAGTCGCTCGACCACGGCGACACGAAGCTGCTGGCCTGGCTGAAAGCGCGTTACCGGAACAGTCTGCAAGTCGTGCTGAACCGTCCACGGCGAGCGATTGCCGCCGGTGCGCTGGCGGTGCTGGTGGCGGTGGCGGCGGTGCCTTTCTTCCCCACGACCTTCCTGCCGCCCTTCAACGAGGGCACTTTGTTGATCGGCTTGCGCCTCAATCCCGGCGTAACGCTGGCGGAATCGTCGGCGCTGGCGCGGCAGGCCGAAATGCTGGTGGCGCAGGTGCCGGAAGTGACACACGTCGGCCGGCGCAGCGGCCGTGCCGAACTCGACGAACATGCCGAAGGCGTGCATGTGAGCGAGCTCGATGTCGGCATCAAACCGGCAGCGGCGCTGACCCGCTCGCTGGACGAAATCAAGGCCGACCTGCGCGCGCGCCTGGGCAACTTGCCCGGCGCCGTCGAAATCGGCCAGCCGATTTCCCATCGCATCGACCATATGCTTTCCGGCGTGCGCTCGCAGGTCGCCATCAAGGTTTTCGGGGAAGACCTGGACACCTTGCGTGGCCAGGCCGAAGCGCTGCGGGCAAAGCTCGCCACCATTCCCGGCCTGGCCGATCTGGCCGTCGAAAAGCAGGTGCTGGCGCCGCAGATCAAGGTACGCATCGACTACGCGGCCGCCGCGCAGTACGGCATCCCGGCACCGCAGATTCTGGCCACGCTGCAAAGCCTGGTCGAAGGCGAGAAGGTGACGCAGATCGTCGAAGGCAACCGCCGCTTTGCGCTGGTGGTGCGCCTGCCGGAGTCGGCGCGTTCCGTCGAGGGCCTGGGGCGGATTCTGCTGGAGACGCCCAACGGTCGGATTCCCTTGTCGCGGATCGCCACCATCGAGGACAGCGACGGCCCCAACCAGATCAGCCGCGACGACGGCAAGCGCCGCATCGTGCTATCCGCCAACGCACAGGGCCGGGCCTTGTCCGAAATCGTCGCGGATATTCGCCAGGTGGTCAGCGAAACCCCGTTGCCAGAGGGCTATTTTGTCACGCTGGGCGGGCAGTTTCAGGCGCAGGAAGAAGCCTCCCGGCTGGTGGGCCTGCTGTCCATCGTCTCGCTGGTGCTGATGTTCGTGGTGCTGTTCAGCCGTTACAAGTCGGTCACCTTATCTGTTTTGATCATGGCCAACATCCCGCTGGCACTGGTGGGGGCCGTGCTCGGCTTGTGGATTTCCGGGCAACCGCTGTCGGTGGCCGCCTTGGTCGGCTTCATCACGCTGGCCGGTATTTCCGTGCGCAACGGCATTCTCAAGGTCAGCCACTACATCAACCTGATGCGCATGGAAGGCGAGAACTTCGACCACAAGATGATCCTGCGCGGCTCCCTGGAACGGCTCGCGCCGGTGTTGATGACGGCGCTGGTCACTGCCTTCGCCCTGGCGCCGCTGCTGTTCGAGGCGGAGCAGCCCGGCACCGAAATTCTTCACCCGGTCGCCGTCGTCATCTTCTCCGGGCTGATCAGTTCGACGCTGCTGGATACCTTCCTGACCCCGGCACTGTTCTGGATGTTCGGCCGCCAGGATGCCGAACGCCTGATGTCCGACAAGGATGCCGAGGCACTTTGATTTTTTTACTTCCACGAAAGCGAAAGGAAACCACGCATGAAAACCATTCATCTTCTCGCCACAGCCGTTCTTGGTTTTGCGGGCAGCGCTTATGCCGCCGACAAGCATGACCACGGCCACGAACATACCTCCCTGCACGGCGGCATCGTCACTGAGGTCAAAGATATGGATTACGAGTTCGTCGCCAAGCCCGACCGGCTGCAACTGCATCTGCGCGACCACGGCAAGGCGGTGGACGTTTCCAAGGCCAGCGCCAAGGTAACGCTGCTGGCGGGAACCGAAAAACAGGAAGTCGAACTCAAGCCGGCCGGTGACAAGCTGGAAGCCGTCGGCGCCTTCAAGGTAGCCGCCGGCACCAAGGCGATTGCCCTGGTTACGCTGCCCGGCAAGCCGGCGACAACGGCGCGGTTTGCGTTGAAGTGAAATAAATCCCGAAAGGAAATGACCATGAATACGAAACTGATCCTCCTGGCCGCCAGCGCAACGCTCCTGGCGGCCTGCACATCTACCGGTTCGATGAAATCCGGGGATGACACGCTATCGGCTGTCGTGGCTCGAAATCTGTTCGGGCCCGACAAGATCGAGGCAACGCTCAACGGCAAGGTTTATCGAGGCGACTGGCAGGTCGGGCCGCCTTCAAGGGAGCAGGCACAAGGCGCGACCTACCGGCATAGAACGCACATGAACACGGCCAAGCAAACGCTGAAAGCCGATGACGGTTCGACAATGGAATGCCAGTGGAAAACGCATCTTTATGCCGCCGATGGCTTGTGCACCTCCAATGGCAAAGAGTATTCAATAGCCCTCAAACGGTGATCGAGTCGCCAATCAGCCATCTCGCCATGTAAGACTCCATACGATGAACGAAACACAGCCAGGCACCTGTGGTTGCCGATGCAACGCCGAAATGGCAGCTACCGCATCGACAAATGCAGTGATTGGCGGTGCCATTCAGGGGCCGCTCTATCGCTCTGTCTTCCATATTCCAGGGATGGACTGCCCGTCCGAGGAGCAGATGATTCGTCTTAGCCTCGCGAATGCGCAAGTCGCATCCATGGCTTTTGATTTGCCTGGGCGGACCCTTGTCATTGACCACGGCGGCTCATCTGACGACCTGTTGCGCCATTTGGAACCGCTGGGCTATGGTGCAAGACTCAAAGAATCAAGGCCGCTCCTGGCAGAAGATGCCGCCATGGGTGTTACGGATGACGCTGCAGAATCCCGAGTGCTCTGGATAATGATGGCCATCAATGCGGCGATGTTCGTCATCGAAATGATTGCCGGCTGGTGGGCGAGTTCCGCTGGCTTGATCGCCGATGCGGCGGACATGCTGACCGATGCTGCCGTCTATGGGGTGGCGCTTTATGCAGTGGGACGTGATGCCAAACACAAGCTGACCGCCGCCAAACTTGCAGGGCTTCTGCAACTCTTCCTCGCCTTGGGCGCCCTGATCGAAACCGGCCGCAGAGTCATGGCAGGAAGTTCTCCCGAAGGGGTCGCGATGATTGGCATATCCCTGTTGGCTCTGGCGGCAAACGTCACCTGCCTGGCGCTCATCTCCCGTCACCGCGAAGGGGGCGCCCATATGCGCGCCAGTTACATCTTCACCGCCAACGACGTACTGGCCAACTTGGGCGTTATCGTCGCCGGGCTTGCGGTGACATGGACAGCCAGCCCCGTGCCTGACTGGGCGATCGGAGCGGTGATCGGCATCATGGTTCTGGTTGGTGCCGTGAGGATTTTGAAATTGAAATAGCTGGCTGTTGCCCCAGCATCTTTGGATGTGGTGACCTGCGAGGCCTCGCAGATGCCATGGTCTGTTTTCTGCGTCATTCCTGCCGCTCATTTACTACTCGTTGTCTGGCAGCAAAGGCCGA
>JAVEWF010000083.1:0-8802 GCA_034004665.1 Rhodocyclaceae bacterium | reverse complement strand
ACGACATCATGTACCGCCCCAAGATGGGCTTTGCCGTGCCGCTCGCCCGCTGGTTCCGCGGCCCGCTGCGCCAGCGCGTGCGCGACCAGCTGCTCGGCGGCCCGATGCTCGACACCGGCTGGTTCGACCGCGACACCCTGCACCGCCTCGTCGAACAGCACGAGTCGGGCCGCCGCGACCACAGCACGCCCCTCTGGGTGCTGCTGATGTTCGATGCCTTCCTCAGGAACAATGTCGCCTGAGGCGGTCAGCAGGAGAAGAGCATCAGGCGACCTGCCAGACAGGTACCGCGTCGACCTGTGATGTCAGCGGCAGGCGTTCGGGTACAAAGCAAATGACCGCGCCGGCACCGGTGGCCAGGCCCAGCTTGTCGAGCAGGCCGAAATGTCGCACAGCCTCCCGCGAGGGTTGGGCAGTCTTTTTGATCTCGATGGGATAGAGACATCCGTCGCGCATGATCAGCACATCGATTTCCTTCTGATCCTTGTCGCGGTAGTAATAGAAGTGCGCCTGTTTGCCGTTGTGCCACCAGCTTTTCAGCAGTTCGGCAACGACCCAGGTTTCGAAGAGCGCACCCGCCATTGCGCCGGCTTCCAGCGTGGCGGGACTGCTCCACTCCGTCAGGTAGGCAGCCAGCCCGGTGTCGAGAAAGTACAGCTTCGGCGTCTTGACCAGACGCTTGGAAAGATTGGTGTGGTACGGCTCCAGCAACCAGACCAGTCCCGATGCCTGGAGAATCGTGAGCCAGTGCCGGGCGGTATTGGGCGCAACGCCGACATCCCTTGCCATGTCGGCCAGATTGAGCAGTTGCGCCGTTCGCGCGGCAGCGCTGCGCAGGAAGCGGGTAAACGCCGTCATGTCGCCGACCTGGGCCAGATCGCGGACATCGCGCTGCAGGTAGGTTTGCAGATAGGAGGAATAGAACAGGTCTCGGTCAGGAGGGACAGTCGCATAAAGTGCTGGGAAACTCCCGCGCCAGAGACGTTCGAATACCCAGGCCAGGGGCGTGAGCTTCGCCGGCGGGCTGGTTTCAGCAGGGGCGGAGCCGGGCAGGAACGGCTTGGAAGCGGCTCCCTTGCCCAGGCTCTCGGCCAGCGACAAGCCTTGCAGATGCATTACCGCCACGCGTCCAGCCAGCGATTCGGAAACGTTCTGCATCAGATGGAAAGGTTGCGATCCGGTCAGCCAGTACAGGCCCTTGCCACCGGCGGCATCCACATTTTCCTTGATCAGCGGCAGCAGGCCGGGTGCATATTGGATCTCGTCGATCAGTACCGGCGGCGGAAAACGTTGCAGGAACAGGGCCGGTTCCTCGCGCGCCAGCGTCAGCAGCATTGGATTGTCCAGAGTGACGTAGCGGCGGGGCGTACCCTTTGCCCCTGCAGTTTCGCAGAGCGCCTTGAGCAGCGTGGTCTTGCCCACCTGGCGCGGCCCGGTCAGCATCAATACCGGAAACTGGCGGCTTGCCGTGATGATGGGCTGGGTGAGGGAACGGGGTAAGTAGAGGTCGGTCATTTCGTCTATTTGGCAGTGTGACTGAATAATAGACGAACTCCGGCGTCGTGTGTCGAGAAAAGTCGGCTCCCGCAGGACGGCGCTGCACTCGTGCTTCGGCGCTAAACTGCGCCATGCACCGATTCAGGACAACGCCATGCCACCCGTAACCGCCCCCATCCCCGTCTTTCCCGTCATCCTCTGCGGCGGCTCCGGCACGCGGCTGTGGCCGCTCTCGCGGGCCGGGTTTCCCAAGCAGTTCCTCTGCCTCACCGGTGCGGACAGCCTCTTCCAGCAGGCGGCGCAGCGACTCGCGGCGATTGGCGACGACACGCTGCGCGTGATGGCCCCGCGCATCGTCAGCAACGAAGAACACCGCTTCCTCGCCTCGGAGCAACTGCGCGAAGCCGGCATCGAACTCGGTGCGGCGCTGCTCGAACCCGTCGGCCGCAACACCGCACCGGCCCTCACCCTGGCCGCGCTGGCAGCCGTTGAATCGGGCGACGATCCCGTCCTCGTCGTCACGCCTGCCGACCAGACCATCGCCGACAGCGCCGTCTTCACCGCCGCAATGCGCACCGCCATCCGCAGCGCCGCCGAAGGCGCCATCGTCATCCTCGGCATCGCCCCCGACCGGCCCGAAACCGGCTACGGCTACATCAAGACTGCCGTCTCGCCAGCGCCGATCTTTGAAGTCGAAGCCTTCGTCGAAAAACCCGACGCCGCCACCGCGCAACGCTACCTCGACGCCGGCGGCTACTACTGGAACGCCGGCATGTTCGTGCTCAAGGCCTCCGTCTGGCTCGCCGCGCTCGAACGCTTCCGCCCCGACATCCTCGCCGCCACCCGCGCCGCCTGGGACAAGCGCAGCACCGACAGCGCCTTCGTCCGTCCCGGCAAGGCCGAGTTTTCCGCCATCCCCGCCGAATCCGTCGACTACGCCGTCATGGAACACTGCCCCGGCAGCGACTTCCCCATCCGCATGGTCCCGCTCGACGCCGGCTGGAACGACCTCGGTGCGTGGGACGCCGTCTGGAACGTCCTGCCCAAGGATGCCGCCGGCAACGCCGCCCGCGGCGACGTCCTCGCCGTCGACAGCCGCAATACCCTCGTGCATGCCACCGGCCGCCTCGTCGCCCTCGTCGGCGTCGACAACCTCGTCGTCGTCGAAACCCCCGACGCCGTCCTCGTCGCCGACAAATCGCGCAGCCAGGACGTCAAGCGCATCGTCGACAGCCTCAACCGCCAAAAGCGCGAAGAACACACCCTGCACCGCAAGGTCCATCGTCCCTGGGGCTGGTACGACAGCATCGACGAAGGCGGGCGCTTCAAGGTCAAGCGCATCCAGGTCAAGCCGCGCGCCAGCCTCAGCCTGCAAAAGCACCACCACCGCGCCGAACACTGGGTCGTCGTGCGCGGCACCGCCGAAATCACCAACGGCGAACACACCGTCCTGCTCACCGAAAACCAGAGCACCTACATCCCCCTCGGCCAGGTGCACCGCCTCGCCAACCCCGGCACCATCCCGCTCGAAATCATCGAAGTGCAGTCCGGCAGCTACCTCGGCGAAGACGACATCGTGAGATTCGAAGACAACTACGGCCGGAGCGTTTAGGCGGCATGCTGCTCGCCTGCTGTAATGTACAATTTGTCCAATTTGTACATTACCGATTGCGGAGGCATCCATGAAAACCATCCCTGCCAGCGAAGCGAAGCAATCGTTTGCCGCCCTCATCGACATGGCGGCCAATGAGCCGGTGGTCATCCAGCGGCAAAAGCGCGATGTCGCAGTCGTCCTCTCCATGACCGAATACGAAAGACTGGCCCGTCTGAATGTCCGCGAATTTCAACGATTTTGCGATGAGATCGGCGCGCGTGCTGCACAGCGCGGCCTGACCGAAGACAAACTTGCCGAACTGCTGGACGCGTAATCGGTGACCAAGCGGGTCGCGGCGGCAGAAAAACGGCGGGTCATCGATACCAATGTGCTGATCGCCCGGCTTTTGATGCCGAACGGCGTTCCCGCACGGGCGGTGGACCGGGCCTTGAGCGAAGGCGTGCTGCTGGTTTCGGACGCAACGCTGGCTGAAATTGTCGACGTTCTGTCGCGGCCAAAATTCGATCGTTATGTCTCCGTCGCCGATCGTCAGCGCTTCATTCATCTGCTCGGCGGGATTGCCCGGCGGGTGCCGATTACCCATCAGCTTGCAATCTGCCGCGATCCCTGCGACGACAAATTTCTACATGTGGCGCTCAATGGCGAAGCGGATACCTTGGTGACCGGGGATGCCGATCTATTGGTGTTGCACCCTTTCCATGGCATCGAAATCCTCAGTCCTGCCGATTTCCTCGCACAGACATGATGACCGACAACTGCGCGGACGATTGCTTCGAAAAGAGGCGCGCGAATCATTCAAGCAGGAAGCCCTGTCATTCCGGCTGGAATATCAGGAAGCAGCAACGAAAACAGGGTAGCCCCAAATTACTCAAAGACAGCCCGTTTATTTGACAGCAGGTAAGGATGTTCATAGAGTAATGCGGTAAGAATGCATTTCCGTTGGAGGTCAAATGGTTGCCATAGCGAAAATTACGGCCAAAGGCCAAACGACAGTGCCACAGAATATTCGTGCGGCATTGCATGTCGTACCGGGCGATCTGATTGCATGGGAAATCGGTCCCGACGGAACGGCCACCGTTCGGCGCGTGCAGCCGCTGGATATCGAATATTTGCGTGCGCTCGAAGGAACGGTTGGCGAATGGGCAGGCAGCGCCGACGAAGAGGCCTACCGTGAGCTTTGAACGGTATGCCGTCGTTCGGGTACCGTTTCCGTTTACCGACCGCGATGCGGCCAAAAACCGGCCGGCGCTGGTGTTGTCCGCGCCTGCCTTCAATGTGCCTGCCGGTCATTCGGTGCTGGCGATGATCACCTCGACAGGCAATGCGCCCTGGCCGCTCGACTACCGGTTGACTGATCTGGCGGCAGCCGGCTTGCCCGCCCCCTCGATGGTGCGATTCAAACTATTCACCCTTGATCATCGATTGATACGCAGTCAACTTGGCCGGCTGGCTGCCACCGATGCATCCAATGTCGACACGGCCCTGAAGCGCCTGCTGGATATTGCCCAGGATGGCTAAAACGGCATGAAACGCAAGCAGACACCGTGTTCAATCACCGTCGAGGAATACCTCGATGGCGAGCAAGGCAGCGAAATCCGCCACGAATACATCGACGGGTTGGTCTACGCCATGGGCGGTGCCAGTCGAACCCATGGCCTGATCGTCAATGCGCTCGCCTACGCCTTGACCCCGGCCGCACGGCAGCGGCAGAGCCAGCTCTTCACCTCCGACATGAAAGTGCGGCTGAACATCGCCGACAAGCCGATCTTCTACTACCCCGATCTGCTCCTGTCCTGCGATCCGGCCGATCGAGACGCCTATTTCAGCAGTCGGCCCTGCCTGATCGTCGAAGTGCTGTCCGAAACCACCGAGCGCATCGACCGCCGCGAAAAACTCCTCGCCTACCAGACGCTCCCCAGCCTGCAGGAATACCTGCTCGTGGCGCAGGATGCCCGGCGCGTCGAAATCTACCGCCGCTCGCAAAACTGGCTGCCCGAATACCACGCCGATGGCGTCTTGCGGCTCGACTGCCTCGACACCGAACTGAAAGTCGACGACATCTACGCCGATGTCGACTAGCGGGCGAGGCTAGCGCGCATGCGATCCGTATAATCCGCCGCGTGAAAATCCTCTATCACCACCGCACCGCGTCGAAAGACGGCCAGGCCGTCCACATTGAAGAACTGATCGGCGCCCTGCGCGAACTCGGCCACGAAGTACGGGTCGTCGCTCCCGACATCGGCAATGGCGAAAGCATGGGCGAAGACGCCACCTGGGTGCACAAGCTCAAGGCCGCACTGCCCAAATCCATATACGAGTTGCTCGAACTCGCCTATTCCCTCGTCGCCTACCGCCGGCTCGCCGCAGCCGCACGCGAATTCCGGCCAGACTTCATCTACGAACGCTACAACCTCTTCCTGCTTGCCGGCGGCATGCTCCGCAACAAACTCGGCATCCCGCTGCTGCTCGAAGTGAACTCGCCGCTGGCCGAAGAGCGTGGCCGCCATAGCGGCGGCCTCGGGCTGCCGTGGCTCGCCCGCTGGGCTGAAAGTCGGGCCTGGCGCAACGCCGATTTCGTACTGCCCGTCACCCGCGTCCTCGCCGGCCATATCATTGCCGCCGGCGTACCTGCCGACCGCATTGTCGTCATCCCCAACGGCATCAACCGCGATCACTTCGCCGCCGCTCCGGCATCCGAGGCGGCCAAACAGAAACTCGGCCTTGCCGGCAAACTCGTTCTGGGCTTTACCGGCTTCGTGCGCGACTGGCACGGCGTCGACCGCGTCATCCGCTGGATGGCTACCGCCGATGCGCCCGCCAACGCCGCCCTCATGGTCGTCGGCGACGGCCCCGTGCGCGGCGACCTCGAACGGCTCGCCGCCGAACTCGAACTGCAAGACCGCGTGCGCTTCACCGGCGTGATCGACCGCGACCGCGTCCCCGAGCACGTCGCCGCCTTCGACATCGCCCTGCAGCCCGCCGTCGTCGCCTACGCCTCGCCGCTCAAGCTCTTCGAATACCTCGCCCTCGGCAAGGCCGTCATCGCCCCGCGCCAGCCCAACATCGAGGAAATCCTGACGGATGGCGACAATGCCCTGCTGTTCGACGCGGCGGAAGCGGGCGCATTCGAACGCGGCCTCTCGCGTTTGTGTGGCGATGCGGCCCTGCGCGAACGGGTTGCCGCCGCCGCCGCTGCCACCATTGACCGCCACGATCTCACCTGGTTAGGCAATGCCCGCAAGGTGGCCGATCTGGCGCAAACGGAAAAATCAAAACCGGCAAAACCGGGGTCAGACCCCGATTAACACTCAGGTCGTGTGGGTAAGGCTGGGTAACGTGCGTCGGCCGGTATTGCTTGAGGTATTTCGCACCGTTTTACCTGAACTCCAAACGGCACTCGCCGGTGGCACTGCGGTTATCGAAATACGCTAACCCCGACAGTCGGCCCCGGCGGGACGGCACCCCGCGGCATTCCCCGTGCATGCCGCCCGTATAATCCCCCGCATGATCCGCACGCTCCTCTTCTCCACCCTCTACCCCGGCAGCGTGCGGCCGAGCCACGGCATCTTTGCCGAAACGCGCCTGCGCCACCGAATGCCTGGCGCTTGTTTGCTACACTGATACGCATGCAGCAATCAGCAATTTCCCTTCTAAACCCGCAGGATCGATGCGCCATCGAGCAGATCGTTGCGTCTTTGCTTGCGCGTCGGGATGCCCGGCTGAAACTATTCGGTTCGCGTGCGCGCGGCGATGCGCGGCGTGCATCCGACATCGATCTGGCCTTGATTGCCCCACAACCTATTGCGTTGGCCGACATGGCGCTGCTGCGTGAAGCGCTCGACGAGTCGCACATCCCCTTTCGTGTTGATCTGGTCGACTACGCCAGCGCACCTGCTCACTTGCGTGCGGCAATCGATCGCGAGGGCATTCCATGGCCCGTGCCGACCAACGCATAGCGACTGCCCTGCAGGCGTTGGCCACCCTTGACGAACTGGCGCATCAACCGTCAAGCGACATTGTTCGTGATGCTTCCATCCAGCGCTTTGAATACACCTTCGAGGCGACCTGGAAAGCCGCACAAGCCGTCCTTCTCGATCGCTTCGGCATCGAACTGGCATCGCCCAAGCCCGTGGTGCGTGCCAGTCTGGAAAACGGACTGCTCACTGAAGAAGAAGCACGCACCGGGCTCGCCATGGTCGATTATCGCAACCTGACTGCCCATACCTACAACGAAGAACTGGCCAACGCAATATTCGCGCAAATACCCGGCTATCGACGTTTGCTGCGCAATTGGCTGGAGCGACTCGCCAAGGCCTGATTGAGCCACCATGAGCTGGCAGCCTGGCTTCTCAGGGTGGCGTAATGGGTGTAAATGGGCGTAGTATTGGTTTCATGATTCGTACTGATACGCTCCACATCACCCCGGAGGTTCTGGGCCTCATCGCCGGGATCGAGGAATTCAAAGGCGCATGGCGCGCACTGGGTACGCTTGCACCCGATCGCCTGTCGGCGCTGCGCCGCGTGGCCACCATCGAGAGCATCGGTTCCTCAACCCGGATCGAGGGCAGCAAACTGTCGGATCGCGAGGTCGAGCGTTTGCTCTCCAACCTCCAGATCAAGTCGTTCGCAACCCGCGACGAACAGGAGGTGGCCGGCTACGCCGAGTTGATGGACCTGGTGTTCAACGCCTGGCAGGACATTCAGCTTACCGAAAACCACATCAAGCAGTTGCACCAGATCCTGCTTCAGTACAGCGAGAAGGATCACTGGCATCGCGGCAACTACAAGACCAACTCGAACAGCGTCGCGGCCTTCGATGAGAACGGTCACCAGATCGGCATCGTCTTCGAAACGGCAACGCCGTTCGATACCCCGCGACGGATGACCGAGTTGGTGACGTGGGCCCGGCAGGAAATCGAGAAGAGGCAACTTCACCGGCTATTGATCATTGCCGTGTTCGTGGTGGTCTTCCTCGAAATTCACCCGTTTCAGGATGGCAACGGCCGGCTCAGTCGTGCCCTGACCACGCTTCTGCTTCTGCAGGGGGGGTATGCCTATGTGCCCTACAGTTCGCTGGAGAGCGTGGTCGAACAGAACAAGGAAGCCTATTACCTCGCGTTGCGGCAGACGCAGGGCACGATCCGCACGGATGCGCCCAACTGGCAGCCATGGCTGGGGTTCTTCCTGCGCGCCTTGTCCGAACAGGTGCGGCGACTCGAAAAGAAAGTGCAGCGCGAAAAACTCGTCCTGGCAACGCTGCCGGAACTCTCGCTGCAGATCGTCGAGTTCGCACGCCAGCATGGTCGCGTCACGATTGGCGAAGCCATCAGGCTGACGGGTTCGGGTCGCAATACCCTCAAGCAACATTTCCGCTCCCTGGTTGAAAAAGGCCACCTGAAGCTGCATGGAAGCGGGCGTGGCGTCTGGTATGAATTACGCTGACCCAAAAATCGGCCCCGGCGGGACGGCACCCCGCGTCATTCCCCCGTGCATGCCGCCCGTATAATCCCCCGCATGATCCGCACGCTCCTCTTCTCCACCCTCTACCCCGGCAGCGTGCGTCCGACTAAAAGGGGACAGACCACGTTTGTTTGTCTGCCAAAGCTTCGTACATCCACGCCGGATCAATATCTGCGCCATTTGGCCAGGTAATTGCGCCAAGCTCGATACGGGCCTGCGCGAAATAATCC
>JAVEWF010000018.1:0-41763 GCA_034004665.1 Rhodocyclaceae bacterium | reverse complement strand
GCCAGACCCGCGACATCGTCGTGCCGGCGACTTTTGCCACGCAGGGCAATGCCGGCGTCTTCGACGGCGCCTTCACCCTACGCCGCGGCGATTTCAGCATCGGCGAAGGCGCCTGGGCCAAGTTCGACATCGTGGCCAACGAAGTCCAGGTCACGTTCCGCATCACCGCAACCCCCAAGTAAGTCTACCCAAAGGAGAACCCTCATGAAAAAACAGTTCGTCATTCTTGCCTTCGCCTCCGTCGCCAGTACTGCGGCCTTCGCCGCGCCCGAAACCTTCGTTATCGATGGCACGCATACCTTTCCGCGCTTCTCATACAGCCATTTCGGCTATTCGACCCAGCTGTCGCGGTTCAACAAGACCATGGGCAAGGTCGTTTTTGACAAGGCCGCCCAAACCGGTGCGGTCGACATCGTGATCGATGCCAAGTCGGTGGATACCGGCTACCCGACCTTCAACGAACATATTCAAGGCGAGGATTTTCTCGATACCGCCAAGCACCCGACGGCCACGTTCAAGTCGACCAGGGTCGAATTCGACGGTGACAAGCCGGCGAAGATCGAAGGCAATCTGACGCTGAAGGGAGTAACGCGCCCGGTCACGCTCACGGTCACGTCATTCCAGGCCATGCCACACCCGATGATGAAAAAGGATGCCATCGGCGCCAATGCGTTCACCGTCGTCAAACGCTCCGACTTCAATGCAGGCAAGCATGCCCCCTATGTGGGCGACGAGGTCCGCATCGACATCGCGATCGAGGCGATCAAGGAATAAGCCATCACCACGGGGGAACCCACGCTCATGAACGAGAAAGCGTCTTCCGGTACCGGGATCATTTCTCCCCGGATGCCGACCTGGTTCGTTCCGCATGGCGCGGGTCCCTGTTTTTTCATGGACTGGAATCCGGCCGACGCCTGGCATAGGATGGCGGACTTTCTCAAGGGCGCGGCCGCCACCCTGCCCCAGCGCCCCAGCGCCATCGTCATGGTATCGGCGCACTGGCTGCAGCCCGACTTCACCGTCACCAGCGGACAGCATCCCGAACTGATCTACGACTATTCCGGGTTTCCCGAGCACACCTATGAACTGAAGTATCCGGCACCCGGCGCACCTGAACTGAGCGAACGGATCGTCCAGCTGCTGGGACGGGCTGCGTTATCGTCAGGCCAGGACGCGCGACGCGGCTTCGATCACGGCATGTTCATTCCGATGATGCTGATGTTTCCGGAGGCGGACATTCCGGTCGTCCAGTTGTCCCTGGCCAACAGCCTCGACCCCGAGGCCCACCTGCAGGCGGGCCGGGCCCTCGCAGCCTTGCGCGACGAAGACGTACTGATCATCGGCAGCGGTATGAGTTTTCACAACATGCGCGGCTACGGCGATCCCCGCTTCGGTCCGATCTCGGATGCGTTCGACCGTTGGCTGACGCATACCGTCGAAGCGCCTTGGGATAAACGCCATCAGGCGCTGCTCGACTGGGAGCAGGCACCTTGCGCGCGACTGTGCCACCCGCCCCGTGCAGAAGAGCATCTGCTGCCCCTGCTGGTGGTTGCCGGCGCGGCCGGCATGGACGCCGGCCGGCGGGTGTTTTTCGACCGGGTCATGGAAACGACGCTCTCTGCGTTCCGTTTTGGCTAAGCAACCCTAACCTTCAGAACCATGAACAGCTTGGACGGCTGGTTACCGATGCAACGCCGACCTATTCAGTTCCTAGGCTGGAGGTTGGCATTGGCCGATGAACTGCCCCATGCCGATGGCAGCAGACAACTCTTCGGCCACCGCGCTCATTTTCTCTTGATCGACCTACGCGTGCCCGTTACCTGCCGCGAAGCCTATGGCGGCCACGAACGACTGCTTCCTGACCGGGTAGCGGAGAGGACCTCGCTAATCGCACACCAGCAGCATCCTGAGGTCTCGCGGCGAAGACACCAGATCAGCCAGCGTGTATTCGTCCAATGTGGCGTACAGCGCGTCGAACGCCCGCACCAGGATCTCGGTCAGCCGGCAGGCCGGGGCGATGCGGCAGTTGCCCGTGTCGTCGGACAGGCATTCGACGATCGGTGCGCTGCCTTCGCTGGCGCGCACGACCTGGCCTAGATGAATGGTCCCGGGCTCGCGAGCGAGACGAATCCCGCCGCCCTTGCCACGCACCGATTCAATGACGCCCGAGCGCGCCAGCTGGTGCACCACCTTCATCAGGTGGTTCTCCGAAATATCGTACGCGGCCGCGATTTCGGGAATGGTGGCGAGCCGCTCGCGGTTGAGCGCGAGGTACATCAGTACGCGCAGGGTGTAGTCGGAAAAGGTGGTCAGCTTCATATCCGGCAGTTTACGCGCATAAGCAGTAAAAAATCTATTGCTTTAAGAAAAAGGCAGTGCTACGATGAAGCTGTATTTATTTTACTGCTTTTGATCTGCCATGACGACAGATGCCACAAGACCCCGAGAATCGTACGCACCATCCGCACTCGACGAGCAGCAGGTGCGCGACATCCTGCGCCAGGTCATCGATCCCGAGGTGGGCCGGGACATCGTTTCCCTAGGTCTGGTCTATAGCGTTGTCATCGCCCCCGGCAGCCTCGAGATCGAGATGACCATGACCTCTCCGGCCTGTCCGATGGGCGACATGATCATCGAGGATGTCCATGCCGCGCTGGCGAAAGCCCTGCCCGACACGATCCAGCCCGACGTCCGCCTGGTCTGGGAACCGCCCTGGAACCCCTCGATGATGGACGACGCGACCAAGCAGCATTTCGGCTGGCCCCCCGAATAGCAACAGTGCCGCATCCCGAACCCCTACTCGCAGTTCAATCCCGCTAAAGAGGAGCAAGACCATGACCACGACTCAAAGCTTCAAGGCCACCATCGATGTCCGCCACATCATTCCCCGCGACCGCCATCCGCTGATTTTCAGCACCTTCGACCACCTGCACGCCGGCGAAGCCCTGCTGCTGGTGAACGACCACGACCCGAAGCCGCTCTTCTACCAATTCCAGGCCGAATCGAAGGGCGGGTTCACCTGGGATTATCTCGAGAACGGGCCCGATGTCTGGCAGGTGCGGATCGGCAAACCACTCTCCGATAGTGCCACGGCGCCCGTGAGCGGTGGCTGCAATCATTAGGACCGGAGGCCCCGACCATGGCTGACTTGCATCCTGCCGCCCGCGTGCCGCTGCTGGTCTTGGGCATGCTCTCCCTCGTGGGTGGCGTGCTGGCCGGGCTGGCGCGGCTGGACTGGAGCATGTCCGCAACGGCAGCGAGCGTCATGGGCTGGCATGGAGCTCTGATGATTTCAGCGTTCCTCGGCACCGTCATCAGCCTCGAGCGCGCCGTCGCGCTAGGCCGCAGTTGGGCCTACCTCGCCCCAGCAGCCAGCGGTCTCGGCGGATTGGTGCTGCTCGCGGGCGCTCCGGTGGCCCTGACACAGGCTCTCGGACTGGCGGCTTCCGCCGTTCTCGTCGTCGCCAGCGTCCAGGTGTTGCGCCGGCTGGTAGCGCCCTTCACCATCATCCTCGGCGTTGGCGCCATGTGTTGGCTGGTCGGAAACCTCGCTTGGCTCGCCGGCAGCGCGCTGACCGCCGCCGTGCCTTGGTGGCTGGCCTTCCTGGTGCTGACCATTGCCGGCGAGCGCCTCGAACTGACGCGATTTCTGCCCACGCCGGCAGGAGCGCAACGGCTGTTCTTCACCATCACCGGCGGTATCCTCGCCGGTGCGGCATTCAGCCTCGGCGAAGAAGACGCGGGCCTCGTCCTGTTCGCTGCCGGCCTGCTGGCGCTGGCGCTCTGGCTGCTGCGTTACGACATCGCGCGGCGCAATGCGCGGACCACGGGACTCACGCGCTTCATCGCCCTGTGCCTGCTATCGGGCTATGGCTGGCTGGCGCTGGCCGGCCTGCTGGGCCTGGCCGGCGGCTTCGTACCCGGCCACCCGTGGCGCGACGCAACGCTGCATGCGGTCGGCCTCGGTTTTGTCTTCTCGATGATCTTCGGCCACGCGCCGATCATCTTTCCGGCGGTGGTGCGGGTCAAGATTCCCTATCACCGGTTTTTCTATCTACCGCTGCTGGTGCTACATGCCTCGCTGGCGCTCCGCATTTCTGGTGGCATCGGCGACGCATTTCCGCTGCGCCGCGAGGGTGGCCTGCTCAATGCCGTCGCCCTGCTGCTGTTCATCGCCACGATGATCGCCAGCGTCGTGCGCGGTCGCCGCACCACCGTAACCCAAGAAGCCGGATGATGGGCGCAATCCAAGTACCCGGCCTGGCAATGTTCGGCAAGCCCGTCGCCGGTTTGCAGGACAGATGGACCACCGAACGCGTGCTGTCGATACGCTATTGGACGCCGACACTGATGAGCTTGCGCACCACGCGCTACCGCGGTTTCCGCTTCACACCCGGACACTACACGCGCCTCGGCCTCTGCGCCGCCGACGCGAGTTCGGATGAATGCGTCTGGCGCCCATTTTCGATGGCCTCGGCAGCCTACGACGACTTCCTTGAATTCATCGCCGTGCTGGTGCCCGGCGGCGCGTTTTCGGAACACCTGAAGCACCTGCGCGCCGGCGACGTAATCCGCGTCGACAAGTCCAGCTACGGCTTCCTCACCGTCGATCAGCTGGCCCGTGGCCGCGAGCTCTGGATGCTGGCCAGCGGCACCGGGCTCGGACCTTTCCTTTCCATCATGAAGGACCCCGCCGTGTGGCAGAACTACGAGCGCCTGATCGTGGCCCACAGCGTGCGCCATTCGTCCGAGCTGGCCTGGCGCGACGAGATCGCCGGCATGCCCAACGGCGAGTTGTTCGCCGATGCGAAAGCGGCGCTCACCTACCTGCCGGTCGTCACCCGCGAGCCGGGCGCAACCACGTTGGCCGAACGCATCCCTGCGCTGCTCGCCGACGGCCGGCTCGAAACCGCCGCCGCGACGCAGCTTGACGTCGCCAGCTCACGCGTGCTGGTCTGCGGCAATCCTGAAATGACCCGCGAGCTGCGCCAGGCGCTGACCACGCGCGGCTTCGCCACCAATCGCCGCGGCGTGTCGGGACAGATGGCCTTCGAGAAATACTGGTAAGTCGGCTCTTTCACGTCACAGGAGAAAAGCATGTCATATCGCAAGTCCCGCTGGCTGATCGTCGCTGCAGATCTGGCGCAGAGCGCTGTGCCAGCCTTCCCAGTCGAGCACGCGCATGAACACGACAATTGACGCACATCTGAATTCCAGCCCCGATAAACCCTATGGCGAAGAAATTTCCATTGCACCCGAAGCATCCCGAGCGAAATTGCTGGGGCTGCGACAGGTACTGCCCGGTCGATTCGCTCGCATGCGGCAACGGCTCGGACCGCACCCAGCATCCGATGGAACTGCTCGGCGAAAACTGGCTCGAATATGGAAACTGGGACATAGACACCAGAATCGAACCGCCGCGCACGACAGACCACGCCGACAAAAGGGCGGCATCGAATCCCGAAACTACCGGATGCTCCGGTATTGCCGGCCACTGATTTTCATATGCCGGATCACGTCCTCGGGCAGGTATTCCACACCCGATGCCGTCGCGATTGGCGGCGAATCGAGAAGCCATGCCCTGACCGTCTCCGCGTTGACCTTGTAGTGCCGTGCAATGGTCGCCAAGGCATCCGGATCGTTGATCCTGCCAGCTTCGGCCCAGTGCAGATAGCGAATGGCGTCATCGATGGCTTTTTTCGCTTTCGGATGCGGCGACATAGCCGTTCCGATATCGGGTATCCCCGCATCCTGCATCTCCGAATGCAACTGCTTGAGGCATGCCTCGAGATCGTCCCCGACGAAGTGCATCGGCAGGGCGAGCATCAGGTTGACGGGCAAACCGAAATCCTCGATGGCCATGCCACGGTCGTCGACAGTCCGCGCACTGCCGGCCTTTTCATATCGATTGACGCGCTCCCGGAGCGTTTCCTTCCTGTCGAGATAGGCGCATACCTTCTTTCCGTGGGCGTGGGCGTAGCCGATTTCGAAACAGGTGCCTGAATCGGGTTCGCAGCCACGAAAGGGATTGAGGTTGGCGATCACGACAGTTGACTGCTCGATCAGGGCAAGGTTGGCCGCGAAAATCCGGCTGGCCTCGCGTTCATCATGATCCAGCGGAGTCAGCGCTTCGAAACCATGGCGCCGGCACAGCGCCTTCGTCTCAGCAGCCCACTCGCGTGCATCACGGCGAAAGACGTCGGGACCGGCCAGATAGATCTTCATGCTTGATTGGAGCAGCGGTTACTCGGCCTGATGCCCGACACAGGCTAGTCCCTCTTGGCCATCATCGCTTTCAGGCTGGCAAAGGGGTTGTGGGTTGCCACGGCCCCCTGCCCCATGGGCATGGATTTGCCACCGCTCGCCTCCAGTTGCTTCTGGTGCTCGTTGTCGTGGCAGTAGAGGCACAACAATTCCCAGTTGCTGCCGTCTGGCGGATTATGGTCGTGGTTGTGGTCGCGGTGATGCACCGTCAACTCGCGCAGGTTGGCATGGGTGAAGGTCCGGGCGCAACGGCCACAGACCCAGGGGTAGATCTTGAGCGCCTGCTCGCGGTAGTCCTTTTCGCGTTTTTCCGCAGCCTTGCGCGCATCCGTCACGATGCGGTCGAGTTTCGATGCGTCGGGAATCCTTGTTGGCGTCATACGTCTTCCTGTTGGATGGACAATCATACACAAGGGAATTACGGCCCTTTTCCGGCTTTATGGCTTTCCGGCAATGCCGATAAGGTTCACACAGAAGGAGAAAGCCATGCGTATCGAAACCGTCGAGCTGGTTGCCTTGCCCAATGCGCCTGAATGGCAGGAAAAGATCTACCGCGCCCATCTGGATACCGGTGAAGATCTGGATCTGTTTCAGGCGCACTGGGATGTCCCCCTGCCCCCTGAATCGCTGATCGGCCTGACCGTCGAAGAAGCCCGGCGACACCGGGCAGAGCGCATGCTGGCGGCAGCCGGCGCGCATTGAGAATCGGGCCGCCATGTTCGGCGTCCCGGGGTATCGCCTCAGGACGGTGCCCGGTTCGAGAGGCCATGAAACTGCCCGCCCTGATCCTTGCTGTCCTGTCAGGACTGCCTGGACGCCCCTGCAGAAGCAGGTTCGCGCATCAGGCGCAGTGCAATGCGAAGTCCATAAACCATGTTCCCCAATGCAAAGCCCGCCAGCATCAGGGCAATGGCCAATGGAAAATCATGCGCCCGCAACAGGTAAGCGATAACCGATGACAGCGCATTCAGCAGGACGAGGATCCAGAACAGCGGATTGCGGAACTGGAACAGCCTAGCGAGCTGCATCTGATTCACCCCGCGTGATGGTGGCCAGTTTGGGGCTCGAATGCGGCAGATCCGTCAAAACTGCTCGACAAATGAAGTCATCGGAGGATTGAAGTCGTCAGAGCCGCCTCTTCACGACTCAACGACAGGATTCTCAGTGTCTGTCAGGTACGCAGCGGATGGAGCCAGGCGAACAGGACTTGCCCCTGCGACTCGGCCAGCTGCGCAAGATCGGAAAGACCGTTGAGCATTTCGCCAATCTCTTCCTCGCCCCAGCCGGCATACTCGAATTCCTCCGTAGCCATGAGCTCCTCGGAAACGGCTTGCAAGGCTGCTTCGTCGAGGCTGGCCAGGCGATCGATGACTTGAGATGCAAGCTGAAGCACGATCGCGCCTTCGATTTCTGAAAAATAGCTCGGTTCGTACAGTGCGTATGCATCGTCCAGCAGGTCTCCCGTCAGCACGCAATGCAATGTGGCGATCTTCGGGATGGTGAAGTCGCGCAATGCGATGCCGCTCCATTCGCTGGTGGGTTCGACGGAATCGCCGACGGCTTCGAGTTCATCCTCTTCCGCGGCGATGATGTTGGTCAGGATAGCCATGGCGGGACTCTACGGGGATAGCGCGATCGCGTCAGAACGGCAGTTTCATGCCCGGCGGCAGCGGCAGACCGGCAGTCAGCGCGCCCATCCGTTCCTGCGAAGTTTGCTCGGCGCGGCGATTCGCGTCGTTGAGGGCGGCGGCGATCAGGTCCTCCAGCATCTCCTTGTCGTCCATCACGGAAGGGTCGATGGTCACGCGCTTGACGTCGTGCTTGCAGGTCATGATGACCTTGACGGCACCCGCGCCCGACTGGCCCTCGACTTCGATGTTGGCCAGTTCGTCCTGGGCCTTCTGCATGTTTTCCTGCATCTTCTGCGCCTGTTTCATCAGGTTGGCGATGCCGCCTTTGTTCAGCATGGGATATTCCTTCAAACGGGTTTGATGGTGGATTCGTCGATGCTCGCGTCGAAGAGATCGCAGGCCTCGCGCACGAAAGGATCGGACTCGATCGCGGCGATGGCGCGTTCCTGACGTTCGCGCTTTTCGTTGTCGGCACGCGACTTGGGCGTTTCACCCGCCGGTTCGCCGAACCGGACGTCGAGGGCGATGCTGCGACCGAAATATCTGCCGAGTTCGGCACGCAACTTTTCCTGATGCGGCTGCAGGTACTTGTGGGCCGGCGCGAGGCGCAGCACCACGCGGGCTTCATCGCGCTCGACCAGTTCGCAATGCTGGGCAAGCTGCCGCACCATGCCGGTCAGGGGGAGCTGGGTGACCAGCGCATGCCAGTCGTCGGGATCGGCGGCGGCAGGTGCAGGGACCACCGGGGCAAAAGTCGGCGCTGGCGGGACGGGGGGCGATGGCGCCGGCCGAGGTGCGGGACGTGCAACGGCCGGGGTTGCGGATGCCGAGGGCATCGGCTTTTCATTGCCGCTCGCAGGACGAAAGGCATGCAGGCGCAACAGCGTCATGCCGAAGCCGGCCGCTTCGTCGGGCGCCAACGAAAGCTCGCTGCGCCCCTGGATCGCAATCTGGTAGCACAGCTGGAGAAACTCGGCGTCCAGCCGTTCGGCGTAGGGTGCCAGCCGGGCCAGTTCGCTCTCGTCGAGGATGGCCTGCGGGGCGAACTGCACGAGCGCGATGCGGTGGAACAGGGTGGCAAGTTCCTGAAGCGCCGAATCGAAACTGAGGCTGCGCGCCTCCATGGTGCGCGCCACGTCGAGCATCGCGCCGATATCGCCGGTGACAAGGCCGTCGAGCAGCGCGTACAGGTGATCGTCGCCGACCGTGCCGAGCATCGCCCGCACGCCTTCCTCCTCGATGCGGCCGGCCCCGTGGGCGATCGCCTGGTCGAGCAGCGACAACGCATCGCGCATCGAGCCGGCGGCGGCCTTGGCGAGCTGGCGCAGCGCGCCCGTCTCGAAGGCGACGCCCTCGGCCTCCAGCACGCGCGACAGATGCTCGACGATGTGACCCGGCGGCATCTGCTTGAGGTTGAACTGCAGGCAGCGCGACAACACCGTCACCGGGATCTTCTGCGGGTCGGTGGTGGCGAGGATGAACTTGACATGCTCGGGCGGCTCCTCCAGCGTCTTCAGCATCGCGTTGAAGGCGTGGCCGGAAAGCTGGTGCACCTCGTCGATCATGTACACCTTGTAGCGGCCGCTATTCGGGGCGTAGGCCGCCTTTTCCAGCAATGCCGCCATGTCCTCGACGCCGCGGTTCGAGGCGGCGTCCATCTCGACGTAGTCGATGAAGCGGCCGGCATCGATCTCGCGGCAGGGCGTGCATTCGCCGCAGGGCGTCGCGGTGATGCCCTGCTCGCAATTGAGTGCCTTGGCGAGGATGCGCGCGATCGTCGTCTTGCCGACGCCGCGCGTGCCGGTGAAGAGGTAGGCGTGGTGCAGGCGCTGCTGTTCGAGGGCGTGCGTCAGGGCGCGCACGACATGTTCCTGGCCGACCAGCGTGTCGAAGGACTTGGGGCGCCATTTGCGGGCCAGGACGAGATAACTCATGCCCGCGATTCTAACAAACGGCGCCGGGGCGCCTGCGGGCCCCGGCGCGAGCAAATCCGATCAATCAACCCTGCGGCGGCATCATCCGGCCCGGGCCGCCGTGCCTGCCACCCATGCCGCCCTTGCGTCCGGGACCCATGTCGGCGGCAAACTGGTCGGCCTTCGCCTTCTGCTCGGGCGTCAGTGCCGCGTAGAGGCGATTGAAGCTTTCATGCACTCCCTTCATGGCGACGAGCCGCTCTTCCATCTGCGACTGCATCTTCGCCATGCGCTCGGGCGCGGACAGTTTCTCGTCGACTGGCTGCGTCCGGAATGCCTGCATGCCCTTGCCGGCCTCGGCCTTCATCTTCTCCTCGTAGGCTTTCCACAGCGGCTCCTGCGCATCCGTCACGTTGATCTGGTACTTGAGCATGGCCAGATGTCGCTCGGCACGCTGGGCGGGATCGAACTTCATGGCGACATGACGGCCCATCTGGCCGCCAGTCATCCCGCCCGGTCCCATGCCGGCCATCGGACCCATCGACCCGGTGCCATCGCAGCCGAAGCCGCGCGGACCACCCTGCGCAAGCGCGACGCCGCCGATGCCGGCAGCCATGATCAGACCGGCGATGATTTTGTGAGTACGTTTCATGTTGGCTCTCCTTGTGAATGAACTTTCGACAGGAGGCATTCAACGCCCCGGATGTAAGCAGCCTATATCCGGTTTGTAAGCAAACATGAGGGGGAGGGAAAGGGTGGCGAGCCTGACCCCCGGCACTTGCGGAAAATGACTATGGCTGCTGCCTTCCGGCCCTGACCAGGTTCGCCACCCCACAATGCGGGGAGACCCGCCACGGCGAATTGTATCTCACTCGGCCATGGCCGCACGGCGTCCGCGCTCGACATCGACGCCGGCGAGGATCGCGAGACCGACGATGAAATAGCCGCCGGTGACGAGGATCGCCAGCCGGTGATCGCCGGCGGTCAGCCAGGTCACCGCGCCATAGGTCAGCGGCCCGAGGATGGAGGACAGCTTCACCGCCACGCCCCAGAGGCCGAAGAACTCTCCGTGCCGACCCTCGGGCGCCAGCAGCCCGACCAGTGCACGGCCTGCCGACTGGCTGGCGCCGAGGCACAATCCCGCGATGTTCGCCGCCAGCCAGAACATGCCGGCGGACTGCCCCGCCCATGCGAGCAGGGTCATCGCGATCCAGCCGAACAGCGTCAGCGCGAGGGCGCGGACATGCCCGATGCGGTCCTGCAGGCGGCCGAACAGCAGCGCACCGATCGCCGCCGTGACGTTGACGACGAAGATCAGCCGGATCGTCTCCTCGGTCGAAAAGCCCATCGCCTGCTGCGCGTAGATCGCTGCCAGCGCGATCACCGTCTGGATGCCCGCCTGATAGAAGAGGATGCAGAGCATGAAGCGCCGCATGTCGCGGTAATGACGCGCATGGCGCAGGGTGGCGAGCACGCGCGAGAACGCCGAGGCCGCCGAAGCCATGGCGGCCTGTTCTGCGATGGCAGGCCGGCGCTCGCGAAGGAACAGGAAAGTCGGCGCCGACGCGACGGCGAAAAACACCGCGGTGATCAACAGGCAGGCCGGGACGAATTCCGTCGCACCCTGCCCCTGCCCTTTCGCCATGGATATCCAGGCGAGACAGGCACCGAGCGTCGCCAGTCCGCCGAGATAGCCCAGCCCCCAGCCCCAGCCCGAAACGCGGCCGAGGCCTTCCGGACGCGCCAGTTCGGGCAGGAAGGCGGCGATCAGGTTTTCGCCGCTGGAGAAGCACAGGTTCGAAAACACGAGGAAAGCAAGCGCCAGCGCCAGCTCTCCCGGCCCGGCCGTCGCCAGCCCGACCGTGCCGAGGATGCAGCCGGCGGCCGTCAACGCGAGCCAGCGCTTCTTGCCGTGCAGGTCGGCATGGGCACCGACGAACGGCGCCGTCAGCAGCACGAGGGCGTAGGACACCGACAGCGCGGCAGTCCACGCGAAGGTGGCCCATGCCGCGTTGCCGGCGATCACGGCAACGAAATAGGCATTGAAGATTGCCGTGATCACCACTGTGGTGTAGCCGGAATTGGCGAAGTCGAACATCGCCCAGGCCCACACCTCGCGACGCCTTACCCCCGCGAGCAGTATCGGGCCGGACCGGGCCGCCTCGCTCATCGGTCGCACGTCAATGCCGCCGCCGCAGGACGCCGGCGAGCGTCTCGATTTCGTGACGCAGGCCGGCGAGCAGGTCGGCGGCGGCCGAAACCTGTCCACCGCGTGCCAGCAGTTCGATCTCGGCGGCACGGCGCTGGGCCGGATCGGCACCGAACACGGCCAGAATCCCCTTCAGCACATGAGCGCAATGCAGCGTCTTCGAGGCATCGTCAGCCGCAACCGCGCGGACGAGCGCATCGACATCTCGCGTGTAGCCATCCAGAAAAATCGGGATGACCTGCGCCAGGATCTCGGCATCCATCTCATCGAGTGCCCGGGCGTAATCGAAAACGGGAGCGTCTCCCTCCGCCATGCGGAAAGCCTCCATTCCGATCTCCTGCAACTTCTCGGCCAGCGCTGCGGCGGCCGGCGCGTGCTCCGGGACCCCCAGCGGCAGGCTGAAGCTGAAGGTACTGCCGATACCCAGCGTGCTCGCCACCTCCATGCTGCCGCCCATCAGCTCCACCAGCCGGCTGGAGATCGTCAACCCCAGGCCGGTGCCACCGTATTTGCGCGTCGTCGAACTGTCCGCCTGAGAAAAGGCCTCGAAGACCTGGGCGAGCTTGTCGTCAGGAATGCCGATACCGCTGTCGCGCACGGAAATCAGCAGCGTCGTCGCCCGGTGCGCGGACGCCTCGACGCGCACGCCGACCGTGATGCCGCCGCGCTCGGTGAATTTGACGGCATTGCCGACCAGATTGACGAGTACCTGCCGCAGCCGGACAGGATCGCCGATCACCTGGGTCGGCACCCCCGCGTCGATTTCCAGGCCGAACTGCAGTCCCTTCTGCCCGGCGCGCAGGCGCAACGGGGCGAGGGTCTCCTCGAACACCTGACGCAATTCGAACTCGATATGTTCGACCGTCAGTTTGCCTGCCTCGATCTTCGAGAAATCCAGGATGTCGTTGATCAGCGTCAGCAGCGCATCGGCGGACGACTTGACGATCTGCATGTATTCGCGCTGCTCGACATCGAGCGGCGTGTCGAGGACCAGTTCGGTCATGCCGATGATGCCGTTCATCGGCGTACGGATCTCGTGGCTGACATTGGCGAGGAATTCGCCTTTTGCAAGGCTGGCCGCCTCGGCGACATCGCGCGCGTGCATCAGGTCCGTTTCGGCCTGCTTGCGGGCGGTGATGTCGGTACGGATCGCGATGTACTCGAAAGGCAGGCCGAATTCGTCGAGGAATGGCACGATAGTCGCCGCGACCCAGTACGCCTGGCCCTGACGGGCCCGATTGCAGATTTCGCCGTGCCAGGTGCGACCGGCGGTGATGGTTTCCCACATCTCTGCGTAGAGGGCATCCGGATGGCAACCCGACTTGACGATGCGGTGATTGCTGCCCATCAGTTCGGCACGCGAATAGCCGCTGATCTCGCAAAACTTGTCGTTGGCATAGATGATCGTTCCCCGCGTGTCGGTAATGCTGACGATCGCATGCTGGTCGAGGGCGAAACGGATGTTGTCGAGCAGGACGCGCTGCTTTTCGCGTTCCTGCACAAGATTGGCGACGATGCGCGATAGCGCGGCCAGTTCGTCCGCATCCCCGGCGCCACCGAGCTCGTCCCTGCCCAGCAGTTCGCTCACGGTCGCACGCAGGGACTGGACCGCCCGGTTGCGTTCGTCGATGTCCTGCCGCAACCGCGCATTCGCGCCCATCAGCTCCTGCGAGCTGATTTCCAGACTGCGCGTGCGCAATTCGAGGTCCCGGTCCGCCTGGACATAGGCGGCATCGACGCGCTCCAGGAAGGCGCCCAAATTGCCCAGCAGCGCGGCAACGGCTGGATCGACCCCGGACTGCACGGCGAGCCCGGCTGCGGCTGAAAGCAAGTCGTCCAGCGCCGCCGCATCGGCGAGACCGACCGTACGCTTCAGCTGTCGTTGCAGGCTCTTATGCATCCGGAGCCGGACGTTCGACGACCGTTTCGACTTCCTCGTCGATACGTTCTCCCATGACCAGCTTGCGACCGGCGCAACTGACGAAGATCATCAGCGGCCTCCGGGAGCCGACAGGAATTCGCGAACGATCGCCACCTGGGCGTCGTCGAGGAACATCGGCGCATGACCGACCCCGGCCACCTCGACGGTCGCGGCACGCGGTCCGCGTTCGCTCATCGCGGCCACCGTGTCGCGCGACAGCAGGTCGGAAAGCGCGCCGCGCACGACCAGCGTCGGACAGCGGATCGCCTCGTAGAGCGGCCACAACTCGACGTCGCGCCCCTCCCCCTGCGCAGTCATGGCTGCCGCAAAGGGAGCGGCGATGCCCGGGTCGTAGCGCAGGATCAGGCGGCCATCCGGTCCGTCCCGGACGACGTTCTGCGTCAGGTGGCGCCATTGCGCGTCATCCAGCGGGCCGAAGGGTGCGGAGACGGTGCGGATGTAGCGCTCCGCCGCTTCCAGCGAAGCGAAGTCGGGCGGCGCGGCGAGGTATTCGCCGATGCGCGCGAGGGCGGCCGCGGCAATGACCGGGCCGACGTCGTTGAGGATCAGCCGGCGTACGGGGCTGCCGGACTGGGCCGCGAGCGCCATGCCGATCATGCCGCCCATGGAAGTGCCGAGCCAGTCGACCTGCTCCACGTCGAGGCGTGCGAGCAGCGCCACCATGTCCTGCGCGTACTGCGGGATCGCATAGTGCGCGGGATCGCGCAGCCATTCGCTCATGCCGCGGCCGACGACATCCGGGCAGACCACACGGTATTCGCCGGCGAGCGACTGCGCCAGAAAGTCGAAATCGCGTCCGCAGCGCGTCAGGCCATGGACGCAGACGAGCACGCGCGGATTCGCCGGGTCGCCCCATTCGACATAGGCCATGCGGTGAAAGCCGGCGGGAGACAGGCAGCGGACGTAGCGGGGCTCGACGGGATTCATGGCGAAGATTCCTGCGGGGAAAGGGCATCATTGTGCCAGTAGCGTCGCCGTGCTTCGCGCTCATGCCTCACCGCCGTCCCGCCGGCGCCGATTTTTACGGTGACCGCGCCATCCCGGTCGGTCCGATGGATGCTCGCAGCGGCGTAGCGTGCCAGCACCTCGGGATGCGGATGGCCGAAGCGGTTGCGATAGCCGACCGGGAAGATCACCTCGCGGGCACCGACGGCAGCGACGAGCCCGGGCGACGAAGTCCTCCTGCCGCCGTGGTGGGGTGCGACGAGCACGTCGGCGCGCAAGGCGTCTCCATGCCGGGCCAGAAGGCCGGTTTCCGCCCTGCCCTCGACATCGCCGGGAATCAGCGCACTGCCGGATCCTGACTCGACTTTCAGCACGCAGGAAAGCGCGTTGTCCGGCAGCTTGCGCGAATAGTCATCCGCCGCCGGATGCAGCACGGCAAAGCGCACACCGTCCCAGTCCCACGTTCGCCATCGATGCAGCGCCGTTCGACCCGGTCGACCGGCACGGTGGCGAGCAGCGATGCCGTGCCGCCGTCGTGGTCGCTGTCGTCGTGGCTGACGATCAGCCGGTCGAGCCGGCCCACCTCGGTGGCACGCAGATAGGGAACGAGGATGCGGCTGCCGGCATCCGCCCCCGAACCCGAACGGCCACCGAAATCGGGACCGGCATCGAACAGCAGATCGCGATTCGCCGTCTGCACATGCACCGCCTGTCCCTGCCCGACGTCGAGCACGACGAGGCGGAATTCCCCCGGTGCCGGTCGCTCCGGCACGACGAAGAACATCGGCAGGAAACAGGCCGCGCCGAGCCAGCGCAAAGGAAAACCGCGCGGCAGCATCAGCCAGGCGGCCCCTGCCAGCGCCAGCACCACCGTCCAGGCGGGCGGCGCATGCTGCTGCCACAATGCCCCCGGCAGCGCCGCCAGCCAGGCGAGGAAGTCCATCAGCGGCACGAGCAGCCAGTGCGCCAGTTCGAGTGCAAAACCGAATCCCGGCAGGCTGCCGGCGAGCGCCAGCGGCGTGATCGCCAGACTGACCAGTGGAATGGCGACGGCGTTGGCGAACGGCGACACCAGCGAGAACTGCTGGAACAGCGCCAGCAGCGCAGGAATCAAGCCGAGCGTCACGGCCCACTGGGCGCGTCCCCACTCGATCAGCCAGTGCGGCCGGGCCAGCCGCCCGCCGGCCACGGTGAACAGCAGGCTGACCGCACCGAACGACAGCCAGAAGCCGGCCGACAGTACGGCCCACGGATCGACGATCAGCACCAGCAGCAGCGCGGCGCCGAGCACCCGCGGCGTGGCGACGGCACGCCCCGACACCAGCGCGAACGCCACCACGCCCAGCATGTAGAGCGTGCGCTGCGCCGGAATGCCGAAGCCCGCGATCAGCGCATAGCCGAATGCCGCCAGTAAACCGGCGACGGCCGCCGCCTTTTGCGCCGGCCAGAACAGCGGCAGGTGCGGCAGCCTGCGCCAGAGCGCGAAGGCCAGCCAGCCGGCCAGCGCGCCGATCATCGTCACGTGCAGGCCGGAGATCGACATCAGGTGCGTGATGCCGGTGGCGGCGAACAGGCGCCATGTCTCCGGCGCGATGGCCTGCTGGTCGCCCACGGCGAGCGCGGCCAGGATGCCGCCATAAACCTGTTCCGGCAAGGCCGCGAGAATGCGGTCGCGCGTCGCTTCGCGCAGACGCTCCACGGTGGAGACGATGCCGCCGGCGAACGCCGCCAGACGCTCCGGCGGAGGCACCTTGCGAACGTAGCCCGTAGCACGAATGCCGCGCTCGAACAGCCAGCCCTCATAGTCGAAGCCATGCGGATTGACATTGCCGTGCGGCCGCTTGAGCCGCACCGTCAGGCGCCAGCGTTCGCCGGCATGCGGCAGGCGAGGTGGCGCAGCCTCATCTGGACCGTCATCCGACGACAGGTACCAGTTCAACAGGATGCGGTTCGGCACCGGCGCAGCCGCCGACTCCACGGACAGGGGAAAACGGACGCCGCGCTCGAACTGCTGCGGCAAGCCGGCGACGATGCCCGTCACCTCGACGTCGCGGCCTTCCCAGGCCACGGGCAGGGCATCGGCCAGCCGCCAGTGGGCCAGGCCGCCGGCCCACGCGAAACCGAGCAGCAGCGCGCCGACGATCCCCGCCGGGCGCACGCGAAAGACTCCGACGGCCCACAACGCCAGACCACCGAGCGCCGCACCGGCAAGAAAAGTCGGCGCCGGCAGGACGGCGCTGCGCTGCAGCCACCCCACACCGACAACGAAGGCCAGCACCTGCCACGGCATGATTAGAATTCCCGCATGAGACGCTGGCTGCGCCGATACATGCCCGACCACGCCGCGGTGCACGGCAACCGCTGGCTCGCGCCGTTCCGCAACACGCTGCTGCATCCGCGGCTGTGGCACCTCAACCGGCGCTCGGCCGCCGGAGGCGTGGCGGCAGGGCTGTTCTGCGGACTGATCCCCGGTCCCTTCCAGATGCTCGGCGCGGCGATCTGCGCCGTCGTCTTCCGCATCAACCTGCCGCTCGCACTCGTCACCACGCTCTACACCAATCCCCTCACCATCGTGCCGCTGTACTTCGTCGCCTATGGCCTCGGCCGGCTGATCCTCGGCAGCGATGCACCTTTCGTTCCGCCGGCCGCATTCGATCCCGCCACCCTGCTCGACTGGCTGGGCCGGCTCGGCATGCCGCTGGTCCTCGGCCTCCTGCTGCTCGCCTCATTGCTCGCCGCCGCAGGCTACGCGAGCGTCCGCCTCGGGTGGCGCGCCTATCTCGTGCGGAAATTGATTCAACGCAAGGCGAGACCTTGCTGCGGCAGGAGAATTTACTAGGATTCGCGCCATATAACGATGGCGGCAAAACGCCCGCCCCCAGAGAGAGGTCACCATGAAATCCACTACCATCAGGCAGCGCCTGTTTTTCCTCGTCATCGTCCCGCTGCTGGCGCTGGCGATCACCGCAGGGAACCTGATCCACAAGGCCCATGGCAACTACCGCGGCGCGACACTGACGCAGGAAGTCCTCAAGGTAGGGGTGGCCGCCGGCGAACTGATCCATACCCTGCAGATCGAGCGCGGTGCGACCGCCGGCTTCATCCAGTCGAAGGGCGGCAAGTTCGGCGACGTGCTGCCGGGCATCCGCCAGAACAGCGATGCCAACTTCACCGCGTATCAACGCGAGGCCGGGTCCTCGGGGCAACTCGCCGCGCTGCAGGCAGCCCTCGGCAAGGCGCAGGAAAAACTCGACCAACTGAAGGATGTGCGCAACCGCGCCGACAAACTCGAGATCAGCGTTGCCGACGAGGTCGCGGCCTACACGCAGACCATCGCGAGGCTGATCGACGTGATCGGCATCAGCGGCCGGTTCAGCAGCAGCCCGGTCGTCGTGCAGCAAAGCACGGCCTACCTCGCGCTCGTGCGCGCCAAGGAGCAGGCCGGCCAGGAACGCGCGCTGGTGACGGCGGCCTTCGCCGCGAACGCCATCGAGGCACCGCGCTTCCGCATGATTCTCGAACGTTTCCACCGCCAGGAAGCCTATCTGGACATCTTCCGCAGCGCGGCCGGCGAGGCTGAACTGAAGTCCCTGCAGGACGTGCTCGCCGGCACGCCGGCGCAGGAGGTGCAGCGCATGCGCGACGTGCTGGTCGGGAAGTCCGCCAGCGGCGGCTTCGACATCGACCCGACGGCCTGGTTCACGACCATCACGCAGAAGATCGACGCCCTGCATGAAACGGAGAACGTCGTCATCAGGGGCATTTCCGCCACCACCTCCGACATCGTCATTGCGAGCCAGGGTGGCCTGTACGGCTACATTTTCCTGTCGCTGGGTGCCGTGGTGCTGGTGCTGCTGGTTTCGCTGAAGATTTCCGCCAGCGTGGCCGGGCCGCTGCAGGCCGAGGTCGAAGTCGCCGAGTTCGCCGTCCGCGAAAGCGATTTCACCCGGGACGTGCCGGAAACCGGCCCCGCCGAGGTGATCCGCGCCGGCCATGCCTTCAACCAGCTGATGCATACCTTCCGCCAGATCGTCGCCGACATGAAGGCATCGAGCGACCGCATCACCGCCGTCGCGCACGAACTGGCCGGGTCGAGCCAGGAAGTGCGCGAAAGCTCGCTGGCCCAGGCCGATGCCACCGCCGCGGTCGCCGCCGCCTTCGAGCAGGCCTCGGTCAGCGTCAGCGAAACCACGGCGAACGCAGAGAACGCGGCGCGCATCGTCGAGACCGCCCGGGCCGATACCGTCGCGGCGATGCGCGTCATGGGCGAAACGGTCAGCAACATGCGGCAGATCGCCAGCCTGATCCGGACTTCCGCCGGCCAGGTCACCTCGCTGAGCGATTCGTCGCAGCAGATCGGCGGCATCGTGCAGGTCATTCAGGAAATCGCCGAGCAGACCAACCTGCTCGCGCTCAATGCCGCCATCGAGGCGGCCCGGGCCGGCGAGCAGGGACGCGGCTTCGCCGTCGTCGCCGACGAAGTACGCAAGCTGGCCGAACGCACCGCGAAGGCGACGGGCGAAATCGGCGGACTGATCAACGCCATCCAGGCCGGCGTCGAAAACAGCGTGGACTCGATGGAAGAGGCGAACCGCCAGGCCGACGCGAGCCTGAAGCTGGTCGGCGAAACCGAATCGGCGCTGGGACGCATCGATGCCGGCTCGCAGGATGTGTCGTCGAACGTCAGCGCCATCTCCTACGCGCTCAAGGAGCAGGATGCGGCGATCCGTCAGGTGGCGATCAGCATCGAGGCGATCGCCCATAAGACCGAGCGCAACAATCAGGCCGCCGAATCGAACAATGCCACCGCGAGGGAGCTGGACACGCTTGCCGGCAACCTGCGCACCTCGGTGGCACGCTTCAGGGCCTGAATCTCCGGGCCGAATCTAGGCGGCGGCGAGCCGCCCGTCCTGTAGCAGAAGTCGGCGCTGGCAGGACGCCGCCAGCGCCGCATCGTGCGTGACGATGACGAGGCTGGTGCCGTGGGTGGCATTCATGCGCAGCATCAGCGCGAAGACTTCGTCGGCGGTACGACGGTCGAGGTTGCCGGTCGGTTCGTCGGCCAGCACGCAGGCCGGTCGCGTCACCAGCGCACGCGCCAGCGCGGCCCGCTGGCGCTCTCCGCCGGACAGTTCGCCGGGACGGTGCTTCAAGCGCGCGCCCAAACCGACTTCGGACAGGATTTCGGCCGCCTGCGCCTCGGCAGCCGGCCGGGGCATGCGGCTGATCAGCAGCGGCATCGCGACGTTCTCGAGCGCGCTGAATTCCGGCAGCAGATGATGGAACTGGTAGACGAAACCGAGCGCTTCGTTGCGCAGGCGGCCCCGCTCGCTTTCCGTCACCCGCGACAGGTCGCGACCGAGCAGATGCACCGTGCCGGCGGAAGGCGCATCCAGGCCGCCGAGCAGGTGCAGCAGCGTGCTCTTGCCGGAACCGCTCGCACCGATGACCGCCACCGTCTCGCCGGCGCCGACTTCCAGATCCACGCCCGCGAGGACGGACACGCCGTCTTCATCCCCGGCCTTCTCGCGGAAGGTCTTGGCGAGACCGGCACATGACAACACAGCCCGATGAGCCGCCTCATTCATAACGCAACGCCTCGGCGGGGTTGGTTCGCGCGGCACGCCAGCTCGGATAGATCGTCGCCAGCACCGTCAGCACGAACGAGGTCGAGGCGATGATCCCGACGTCCGACCAGTGCAGGTCGGACGGCAGGTCGGAGATGTAGTACACATCCTTGGCGAGGAACTGGATGCCGAAGATCCGTTCGAGGAAGGGCACCACCGTCTCGACGTTGAGTGCCAGCGCCACGCCGCCGGCCACGCCCAGCGCCAGACCGATCACGCCGATCAGCGTTCCCTGGATGACGAAGATGCGCAGGATGCTGCCGGGACTCGCGCCCAGCGTGCGCAGGATGGCGATGTCGGCGCGTTTGTCCTGCACCGTCATCACCAGCGTCGACACGATGTTGAAGGCCGCCACCGCGACGATCAGCAGCAGGATCAGGAACATCATGTTCTTCTCGATCTGCACCGCGCGGAAAAAGTTCGCATGGCTGCGCGTCCAGTCGGACACGCGCATGTCCTGCCCGACACGGCCCGCCAGTTCGCGCACCACCCGCGGCGCGGCGAACAGGTCGTCGAGCTTGAGACGCACGCCGGAGACGTCCGTCCCCATCTGGTAGAGCTTCTGCGCGTCCTCCATGTGGATCAGCGCGAGGCCGCTGTCGTATTCGTACATGCCGACCTCGAAGATGCCGACCACGGTGAACTGCTTCATGCGCGGCAGCACCGCCGCCGGCGTCACCATGCCTTGCGGCGCGATCAGCGTGATCTTGTCGCCGGAAAAGACCCGCAGCGCGTAGGCCAGCTCCGCGCCGATGACGATGCCGAACTCGCCGGGCCGCAATCGTTCCAGCGCACCGGTCTTCATGTGGCGGGCGAAATCGGCGACGCGGTCCTCGGCATCCGGCAGCACGCCGCGGATCAGCGCGCCTTTCACCTGACCGTCGAAAGACAGCATCGCCTGCTGCTGCACGTAGGGCGCCGCCGCAAGCACGCGAGGATGCTTCGCGACTGCGGCGACGGCCGCCTGCCAGTCGGCCAGTTCACCCTCCGCGCCGGAAATCTGCGCATGCGAGGCGACGCCGAGGATGCGGGTGCGCAATTCCTTCTGGAAGCCGTTCATCACCGACAGCACCACGATCAGCGCCGCCACGCCGAGCGCGAGGCCCAGCATGGAAATCAGCGAGATGAAGGAGATGAAGCGGTTGCCGCCGCCCGCCTTGCGGGATGCCGTATACCGCAGGCCGATAAAGGTTTCAAACCGGAAAAATGAGGGCATGGAGGCGGCATGTTAACATGCCTCATGCGCCTCACCCTCTTCGTTCCCGGCCTGTTGCTGCCGCGCGAAATCCTTCCCGACATCACCTTCGACCTGACGGCGCCCGCCTTGTCCATGCTGCTCGGACGCGGCCGTCGGCAGGCGTTTCCCCCGGACTGGCTGGAAGCAAATTTCGGCTTTTCGACGTTCCCGGCGGCCGCACTAAGAAAAGTCGGCGTCGGCGGGACGGCGGACGGCGAGTGGATTTGCCTCGATCCCGTGCATTTCGACGTCCGCCGAGAAGGCATCATGCTTGCCGACCCGGCCCGCCTCGACCTGACGGCCGATCAGGCCACGGAACTGATCGCCGCCATCCAGCCGCTGTTCGCCGGATGGGGCGAAATCTCGGCTTCGGCGCCGGAACGTTGGGAAATGCGCCTCGCCCGTCCGCTCGCCCTCGACACCCGGCCGCTCGCCGAATCCATCGACCGGCCGGTCCCACCGGGTCTTCCCGGCGGAACGGATGGCCGGGAATGGCGCCGGCTGCTCGCCGAGGCGCAGACCGTCCTCCACGCCCATCCGCTCAACCGCCGGCGCGAAGCGGCAGGACGTCCGACCGTCCACAGTCTCTGGCCCTGGGGCCAGGGCAGTCTGCCGACATCGCTGCCTTTGGGTTTCACCACGATATTGTGCGACGATCCGGTCCTCGCCGGCCTGGGCAGGTTGACCGGCTGCGAATGCCCGGCTTTGCCCGAGCGTTTCCGTCAGGTCGATGGGAACGCGCTGGTCATCCAGCCCTCCTTGCGCGTCCCCGCCACGGCACGCGATGCGCTCGCGTGGCGCACCGCGCTGCAGGAACTGGAACGCGACTGGCTGGCGCCAGCCGTCGCCGCGCTGCGTCAGGGCGAGTGCGACGAACTGCGGCTCATCGGCAGCAGCGTCGATGATGCACACCGGGTCGTCGCCATCACGGCGACGCGCGGGGCGCTGAGGCGATTCTGGCGACGTCCCCGCCCGCTGACGGAACTCGCATGACGCACATTGCCGTCCGTCCGGTACCACAGCGGGCCCGTCTCATGCTCGAGCAGTCGGGCGTGCATCCATTGCTGGCCCGCCTTTATGCATCACGCGGCATCGCCACCGCGGCCGAGCTCGACACCCAGCTGGCCGCACTGCTGCCTCCCGAGGGACTGAAAGGCATCGATGCCGCCGCCGTTCTGCTCGCCGATGCGATCGACGGCGGCAGGAAAATCCTCATCGTCGCCGACTACGACTGCGATGGCGCCACCGCCTGCGCGGTCGGACTGCGCGCCCTGCGGGCCCTGGGCGCAACAGGTGCGACAGTCGATTACCTCGTGCCCAACCGCTTCGAGACCGGCTACGGCCTGTCACCCGAAGTCGCGCGGCTGGCCGCGGCGAAAAAGCCGGACTTGCTCGTCACCGTCGACAACGGCATCGCCAGCGTCGCCGGCGTCGCCGAAGCGAAGCGGCTCGGCATGACGGTGGTCGTCACCGATCATCACCTGCCCGGCGACGAGCTCCCTGCCGCCGATGCGATCGTCAATCCCAACCAGCCGGGTTGCAGTTTCGCGAGCAAGAGCATCGCCGGCGTCGGCGTGATGTTCTACGTCATGCTGGCGCTGCGCGCCGAATTGCGCCGCCGCGGCCGGTTCTCCGACGGTGGCCCGAACCTCGCCGCCCTGCTTGACCTCGTCGCGCTCGGCACGGTCGCCGACGTAGTGGCACTCGACCGCAACAACCGCATCCTTGTCGCACAGGGCCTCGCACGCATCCGCCAGCGCCGCATGACGCCGGGCGTCGCCGCACTGCTGCAGGTGGCGGGACGCGACCCGGTGCGCGCCGGCACCTTCGATCTCGGCTTCGCGGTCGGGCCGCGCCTCAACGCCGCCGGACGACTGGCCGACATGAGCCTCGGCATCGAATGCCTCGCCACCGATGACATGGGTCGCGCGCTCAACATCGCGCAGGAACTCGATGCCATCAACCGCGAACGCCGTGCCATCGAAGCCGACATGCAGGAAGCGGCCGCGATCCGCCTCGAAGGCATCGATGCCGGCGCACGCGCCAGCCTCTCGCTGTTCGACCCAGCCTGGCATCAGGGCGTGATCGGCATCCTGGCCGGCCGCATCAAGGAGCGCCTGCATCGTCCCACCTTCGTGTTCGCGCGCGGCGACAACGGAGAAATCAAGGGCTCAGGTCGCTCCATTCCCGGCCTGCACCTGCGCGATGCGCTCGACCTCGTCGCCAAGCGCCATCCGGAACTGCTCCGACGCTTCGGCGGCCATGCCGCTGCCGCCGGCCTCACGCTGCTCGAGAGCGACCTGGCGCTTTTCGAGTCCGCGTTCGAAGCGGTCGCCCGCAGCCTGCTGCCGCCTGCCGCGCTGACGCGCACACTCGAAACCGACGGTGCGCTCGAAGCCGGCTATTACGGTCTCGTCCCCGCGCGCCTGCTGCAGGAAACTGTCTGGGGCCAGGGCTTCGCCGCACCGCTGTTCGCCGACGAATTCGATGTCGACCGGCAGCGCCTGCTCAAGGACAAGCACCTGAAGCTCACGCTGAAGAAAGGCAAGACACGGCTCGACGCGATCCGCTTCAACCACGCCGAGGGCGCGCCCGACCGCATCCGCGCCGTGTTCCGGCTCGACATCAACGAATGGCAGGGCGAGGCGAACGTCCAGCTCGTGGTGGAGCATTTCGAGCCGGCCTGAAGCGGCAGGCCATCAAGGCGCCGGGCTACCGAGCAGCAAATAGAGCCGGTCGATTTCGGTAAGCACGGTTTCGTCCAGGGATGATTCGCAGGCATCGAGATCCTCCTTCAACTGCATCAGGTTCGATGCGCCGACGATGGTACTGGCCACGAAACGGCGCGAGCGGACGAATGCCAGCGCCAGCTGGACCGGCGTCAGGCCATGATCCCTGGCCAGTTGTCCGTAGGCGGCCACGGCCGCAGGGACGCCCGGCTTCTCGTAGCGCTGGCCGAATCCCTTGAAGCGATTGACGCGCCCCCCGGCAGCAGGATCCTCCAGATACTTTCCGGTCAGGTGGCCGAATGCGAGCGGCGAATAGGCGAGCAAGCCGACTTGTTCGCGGTGGCAGACCTCGTGGAGCCCCACCTCGAAGGTCCGGTTGAGCAGGTGATAGGCATTCTGGATCGAGGCCACGCGGGGCAGGCCGAATTCTTCGGCATGGCGGATGAACTGCATGACGCCCCAGGGATGCTCGTTCGACAGGCCGACCGCACGTATCTTCCCCTCTTCCACGAGTTCGGCAAGGGCTTCCAGTTGGACCCGGACCGGAATCGTGTCCCGCTCCTTGTCGGGAAGGTACTGCCACTGCCCGAACATCGGCTGGTTGCGGTCCGGCCAGTGCAGTTGATAGAGATCGACATAATCGGTCTGGAGGCGACGCAAGGAGGCCTCCAGCGCGGACCGGACATTCTCCCGGGTGAAATTGAGCGACCCGCCACGAATCCACGCCATCGTGCGTCCAGGACCCGCGACTTTGGTCGCAAGCACGATCTTGCTGCGATCCTGCCGCCGGAGCCATTTGCCGACGATGATTTCCGTCGCACCATAGGTTTCGGCACGGGGCGGCACTGCGTAAAGCTCGGCGGTGTCGATGAAATTGATGCCGCGTTCGAGAGCCAGATCGAGCTGTGCGTGGGCATCGGCCTCCGGCGTCTGCTCGCCGAAGGTCATCGTGCCGAGGCAGACCGGACTGACGGCGAGCGAACTACGGCCGAGCTGTCTGATTTCCATGTGTGCCATTCCTCACGGGTAAACGAAAAAACCGCCCGAAGGCGGTTTGATCGACAGCGGAATCATTGCTTGCGAATTCCGCTGGACATTTTTGGTAGGCGCGATTGGACTCGAACCAACGACCCCCACCATGTCAAGGTGGTGCTCTAACCAGCTGAGCTACGCGCCTGAAGAGCCGCGCATTCTACATGAAATGCGCGGCGCGTCTACATCGTTTTTCAGCTTTTCAGGATGCTCCTGATCTGCTCCAGGGTGGTCGGATCGTCGAGCGTGGTGAGGTCGCCCGGATCGCGCCCTTCGGCCAGCGCCTGGATCGAACGGCGCAGCATTTTGCCGGAGCGCGTCTTCGGCAGGCCGGAAACGAAATGCACGTGTTTCGGCCGCGCGATGGCGCCGAGGATGCTGTCGACGGTCTTCTTGACTTCAGCTTCGAGTGCGGCGCGCAGTTCCGGCGTGGCGATCCTCGCCGGATCCTTGACGACGGCGAAGGCCATCGGTTCCTGACCCTTGAGCTGGTCGTTCACACCCACCACCGCCACCTCGGCAATGGCGCTGTGCGCCTGCACCGCTTCCTCGATCTCGCGCGTGCCGAGCCGATGGCCGGCGACGTTGATCACGTCATCGGTACGGCCGAGGATGAAGTGGTAGCCCTCCTCATCCTTGATGCCCCAGTCGAAGGACGAATAAACCAGCGGCTCCTTGAACAGACTGAAGTAGGTCTTGACGAAACGGTCGTCGTCGCCCCAGACGGTGGAGAGGCAGCCCGGCGGCAGCGGCGGCACGACGCCGACGATGCCCTTCTCGTTCGCGCCGCACTCGGTCCCGTCCTCGCGGAAGATCTTGAGGTTGTAGCCGAACACCGGGAAGCTCGGCGTGCCGAACTTGATCTTGGTGTCCTCAATGCCGCGCACGGTCGACAGCATCGGCCAGCCCGTCTCGGTCTGCCAGTAGTTGTCGATCACCGGCAATTTCAGTTCGCCCATGATCCACTCGTGCGTCGGCTGGTCGAGCGGTTCGCCGGCGAGAAACAAATGTTTCAGGCTCGAGAGATCGTATTTCTTGAGGAACGCCGGATCCTGCTTCTTCAGGACACGGATCGCGGTCGGCGCCGAGAACATCACGTTGACCTTGAACTTCTCGACGATCTGCCACCAGATGCCGGCGTCGGGCCGGATCGGCGTACCTTCGTACATCACCGTCGCCATGCCGGCGATCAGCGGGCCGTAGATGATGTAGCTATGGCCGACCACCCAGCCGATGTCCGAGGTCGAAAACATGGTCTCGCCGGCGAAGCCGGTAAAGATGTGCTTCATCGAGGCCGCCAGGGCGACTGCATAGCCCCCCGTATCGCGCTGCACGCCCTTCGGCTTGCCGGTGGTGCCGGAGGTGTAGAGAATGTAGGATGGCTCGGAAGACTCCATCCATTCGCAGGGCACGTCGGCATTCATATGCTGCGTGCGTTGTTCCGCGTAGTCGACGTCACGGCCGGCCACCTTGGCAAACCCCTTGTCGAGGCCACGGTCGACCATCAGCACCTTTTCCGGTTTGTACTGGGCAAGGTTGATGGCCTCGTCGAGCAGATGCTTGTAGGGCACCGACTTGCCGCCACGCATGCCGGCATCGGAGGAAACGATCAGTTTCGGCTTCGCATCGTCGATACGTGTCGCCAGCGAGCCAGAGGCGAAACCGCCGAACACGACGGAATGGATCGCGCCGATGCGCGCGCAGGCAAGGATCGCGAAGGTCGCCTCGGCGATCATCGGCATGTAGATCAGCACGCGGTCGCCCTTCCGCACGCCCAGCGACTGCATGATCGCGGCCATGCGCATCACTTCGCTCTTGAGCTCGGCGAAGCTGTAGATCTTCTCTTCGTTGGTCTCGGTCGAGATGTAGATCAGTGCCCGGTCGTTCGGTCGCGTGGCGGCGTGCCGATCCACCGCGTTGTGGCACAGGTTGGTCCTGCCGCCCGAGAACCACTTGACGAACGGCGGCCGGCTGTAGTCGCAGATCGTCTGCGGCGGCGTCTGCCAGTCGACCAGTTGCGCCTGCTCGGCCCAGAAACCATCCCGATCCTCGATCGACCGGCGGTGGAAATCGCTGTACTTCGTCATTCTCTCGCTCCCTCTGACATGTTTGATGGTTATCCGATGCGCACGACGACACGTCCGGTAACGCGCGCCTGCAGAAAATCGGCGAATGCAGCCGGCAATTCATCGAAGGCGATCTCGCGCGCCTGCGCGATCACCCGTTCAGGCTTCCAGTTGCCGGCCAGCCGCTGCCAAACGGCCGCCCGTTGCGGCATCGGGCAATTGACGGAGTCGATGCCGAGCAGCGAAACGCCGCGCAGGATGAAGGGAGCTACGGTCGTCTTGAGCTCCATGCTGGCCGCGAGCCCGATGCTGGCGAGCGTCCCGTCGACCCGCATGGTGCTGGCCATCCAGGCCAGCACATCGCCGCCCAGATTATCGACCGCACCCGCCCAGGTTTCCCGGCCGAGCGGCTTGATCTTCGCAAGATCGAGATCGGAACGCAACACCACCTCGCTGGCCCCCAGCCGTTTCAGATAGTCGGCAGCGTCCGCCTTGCCGGTCAGGGCATGCACTTCGTAGCCGGCTCTGGCGAGGATCTCCACGGCGATGCTGCCGACGCCGCCGGTCGCACCGGAAACGACGACGGGACCGTTCTCCGGCTGCAGACCGTCATGCTCCATGCGGGCGACGGCGAGGCCGGCGGTGAAACCGGCGGTACCGAGCGCCATCGCCTCACGCTGATCGAGGCCGGGAGGCAGCTTCAGCACCCAGCGGGCCGGAATGCGTGCGAGTTCTGCAAAACCGCCATGATGCGCGACGCCGATATCGTAACTGGTCGCGAGCACCGCATCGCCCGGGGCGATGTCCGGGCTGTCGCTCTTCACTACCGTGCCGGCAAGATCGATGCCGCCGATGCACGGGAAACGCCGGATGATGCGCCCCGCACCTGTCGCGGCAAGCGCGTCCTTGTAGTTGATGCCCGACCAGGCCACCGCAATCGTGACCTCGCCGGCATCCAGCCGCTCCTCCTCCATCGCGACGAAACTGGCCGATATCTTGCCCTCGTCCTGCTCGATCAGGTATGCCTTGAATGTCACTTCGCCCCCCGGAAAGATTGATCGCGGCGCTTATTATTCGTGGAGATTATAGACAACTCAGCCTTTCTTATCCCTTACGGACATCGATTGTTATGAGAATCATTATCGTTATGATAGGATAGCGACACTCAACCCTCATCCAGGAGTTTCGCAATGCAATTACGCAATTGGTTCATTCTCTCGGCGGCGACCCTTCTGGGCATCTCGACCGCGATGTCCCAGGAAAATGTGCTCAACCTCTATTCGTCGCGCCACTATCAGACCGACGAGGCACTCTATGTCAACTTCACGAAACAGACGGGCATCAGGATCAACCGCATCGAAGCCAAGGAAGACGAATTGATCGAGCGCATCAGGAACGAAGGCGCGCACAGCCCGGCCGACGTGTTCATCACCGTGGACGCCTCGCGTCTCGCCAAGGCCGACGAGCTCGGCTTCTTCGCCCCGGCGAAGTCGAAGGTGCTGGAGGAGCGCATTCCCGCCCACCTGCGTTCGCCCGACTGGTTCGCATTTTCGACACGCGCGCGCGTGATCGTCTACAACAAGGCCGCCATCAAGCCCGGGGACGTGAAGGACTACGCGGACCTCGCCGGACCGAAAATGAAAGGCCAGGTGTGCAGCCGTTCCGGCTCCCACCCGTACAACCTTTCCCTGCTGGCCTCGCTCGTCGCGCATCAGGGCGAACAGAAGGCCGAGGAATGGGCGAAAGGCGTGGTCGCAAACTTCGCGCGTGCGCCCAAGGGCGGCGACACCGACCAGATCAAGGCCGTCGCGGCCGGCGAATGCGGTGTGGCGATTTCGAACTCCTACTACTTCGCGCGCCTAATGCGCTCGACCAAGCCCGAGGACAAGAAGATCGTCGACAGCGTCGGCGTCGTCTGGCCGAACCAGCAGACGCAGGGCGCGCACGTCAACATTTCCGGCGCCGGCATGCTCAAACACGCGCCCAACAAGGAAGCGGCGGTGAAGTTCCTCGAATACCTCGCCTCGGACGACGCGCAGCGCTACTTCGCCGACGGCAACAACGAGTGGCCGGCCGTGCCGGGCGTGAAAACCGACAACCCGGCGCTCGCCGCGCTCGGCAACTTCAAGGCCGACACGCTGCCGATCCCCGCCTACGCGAAGCATGTCGTGACGGCGCAGAAGATCGCCGACCGGGCAGGCTGGAAATAAGCTGAACCGAAAGTCGGCGCTGGCGGGACGGCGAGGGTCTACTTGCCCTTCGCCACCTGCCGCGCCAGCAGGAACACCGGCAGCAGACCGACCGCGACGATGGCGAGCGCCGCCGTGGAAGCCTCCGCGAGGCGTTCGTCGGCGGCCAGCGTGTAGGTCTGCGTCGCCAGCGTGTCGAAGTTGAAGGGGCGCATCACCAGCGTCGCCGGCAGTTCCTTCATCACATCGACGAACACCAGCAGCCCGGCCGTGAACAGGCTGCCGGAGAGCAGCGGCACATGCACGCGCCGCAGCGTCTCGCCCGGCCCGCAGCCGAGGCTTTTCGCGGCGGCGTCCATGCTCGGCGTCACGCGCGCGAGGCCGGCTTCCACCGTGTGCAGCGCGATGGCGAGGAAGCGCGCGAGATAAGCGTAGACCAGCGCGGCGATGCCACCGGTGAAGATCAGGCCCGGGTTCGCGCCGAACCATTCCAGCCAGTGCGCCGCCAGCCAGTGGTCGAGCCGCGTGACCGGAATCAGCACGCCGACTGCGATTACCGAACCCGGCACGGCGTAGCCGAGGCCGACGACGCGGTTGATCGCGCGCGTCGCCCACACGGGACGCAGCCGCTGCGCGTAGGCCAGCAGCACGGCCAGCACGACTGCCAGCAGGGCGCTGACGCCCGCGACCAGCAGACTGTTCTGCGCCAGTACGCCGTAGCGGAAACCGAACTTGCTGTCCCCCTCCTCCAGCGCGAGGTCGAACAATAAACCGGCCGGCAGCAGGAAGCCGAGCGCCAGCGGCAGCAGGCAGACGCCAGCCGCGCCCCAGGCGTGCCAGCCGGCGAGTGGCCGACGCTCGCCTTTGCGGCGCCCGGTTTCTTGGAAGCGCGCCCGACCGCGGCTCGCGCGTTCCAGCGCGAGGAGCAACAGCACGAAGGCGAGCAGCGCGCCGGCCAGTTGCGCGGCGGCCACGCGGTCGCCGAGCGAGAACCAGGCGCGGTAGATGCCGGTGGTGAAGGTCGGCACCGCGAAGTAGGCGACCGTGCCGTAGTCCGCGAGCGTCTCCATCAGCACCAGCGCCACGCCGGCCGCGACGGCGGGACGGGCGAGCGGCAGCGAGACGCGCAGGAAGGCACCCCACGGCGAGAGCCCCAGCGAGCGCGCCGCCTCGAAAGTGCCGGCGCCGCGTTCAAGGAAAGCGGTGCGTGCCAGCAGATAGACGTAGGGATAGAGCACGCAGACGAACATCAGCGCCGCCCCGCCGAGGCTGCGGATCTCGGGAAACCAGTAATCGCCGCGTCGCCAGCCGAAAGCTTCGCGAAGAGTCGTCTGCACCGGGCCGACGAACTGCAGCAGATCGGTATAGACGTAGGCCAGCACGTAGGCCGGCATCGCCAGCGGCAGCAGTAGCGCCCAATCGAAAACGCGCCGGCCGGGGAAGTCGGTCATCGACGTAAACCACGCCGTGCCGACGCCGACGACCGCCACGCCCAGACCGACGCCGGCCGACAGGAGCAGCGAATTCGCCGCATATTCGGGCAGTACGGTCGACGCGAGATGTCCCCAGGTCGAACCGGTGTCGCCGGCAAACAGATTGGCGCCGACAGAGAGCACCGGCAGCGCGACCAGCAGGCCGACGAGTGCAGCGAGAACCACCAGCGGAGAACGCATAAGCGCGGAACACCGAGAATACTGAGAATGTTTCTCAATTATAATCAAGACATGAGTCTGCTCGTCCTCGATCATGTCAGTCATGCCTATGGCGACCACCCGGTCGTCGCCGATCTCACGTTGTCGCTGGGCGAAGGCGAAATCGGCTGCCTGCTGGGCGCCTCCGGCTGCGGCAAGACCACGGTACTGCGCCTCATCGCCGGCTTCGAGACGCCAGGCGATGGCCGCATCCTGTTGCGCGACGAGGTCGTCGCCGCCCCCGGCCGCAACGTGCCGCCCGAGAAGCGCCGCATCGGCATGGTGTTCCAGGACTACGCGCTGTTCCCGCATCTTTCCGTCGCCGGCAACATCGGCTTCGGCCTCGACAAAAAGTCGGCGGCGGCAGGACGGCCCGACAGGCCGTCTTCCGCAGTTGGGCGGGTGGAAGAACTGCTCGCCCTGGTCGGCCTCTCCGGCCAGGGCGGCAAGTTTCCGCACGAACTTTCCGGGGGCCAGCAGCAGCGCGTCGCGCTGGCGCGCGCCCTGGCGCCGCGCCCACATCTGCTGCTGCTCGACGAGCCCTTCTCGAACCTCGACGTCGAACTGCGCGAACGGCTGTCGCTCGAGGTGCGCGACATCCTCAAGGCAACCGGTACCGCCGCGATCCTGGTCACGCACGACCAGCACGAAGCCTTCGCCGTCGCCGACAAGGTCGGCGTCATGCATGCCGGCCGCATCGAGCAATGGGACAGCCCTTACGACCTCTATCACCGCCCGGCCACGCGACGGGTCGCCGACTTCGTCGGACAGGGGGCCTTTCTGGCCGGTACGGTGAGCGCATCCGGCCAACTCGACACGGAACTGGGCCACCTGCACGGCACCCTGGCTACCGAATGCGACGGCGGCAGCTGCGCCCTGCTCGCCACCGGCACGCGCGTCGATGTGTTGCTGCGCCCGGACGACGTGATCCATGACGACAGCGCCCTGCAACAGGCGGAGATCGTCGCCAAGGCCTTCCGGGGCGCCGAATTTCTCTACACCCTGCAGCTCGCCTCGGGGGCGACGGTGTTGTCACTCGTGCCCTCCCACCACAACCATGCCATCGGCGAACGCATCGGCATCCGGCTTGACGTCGACCATGTGGTAGCGTTCGGGCATGATCCCGTGGCTGCCGCCTGAACCCGTTTTTCCACCTCCCTCGACCGCACTGAGCAACCCCAACGGCCTGCTTGCCGTCGGCGGCGACCTGTCCCCGCAACGTCTCGTCGCCGCCTACCGGCGCGGCATTTTTCCCTGGTTCTCGCCGGGCGAGCCGATCCTCTGGTGGAGTCCGGACCCGCGCATGGTGCTGTTCCCGGACGAGATCCGCATCACGCGCTCGCTGGCGAAAACGCTGCGGAACGCCGACTATGAAGTCCGGCTCGACAGCGCTTTCGACCAGGTCATCGCCGCCTGCGCCACGACGCAGCGCGACGGCCAGAACGGGACATGGATCACACCCGAGATGCAGGCGGCCTACCGGACATTGCACACGCTCGGCCACGCCCACAGCGTCGAAACCTGGCACGCCGGGCGGCTGGTCGGCGGACTCTACGGCATCGCGCTGGGGCAGGCGTTTTTTGGCGAATCGATGTTTTCGCACCGCACCGACGCCTCGAAAATCGCGCTGGCCCACCTGTGCCGATTTCTCGCCGCGCGCGGATTCGGCATAATCGACTGCCAGATGGAAACCGAACACCTCGCCTCCCTGGGCGCCCGCCCGATTGCACGCGACGATTTTCTCGCGCGCATCGCTGCGCTCGTCAAGCGTGGGGATGCACCGGGACGGTGGCCCGCCAACGCCATCGACGGCCACTTCAGGAAACCGGCATGACCCATCTCCGGGATTTGCCGCCCTTTCCACTGCTACAGTTCTACGCGACTTCGCCCTACGGTTGCTCCTACCTGCCAGGCCGTGCTGCGCGCTCGCAGGTCGCCACGCCGACCCACCTGATCGATACCGCCACCTACAGCGAGCTTGTCCGGATCGGATTCCGCCGCAGCGGCGTATTCACCTACCGCCCCTGGTGCGACAACTGCCGCGAATGCGTCGCCGTGCGCATTCCCGTCGCGGACTTCCGGCCCAACCGCAGCCAGCGGCGTGCCGGCGCCCAGCATGGCGACCTGACTGTCATGGAGCGTCCCCTGCAATTCAGGGAAGAGCACTACGCGCTTTACCAGCGCTACCAGCTGTCCCGCCATTCCGGCGGCGGCATGGACAAGGACAGTCGGGAACAGTACGCCCACTTCCTGTTGCAGACGCATGTCGACAGCCGGCTCGTGGAATTCCGCGCGGGGGAAGTGCTGCGCATGGTCAGCATCATCGACGTGCTGGAAGGCGGCCTGTCATCGGTCTACACGTTCTACGAACCGGACCTGCCCGGCGCCAGTTTCGGCACCTGGGCGATCCTGTGGCAGATCGAACAATGCCGGCGCCTCGGCCTGCCGCATCTCTATCTCGGCTACTGGATCCGCGACAGCCGCAAGATGGCCTACAAGTCACAGTTCCGGCCGCTCGAAGCACTGCGGCAAGGGCACTGGGAACCGCTGGCGGACTAGAGGTTCTGCTCGGCCACCTGCAGCCGGTTGTTGGCCCAGCTGCGCAGATGTCCCAGCGGGCCGGTCAGGTTGGCCCAGTCGTCGCGCATCTTGAGGCGCAGCTTCTCGCGGAACTCCCCCTCCGAGCGGGAAAACAGCTCGACCAGCTCGACGATCAACTCCCGGGCGCGTTCCTCCGCAATCAGGTTCACCCGCCGCTGATGATCGCGCGCTTCGAATTCGTTGGCCAGCTTGTAGGGAACGGCGATATTGGCGAGCCGGGCCACCTCGCGCAGGGTATCGGCACGGCGGATCAGGCCTTCCTGCGCATCGCAGCGCGACTCGAAGCGACGCAGCTCCAGTCGGATCAAGGCATGTTCGGCGGGGTCGGCACGAGCCATCGGCACTCCTCGGGTGGATCAGGCTGCATCTTAACGCAGCCCCGCCGTCCCGCCGGCGCCGACTTTCTGGGAGACCGCGCAGGTCTGTGATCGCGCGCGCTCATTTCCCTGCCGATTCATGGCAACATGGCGGCACAACAACAAGACCCGTGATCCACTGGAGTAGAGACCATGACCATCCGCCTTTTCGCCGCCCAGGCACGACGCATCGCCATTGCCGTGTTCGCGGCGGGCATCTTCGCTGCCGGACAGTCCGTCGCGCAGCAGGCCACTTTCGGCAAGGACGAACTGCCGATCCACGACGCGGCCCGCATGGGCACGCGCAGCGATGTCGAACGCATCCTCAGGCAGGATCCGTCCATGCGCGACGCACGCACCCCGAACCTCGGCGCCACGCCGCTGCACCTGGCTGCGCTCAACCTGGACAGCGGCCCGCTCAAGGCCCTGCTGGCCGCAGGCGCGGGCGTGAATGTGCGCGACAACGATGGCCAGACGCCGCTGCACATGGCCGCTTTCGCCACGCGCAGCGAGCATGCCCAGCTGCTGCTCAAGGCGGGAGCGGACCCGCTCATCAAGAGCAACGAAGGCCGCGACGTCGCCAGCCTGGCCCGGCGCGTCCGTGCCGACGAAGTCGCCGGCCTCGTCTCGCTGTGGCTGCTGCGCGGCTGCAACAAGTCGCCGGAGATCGCCCGGCAATGCTGATGCGGCGGCGGCGATTCCTCGCCGCTGCAGCCTCGCTGGGTGCCGCAGCGATGCTGCCGGACCGGGTGCGCGCTGCGCGCAGGGTGGACAGTCGCGTCGTCATCGTCGGCGGAGGCTGGGGCGGCCTCTCCGCCGCCCGCCACCTGCGAGAAGCCGATCCCGGACTCGACATCACCCTGATCGAACGCAACCCGGCATTCTGGTCCTGCCCGCTGTCGAACAAGTGGCTGGTCGGCCGGATCGACGAAACCCGGCTGCGACGCGACTACGCCGCCGCGGCACAGCGCTGGGGCTACCGCTTCGTGCAGGGCGAGGTTTCCGCCATCGACCGCGACCGGCGCCGGGTCGTCAGCTCGTCCGGCAGCTTCGACTACGACTGGCTGGTCATCGCCGTCGGCATCCGCCACGATTACCGCGCCTGGTTCGGCGACGACCGGGAAGCGGCGGATTTTGCCCGTGCCACCTATCCGGCCGCATGGACGCCGGGCGCGGAATTCGCCATCCTGCGCGACAGGCTCGCGCGCTTCCGGGGCGGCGACCTGCTGATGACCATTCCGCCCGCACCGTTCCGCTGTCCGCCGGCCCCCTACGAGCGGGCTGCGCTGCTGGCCGGCTGGCTGGAGTCGCGCGGCATTCCGGGGCGCATCGTCATCCTCGATGCCAACCCGCCCTTCCAGGAATTCCAGCGCCTCTTCCGCGACTTCGACGAACGCATCGTCTACCGCTCGCAAACGCCGGTCGTTTCGGTCGATCCACGGGCGCGCATCGTCCGGACGGAGTTCGAGGATTTCGGTTTCGACGAGGCGATCCTCATGCCGCCCCAGCAAGCCGGCGATCTCGCCTGGCAAGCCGGGTTGATCGGCCGCGATGCGAAAGGCCGTCCGACCGGCTGGGCCGACATCGACCCACTGACGCTGGCGGCGCGCAACGACGATCGCATCTTCATGATCGGCGACATGATCGACCGCGTTTCACCCCTGTTCGGCCACTATCCGAAGAGCGCCCACATGGCGGCCAGCCAGGGCCGCCTCGTCGCCCGCCGCATCGTGGCACTGGCCCGCGGCAAGGAAGTGCCGCAGGGGCTGCCCGACAGTCTCTGCCACATCGCCACCCGCTTCGAACCGCCCGAGGCGATCCGCCTCGCGGCCGCCTACCGCCTGCGCGGCGACGGCGTGCTCATGCAGCAGACGAAAGTCGAGCGTGATCCGCAGCCGCGCGACGAGGATGTCGCCTGGCTCGAATCGCTGCTCGACGAGATCCTCGCCCGTTAGTCAGTGCCGTGCCCAGACGCTGGTCTGTCCATCCTTGCCGACCAGATAGGTATTGAACAATTCGCGACGCACGATGTTCGACGCCCCGTCCCCGTCGAGCATGGTGCAGCCCGTCTCGCATCCCGTTCCGGCCAGCACGTCCAGTCCCGGCGCTCCGCGCGGGCTGCCCGCGACTGCGAGGCCGCGCGCCGCAGGCTTCTCCTTCAGCAGTTGCAGGATGTCGGATGCCGGCACGTGGCCTTCGACGAAATAGCCGCCGACCACCGCCGTGTGGCGCGCCTCGAGGTCGCGGTCGATGCGGTAGCGCTTCTTGATCTTCTCCATGTCCTGCGTGTCGTCCAGCGTGACGACGAAGCCGTGCTGGCGCAGATGCTCGGCCCACTCGGCGCAGGCCAGGCAGACCTTCGGCACATAGACCTTCACCGGCGGCAGGGCGTTGCCGGCAGCCTGCGCGATGAAAACGCACAGACCCAAAGCGATTCCGAAACCCAGCTTGCGCATAGAGTCTCCTCCTTATTGTTTTGAATGCGTGCGCCGATCGTAACACGCACCCTCCCCGGTACAATCCGCCCCATGCTGCCCTACTGCCTGCTCCGCCCCTTCGTTTTCGCGCTCGACCCCGAAACCGCCCACGAAACCGCCATTGCCGGCCTGCGTGTCACCGGCGCGCTGACCGGTCCCGGCAAGCCGCTGCCGGACACACCGGCCGAGGTGATGGGCTTGCGCTTCCCCAACCGCATCGGCCTCGCCGCCGGCCTCGACAAGAACGGCGAGGCCATCGACGCACTGGCCGGCTGGGGTTTCGGCTTTCTCGAGATCGGCACGGTCACGCCGCGCGCCCAGCCCGGCAACCCGAAGCCGCGCATGTTCCGGCTGCCCGAAGTCGAGGGCATCATCAACCGCATGGGCTTCAACAACCACGGCATCGATGCACTGATCGACCACGTCAAGGCGGCCAAGTACCGCGGCATTCTCGGCATCAACATCGGCAAGAACGCCGATACGCCGATCGAGCGCGCCGCCGACGATTACCTGATCGGCCTGGAGAAGGCCTACCCCCACGCCGGCTACGTCACCGTCAACATCTCCAGCCCGAACACCAAGAACCTGCGCGCCCTTCAGGGAGAGTCCGAACTCGACGCCCTGCTCGGGGCGCTCAAGGCCAGGCAGGGGGGACTGGCACAGCAGCACGGTCGCTACGTCCCCGTCGCGCTGAAGATCGCCCCGGACCTCGACGATGCTCAGATCGCGAACATCGCCGACGCGCTCAGGCGCCATCGCATCGATGCCGTCATCGCCACCAACACCACGCTCGACCGCACGAAAGTCCAGGGACAGGCACATGCCGGGGAAACCGGCGGGCTTTCCGGCGCACCACTGTTCGAAGCCTCCACCGAGGTGGTGCGCAAGCTCGCCCGGACCCTCGCCGGCGAAGTGCCGATCATCGCCGCGGGCGGCGTGGTCGACGGACAGAAAGCGAAAGCGAAGCTCGAGGCCGGTGCGCAGCTGGTGCAGATCTATTCCGGCCTGATCTATCGCGGGCCCGGCCTCGTCAAGGACTGCGTCGCCGCGACGCGCACGGCAACCCGCTGAGCCACGTCAGAACAGGCGCCGGATGAGATCGCGCACCTCCGGGGCGATCAGTCCTTCGGCTTGCACCGCAGCGCGCTCGAACTGAGGGCCGAACGCCAGCCTCTGCAGTTCGTCCTCGTGCAGGACCCCGTTGTCGAGCAGATGGCCGGTGAGTGCGTCGAACAGGCTCCGGTCGGCAAATTCCGGCGTTTTTCCTCCATGCAGCAGTGCCAGCCGTTGCGCCAGCAGCTGGCACTGGTCCGCAAGCTCCCGTCGCGTCAGCGATCCACCGGCGTGCTTGCGCAGCACGAGGAGCAGGAGGAAATGGCGTTCCATCTGCGGGCGGACGATTTCTCCGAGCCATGCCAGTTCGGCATGGGCTGCCGTATTCGTGCCGGGGGACCGCAGCATGCCGGCTTCCAGCAGAATCAGGCCGCGTTTCGCCATCCGTGCGAGCAGTTCGTCCAGCGCCTGCGGCAGGGCCTGCTCTTCGAGCGGCAGGTAAAGATTGGTGCGCAGCAGGCCGAAGAGCGCAGCCACCATCTCGTGCAGATTCGCCCCGGCCAGAGGGCCGTGCTGCAGGATCAGGCAGGCAACCAGCGCCGGCAGGGCATGCAGGTGCAGCACATTGTTGCGGAAGTAGGCCAGCAGCGCCGCTTCATCGTTGCTCGCAGCGATCAGCGCTCCCAGCGGGTGCTCGATGCGATGCACGGCCGCCAGCCTCAGGGCCGCCGCGATGCATTCGGCCCCCGACGCAGGCGCCGCGAGAGCATCCGCCTGCCCGGCCGGCAGCAGGGCCTGCAAGTGCTCGATCTGGCGTGCCAGCGCATCGGCATCGGCCGTCGCCTTCGGCGTGGCGAGCAATGCCAGCGCCACCAGGTTCACGGGATTGAGCAGGGCGGCCCCGTTGATGCGGCGCGCCAGTTCGTCGGCGATCTCGCCGACGGCATCCCGCTGCCAGTCGGAGTTCGCGGCATCGCGCCAGTCAGGATGGCGTGCGTCGAGCCAGTCGGCGAGCGGCAGCGGTGTGCCGAAATTCACATAGACCCGGCCGAAATGCCGGCGCAGGACGCGCAGCGAGGACAGCACGCCCCACCACGATTCACGCTGCTTCGGCCGACCGGCGAGTTCGCCGACGAAGCTCGCGCCTTCCGGCAGCTTCTCGTAACCGATATAGACGGGCACGAATACCAGCGGACGCTCGTGGCGGCGCACGAAACTCTGCACCGTCATGCCCAGCAGGCCCGCCTTCGGCATCAGCAGGCGACCGCTGCGACTGCGCCCGCCCTCGATGAAGAACTCGATCGGGAAGCCGCGCGCGAGCATCAGGTGCAGATACTCGGCAAACACCGTCGCGTAAAGCGGATCGCCCTTGAAGCTGCGCCGCAGGAAGAAGGCGCCGCCACGGCGCAGCAGCAGTCCCAGCAGCGGCAGATCGAGGTTGTCGCCGGCGGCGATATGCGGCGGCGTCAGGCCGCCGCGAAAGATCACATAGGACAGCAGCAGGTAATCGACATGACTGCGATGGCAGGGCACATAGACCAGGCTTTGGCCCGCGGCGAGTTTCGCAGGCACCTCGAAGTTGCGTACCTCGACGCCATCGAACAGGCGCGTCCACACCCAGTGGAGGAGGATTTCGCCCGCCCGCACCACGGCATAGGAGTAATCGGACGCGATGGCGCGGGCATGCCGGCGTGCACGCGCCTCGGCCGTGGCCAACGGCAGCTTCTCCCGCGCCGCTTCCGCCTCGATGGCGGCGCGGACCTCCGGCGCCTCGATCAACGTCTCCACCTGTGTGTGGCGGTGCGAGACATCGGGACCGATGGCAGCCTCCCTTTGCCGGCGGAAATGGGTGCGCAGCACGCGGGCGCACTTTTTCGCCGCCAGTACCGGATCGCTCTCGCCGGGAAGCACCTCGCGCAGCGACATCGGCGTCCCGAAGTGAATATGGGCATGGCGGCCGTGCAACAGCACGGCCAGCCAGTGGCCGAGCGGATTGCGACGCTGCCAGGATTCGGCGAACAACGCCTGCAATACACCGTCCTGCTGCTTCGGTGCCCGGCCCCACAGGACGGTCACGGGCACGAGTTGCAGATCGAAGTCCGCATCCGCCGCGAACGCCTCCACCAGCCGCGCGAGTCGCGGCGGCACCGATTGCGCTTCGCGAGCGCTGCCGAACAGGCGCCAGGCCCGCTTCAGCGAAAAGTCGGCGCTGGCGAGACGGTGGCCGGGCAGCCGCAGCGGCGTTTCGACAGACGGCAGACCGGCCTGCCGCACCGCCTCGCGCAACGCCAGCCGGTCGGACAACCAGTTTTCACGGATCACGTAGCAGACCGGACGGGCAGGGTCGATCTGCAGCGCGGCAGCATTCTCCGGCAGCAAACGCAAACGGACCCACAGGTTCTGCAATCTGCCTACCCATTGCATCAGGATGCCGTGGCTGTTCATTGGGCTTCAGGTGCAAAAGGGAAGTCAGCGGCTCGTCTTGATCGGCCCGAGCGCATCGACTAGCTCTTCGAGTTGGCCAGCGACCGTATCCAGTTCGCGCAGCAACTGAACGTCGACGTCAAAGTTGCCTTCGTATTCCGCCAGATTGCGTTTCGCGTGGCAGCGGTCCAGCACCCGCCATTGAGCAGGGGTGAACCCGACAGTGTGTGCCAGTGCCTGAAACACAAGAATCCGGTTGTCGGATCGGTAGCCATGCCAGCGCAGTGCCGCAAGGGCCAAGGCATGCGCGGCGTTGTAGGCGAGGTCGAAGCGGCTTTCGTCACCCAGTCCGGGGATGGCCGCGTCCTTGCGCTTGCGTTTGGCCGACCGCACCAGGCCATCGAACTCGGACTGGCTGGGCACCTCCTGCTTCAGCCCGCCCTTGCTGACATTAAGCAGATTGTGCAGCGGGGAGGTCATCCTCGGTTCCCTTCAGGAAAATCTTTGGTTGGGCCAGCACGCGCGTTACGAAGTGGTTGTCCTCGCGCACCTTGCGCTCGAATTCCGACGTCCCATAGAGTGTCGGGCTGATCTTGCGGCCCAGCGTGTCCTCGGCGGTCGACAAGGCATTGAAAAGGTCGGCATAGGCCATGTCGTCGCTGACAACCAGAACGTCGATATCACTGGCGGCGGTATCGCTCCCCTTGGCCACTGATCCGAAAATGAAAGCAAGATGAATCCTGGCTGCCAGAGGGGCCAATACATCGCGCACGACATCGGCGAGCCCGAACGTCTTGAGGACGATGCTGCGCAATTCGCTGAAGATCGGCGCTGCTCGGTTGGCCTGATAGTGCTTCTGATTGCCAACGGAGGTCGCGGTGACGAGACCGGATGTGACCAAGCGTGCCAACTCGCGCTGAAGTCCACCTCGACCAGTCGCCGCGAGACGCAACAACTCATTAGTGTAGTAGGAGCGATCCGGCTGGCTGTAGAACAGTGCCAGCAATCGCCGTTGAACACCAGTGAATAAAGCACCTGTCAGAGAGGGTTCTATCTGATGCATATTGGGGATCATAATCCCCAATATAGGGATGATCAAGCGCGAAAAAAGTTGCCAGGAGGGCGGGCAGTATAATTCGCACCCTGCCATATCCGCCCTGCGGATGGCCTTATCCCTCCCCTCCTCCCTCCCCCGAATGACCCGATCCGTGCCCCATTCTGCAGAGGATTTCAGCCGGCATACCCCGATGATGCAGCAGTATCTGCGGCTCAAGGCGGCGCATCCGGATGTGTTGCTGTTCTATCGCATGGGTGATTTCTACGAGTTGTTCTACGACGACGCCGAAAAGGCGGCGCGGCTGCTCGACATCACGCTGA
>JAVEWF010000082.1:0-8894 GCA_034004665.1 Rhodocyclaceae bacterium | reverse complement strand
CTCGTGGTCAACAACATCCGCGGCATCCTCAAGACCGTCGCCGTCAAGGCCCCGGGCTTTGGCGACCGCCGCAAGGCCATGCTGGAAGACATCGCCATCCTGACCGGCGGCACGGTGATCGCCGAGGAAGTCGGCCTGACCCTCGAGAAGGCCACCCTGAAGGATCTGGGCCAGGCCAAGAAGGTCGAGATCGCCAAGGAAAACACCACCATCATCGACGGTGCCGGTTCGGAAGATGCCATCAAGGCGCGTGTCGCCCAGATCCGCATCCAGATCGAGGAGGCCACCAGCGACTACGACAAGGAGAAGCTGCAGGAACGCGTCGCCAAGCTGGCCGGCGGCGTGGCGCTGATCAAGGTCGGTGCCGCGACCGAAGTCGAGATGAAGGAGAAGAAGGCCCGCGTCGAAGACGCGCTGCACGCCACGCGTGCCGCCGTTGAAGAAGGCATCGTCCCCGGCGGCGGCGTTTCGCTGCTGCGTGCCCGTGCCGGCATCAGCGTCAAGGGCGACAACCACGACCAGGAAGCCGGTATCAAGATCGTGCTGCGCGCCCTCGAACAGCCGCTGCGCGAGATCGTCGCCAACGCCGGCGACGAGCCCTCCGTCGTCATCAACAAGGTGCTGGAAGGCAAGGGCAACTTCGGCTACAACGCCGCCACCGGCGAGTACGGCGACATGGTCGAAATGGGCGTGCTGGACCCGACCAAGGTCGAGCGCACCGCGCTGCAGAACGCCGCGTCCGTCGCCGGCCTGATGCTCACCACCGACTGCATGGTCGCCGAACTGGTGGAAGACAAGCCGGCCGCCGGCGGCGGCATGCCGGGCGGCATGGGCGGCATGGGTGGCATGGGCGGCATGGACATGATGTGATCGGCGTAGCCGAGCACATCATGCCAGGCTAGGAACGGGAGGAAACGCGGTTTCCTCCCGTTACCCACCTTCCTCCAAAACAAAAGCCCCGCAATGCGGGGCTTTTGTTTTGCCTGCGGCCAGCGCACAAAAAGTCGGCGCTGGGGGGACGGCGCGGGCGGGTAGTCAGTCGGGAGAAAAGTCGGCGGGAGACGGCCAGTTCAGGCCGTCTCCCGGGACCGCCGCATTTGGCAGCGGATTCCTGTGACCGAAAAGGAGAACAGCACGGACGATTCTGCGCCGTGCGACTTACAGGCGCCTTACTGTGCCTCGGGTTTTTTCAGCTTGCCGAACAGGTGGGCCTGGCGGCTGAGGATGAAGTCGAAGATGATCTTCATCCAGATGGTCGAGCCGGCGATGGCCGACCAGGTTTCGTAGGCCAGCGTGCCCATCACGACGCCGATGACGACGAAGATGAGGATGCCGGCGGCGACAAGGTTGATCGCCGCGGAGTACGGCGCGTACTTCTGCTGATTGGGTGGCGGTTCGCCGCGCTTGAGCGCGACGTCGGAAAAGTCGCGGCGGATGATGATGCGCCAGGCGCGGCGCAGCCAGTAGAAGGCGATCGGGAAGAGCGCCAGGAACAGCAGCCACGTCATGGCGACGTTGACGTCGAAGACCATCGTTGACTCCAGGTTGTACAAACAAAAAGCCCCGCCAGTGTAACCCGGCGGGGCTGCGGCTACCCGGCAGGGCCGGGATCAGCTCAATATTGCTTAGTGGGCGCCATCCACGGCCTTGGAACCGCGCGGGATACGCACGTTCTCGACCATGTGCTGGATGTGCTCGGGCGGCTCCTTGGTCACCTTGTCGACCGCGAAGGCGACGAGGAAGTTGACCATGGCGCCGACGCCGCCGAAGGCTTCCGGCGTGATGCCGAAGAAGCTGTTGGCGCCGCCGATGACGCCGAGGTACTCGGTGCCCTTGATGAAGAAGATGCCCTTGTGCGCGAACACGTAGAACAGGGTGATGAACAGGCCTGCCAGCATGCCGGCCATGGCGCCTTCCTTGTTCATCTTCTTGGAGAAGATGCCCATCATGATCGCCGGGAACAGCGACGAGGCGGCAATGCCGAAGGCCAGGGCCACGGTACCGGCCGCGAATCCGGGAGGATTCAGGCCGAGGTAGCCGGCGACGACGATCGAGCAGGCCATCGCGATCTTGCCCGCCATCAGCTCGCCCTTCTCGCTGATGTTCGGCGCGAAGACGCCCTTCACCAGGTCGTGGGAGATGGCGGAGGAGATCGCCATCAGCAGGCCGGCAGCGGTCGACAGCGCGGCGGCGAGACCACCGGCGGCGACCAGCGCGATCACCCAGTCGGGCAGCAGCGCGATTTCCGGGTTGGCCAGCACGATGATGTCGGCGTTCACCGTCAACTCGTTGCCCTTCCAGCCGGCTTCGGCCGCCTTGGCGTTGAAGGCTTCGTTCTTCGACTTGTCGTTGTAGTACTGGATGCGGCCGTCACCGTTCTTGTCTTCGAACTTGAGCAGGCCGGTCTTTTCCCAGCGCTTCATCCAGTCGGGACGCTCGTCCGCCTTGATCTGGGCTTCCGGACCGTAGGGGCTGGCATCCTGCATCACGACACCGGGGTTGATGGTGCGGATCAGGTTGGTCTTGGCCATCGCGGCAACCGCAGGCGCCGTGGTGTAGAGGATGGCGATGAAGACGAGGGCCCAGCCGGCCGAGGCGCGCGCGGCGGCGACGTTCGGCACGGTGAAGAATCTCATGATCACGTGCGGCAGGCCGGCGGTACCGACCATCAGCGAGAACGTGTAGACGAACATGTTCAGCGTGCTGCCGGCGGTCGTGGTCGTGTACTTGCCGAAGCCGAGGTCGGTCACCACCTGGTCGAGCTTGCTGAGCAGGGAGACGTCATGGCCGGACAGGTTGGAACCGAGGCCGAGTTGCGGGATCGGGTTGCCGGTCAGCTGCATCGAGATGAACACGGCCGGGATCACGTAGGCGAAGATCAGCACGATGTACTGGGCGACCTGGGTGTAGGTGATGCCCTTCATGCCGCCGAACACCGCGTAGGTGAACACGATCGCCATACCGACGTAGATGCCCATTTCGCTCGATACGCCGAGGAAGCGCGAGAAGGCGACGCCGACGCCGGTCATCTGGCCGATGATGTAGGTCAGCGAGGCGACCAGCAGGCACAGCACCGCGACGGTCGAGGCCGACTTCGAGTAGAAGCGGTCGCCGATGAACTGCGGCACGGTGAACTTGCCGAACTTGCGGAGGTAGGGAGCCAGCAGGCAGGCCAGCAGGACATAGCCGCCGGTCCAGCCCATCAGGAACAGGCCGCCGCCGTAGCCCATGTTGGAGATCAGGCCGGCCATCGAGATGAAGGACGCGGCAGACATCCAGTCGGCGGCAGTCGCCATGCCGTTCAGGACGGGAGGCACGCCGCCACCGGCAGCGTAGTACTCGCTGGTGGAACCGGCGCGCGCCCAGATGGCGATGCCGATATAGAGGGCGAAGGTCGCGCCGACGACCAGGTAGATTGTGGTTTGCAGATCCATGGGGTCTCGCTCCTTAGTCTTCGTGAACGTCGAATTCGCGGTCGATGTCACCCATCTTCTTCGCGTACCAGAAAATCAGCGCGACGAAGACGTACATCGAACCCTGCTGGGCGAACCAGAAGCCGAGCGGGTAGCCGCCGAGAGAAATGCCGTTCAGCATGTCGGCGAACAGGATGCCGGCACCGAACGAGACCAGGAACCAGATCACCAGAACCTTGGTGATGAGGCCCAGCGTCGCTTTCCAGTAACCTTGGACGTCGTGGTTATGTTGCATTGAATCCTCCTCTTCTCTGTGAGAAATTGGCTGGCCGAAGGGTGCGAACGACCCGGAACGTGCCCGCGGCAATAGGCGGCTTGACCGCAGCCTCCCGATGCTGGCGGCGATTATGGGACAACTTGCTTACTCAACACTTACAATGGCGGACACGAACAAGGCAGCCCGGACGAATATGACTTTGGGTAAACAGACGCCCATGCTTGCCGAATCTGCCGGGGCACGGGGGTGACATGAGAATATTGCTGGCCGAGGACGACCGCATCATCGCCGACGGGTTGGTACGGGCGCTGCGCAAGTCGAATTACGCGGTGGATCATGTCAACAATGGCGCGGATGCCGATACGGCGCTCGCCTCGCAGCAGTACGACCTGCTGATTCTCGATCTCGGCCTGCCGCGCCTGCCGGGACTGGAGGTGCTGACCCGTCTGCGGGCGCGCAAGAATGCCCTGCCGGTGCTGATCCTGACGGCGCAGGACGGCCTGGAGGATCGCGTGCGCGGGCTGGATGCCGGTGCCGACGACTACCTGACCAAGCCTTTCGCCCTGCCCGAGCTGGAGGCGCGCGTCCGCGCCCTGACGCGGCGCGGCACGGCCCTGCCGAGCCTGATCGAGTTCGGCACGGTGTCCTTCGACCAGGTCGAACGGGTGGCCCGCCATGACGGCTCGCTGCTCGACCTGTCGGCGCGGGAGCTGGCCGTGCTCGAGATCCTGCTGCTCAAGGTCGGTCGCCTCGTCAGCAAGGACCAGCTGGTCGACCATCTGTGCAGCTGGGGCGAGGAGGTCAGCACCAACGCGATCGAGGTCTATATCCATCGCCTGCGCAAGAAGCTCGAACCCAGCCAGGTGCGCATCAACACCATGCGCGGCCTGGGCTACAGCCTCGTCAAGGCCGGCCAGCCGACTGCATGAGCGGACCGGATGCCCTGATGGCGGTGGATGTCCACGACGCCGCTGCCGAGGCGGAGGGCCGGGCGCCGGCGCCGCATTCGCTGTTCGGCGAGATCCTCGACTGGATGCTGGCACCGCTGCTGCTGCTGTGGCCGATTTCCATCGTCGCCACCAACCATGTCGCCAACCAGATCGCCGACCTGCCCTACGACCGCCAGCTCGGCGCCAGCGTCATGGCGATCGTTCGCCAGGTGGATATCCGCGAAGGGCGCGTCGATGTGGACCTGCCGCTCGCGGCCCGCGACATGCTGCGCTCGGACGAGGACGACACGATCTATTTCCAGGTGGGGGGGCCGCGCGGCGAATTGCTGGCAGGGGACGGCGACATCCCGCGGCTGGCGGAAACGCCGGATGCGGAAACGGGCACCACGCTCTATCGCGATGCGGTGATCGGCGGCGACGAGGTGCGTATCGCCTACCAGTACCTGGACGTCGGTCCCGGCAAGGGGTCCATGCTGGTTCAGGTGGCGGAAACCCGCCACAAGCGCGAGCAGCTGGCCTCGCGCATCATTTCGGGCGTGCTGCTGCCGCAGTTCGCCATCATTCCGGTCGCGGTGGTGCTGGTCTGGTTCGGCCTGACGCGCGGCCTCGCGCCGCTGGCCCGCCTGCAATCGCGCATCCGCCGCCGCCGTCCGGATGACCTGTCGCCGCTCAACCTGCGCAACGTTCCCGAGGAACTGCGGCCCATGGTGGCGGCCTTCAACGACATGATGGCCCGGCTCGAAGACAACCTGGATTCCCAGCATCGCTTCATCGCGGCCGCCGCCCACCAGCTCAAGACGCCGCTGACGGGCTTGAAGACCCAGACCGAGCTGGCCCTGCAGGAGACCGACTGCGTCCAGTTGCACGAGTACCTGCAGCGCATCGCCGGCGGTGTCGAGCGGGCCGCTCGCCTGACCAGCCAGCTGTTGCAGCTGGCACGGGCCGAGGCGAGCCATGAGCAGGTCGGGGCGATGGAGCCGGTCGATCTCGATGCGCTGGCGCGCGACGTGGCCGCCCAGCACGTGCCGCGCGCGCTGGCCCGGGAGATCGATCTCGGCTTCGAGGAGGCGGAGGTGCCGCTGGAGATCGTCGGCGTGCCGCTGCTGCTGCGCGAACTGATCGACAATCTGGTCGACAACGCCGTCAAATACACGCCGGTCGGCGGGCGGATCACCGTTCGCCTGCGGTCGGCGCCGGACCGGGTGCTGGAGGTCGAGGACAGCGGCATCGGCATTCCCGCCGAAGATCGCCCCTTCATCTTCGACCGTTTCTACCGGGCGCTCGGCACCGATGCCGAAGGCAGCGGCCTCGGCCTGGCCATCGTGCGCGAGATTGCCGACCTGCACCAGATCGGCATCGAGGTGCTGGACAATCCGGCCGGCCGCGGCACGCTGATCCGCCTGCTCTTCCGGCCCGCGGCCCCTGCCGCCGGCGGCGGGGCGTAAGGGGCGCGGGCCATGCAGCTGACCGACCAGCACCGTGCGCACTGGCGCAAAAATCTCCGGCTCACCGCCGTACTGCTGTCGGTCTGGTTCCTGCTGACCTTCGTCACGCCCTGGTTCGCCAGCGAGCTCAACGCATTCGAGTTCATCGGTCCGCTGGGCTTCTATCTCGCCGCGCAGGGCGCACTGATCGTTTATGTGTTGATCGTGTGGTACTACGCGCATCGCATGAACCGGCTCGACGAGGCGTTCGGCGTGCAGGAAGGCAGGGACGATTGATGGCCGCGGGCAACAACGCCGCCTTCTACCGGCAGCTGAAGCGCTACTACGGCTTCTATGCCGGCGGATTCCTGTCTTTCGTCCTCTGCATCGGTGCGCTCGAGTTCCTCGGTGTGCCGCACCGGTTCCTCGGCTATCTGTTCCTGTTTGCGACCATCCTGTTCTATGCCGGCATCGGTTTCCTGTCGAAAACCGCCGATGTGTCCGAGTACTACGTCGCCGGACGGCGCGTGCCGGCGCTTTTCAACGGCATGGCGACGGGCGCGGACTGGATGTCGGCGGCCAGCTTCATCGGCATGGCGGGGACGCTCTACGCGACCGGCTACGACGGGCTCGCCTTCGTCATGGGCTGGACTGGCGGCTACGTCCTCGTCGCCCTGCTGCTGGCACCCTATCTGCGCAAGTTCGGGCAATACACCATTCCCGATTTTCTCGGCGCTCGCTACGGCGGCAACATTCCGCGCCTGATCGGCGTGTTCGCGGCCATCCTCTGTTCCTTCACTTATGTGGTGGCGCAGATCTACGGCGTCGGCATCATCACCAGCCGCTTCACCGGCCTCGAATTCACCATCGGCGTCTTCGTCGGGCTCGCCGGCATCCTCGTTTGCTCCTTCCTCGGCGGCATGAAGGCAGTGACCTGGACGCAAGTGGCCCAGTACATCGTCCTGATCGTCGCCTACATGCTGCCGGTGGTCTGGCTGTCGGTGAAGCACACCGGCGTGCCGCTGCCGCAGATCAGTGCCTATACGACGGCGCTGCCGAAGGTCAGTGCGCTCGAACGGGAGTTCAACGACAAGACGACGCCCCGCGGGGCGGCGGAGGACGAGGTGCGCCAGATCTTCCGCGACCGCGTGGCCGGCATCGATGCCCGGCTGGCCGGGCTGGAAGCGGGGGGTACGGCATTCCTTGCCGCGGAGAAGGACAAGCTTGTCATCCGCGCGCAGGAGCTTCGCAAGGACCGCAGCGCCGGGGTGAAGCTGATCGATGCCGCTGACCGGGCCGTCCGCGAGTTTCCGGCGAACCCGGCGGCGGCCCGGGTCGCCTGGCAGCAGGAGCGCAATGCGGCGGCCGCGCGCGCCGCACCCGTCAGGGCGCATGCCGAGCCTTACGCCGCCGCCGACGAGGCCGGGCGCACCAAGGCCAAAAAGAATTTCTTCGCGCTGGTCTTCTGCCTGATGGTCGGCACCGCTGCGCTCCCGCACATCCTGATGCGCTTCTACACCACGCCCTCGGTTCAGGAGGCGCGCCGCTCCGTCTTCTGGTCGCTGTTTTTCATCGTGCTGCTCTACCTTACCGCGCCGGCCCTGGCCATCCTCGCCAAGTACGAGATCTACGGCAGCCTGGTCGGTTCGGCCTTCGCCGAACTGCCCGGCTGGGTGTCGAACTGGGCGGCGGTGGACAAGGCCCTGATGTCGATCACCGACATCAACCGCGACGGCATCGTCCAGCTCGCCGAAATCACCATCGATGGCGACCTGATCGTGCTGGCGACCCCGGAGATCGCCGGCCTGCCCTACATGATCTCGGGACTGGTCGCCGCTGGCGGCCTCGCCGCGGCGCTGTCCACCGCCGACGGCCTGCTGCTGACCATCGCCAATGCCCTGTCGCACGACGTGTATTACAAGATCCTCGCGCCCAACGCGCCGACCACCCGCCGCCTCGTGGTCTCCAAGGGCCTGCTGCTGGTGGTGGCGCTGATCGCCGCCTACGTCACCCTCCTCAAGCCGGGCAACATCCTGTCGCTCGTCGGTGCCGCCTTTTCGCTGGCGGCCGCGGCCTTCTTCCCGGCGCTGGTGTGCGGCATCTTCTGGAAGCGCGCCAACCGTTTCGGGGCCGTGCTCGGCATGAGCCTCGGCCTCGGCGTGACCCTTCTTTATATGGTGCGCACCTATCCGTTCTTCGGCATCAACGCCCCGCTGTGGTGGGACATCAACCCGATCTCGTCGGGGGTGTTCGGGGTGTTGCTGGGCTTCGTCGGCGTGTTCGTCGGCAGCCTGCTGACGCCGGCCCCCAGCCAGCGCCTGCAGGATCTGGTCGACTACGTGCGCTACCCGAGCATCGGGGAGAAGGCTTCCCGGGCGGAAGGCTGAGCGCCGGGATGGACCATTTCCCGCTCCTGCTGATCGCCCTCCTGCGGGCCGTGACCGAAGTCGCGCTGCTGTTCCTCGCCGGCCGCGGCATCCTCGCCCTGCTGGCCGGCGAACGCCGCCAAGGCAATCCGGTCTATCGCCTGTTCGTCCTCGTGACCCGCCCGGCACTGCGTTTCGCGCGCATCGTCTCTCCCCCGCAGGTCATCGACCGCCATCTGCCGGCCGTCGCATTCTTCCTGATGTTCTGGCTCTGGCTCGGGCTGGCCTGGCTGAAAAAGGACTACTGCGCCACCCATCTCCTGCAGTGTTTCTGAAAAGCCTTTGACGCCCGTGGTCTCTATCCGTATAATGCGCGGCTCTTTGTCGCGGCCAGGTAGCTCAGTTGGTAGAGCAGCGGACTGAAAATCCGCGTGTCGACGGTTCGATTCCGCCCCTGGCCACCA
>JAVEWF010000017.1:0-42351 GCA_034004665.1 Rhodocyclaceae bacterium | reverse complement strand
CCGCGCGCCGCTACTTCTCGCGCCAGTACCTGCACTACCACCGCGCCGGCCACGGCGCCGTCACCTCGCCCAGCGCCAAGCGCGGCTACACCGCCTACGTGCTGGCCAAGATGTCCCGCCTGCAGGGCGCCTCCGGCATCCACGTCGGCACCATGGGCTACGGCAAGATGGAAGGCGACAAGGACGACCGCGCCATCGCCTACATCTGCGAGCGCGAAGAGTTCCAGGGTCCGGCCTACTTCCAGAAGTGGTACGGCATGCGCCCGACCACGCCGATCATCTCCGGCGGCATGAACGCGCTGCGCCTGCCCGGCTTCTTCGAGAACCTCGGCCACGGCAACGTCATCAACACCGCCGGCGGCGGTTCCTACGGCCATATCGATTCGCCGGCCGCGGGCGCCAAGTCGCTGCGCCAGGCTTACGAGTGCTGGAAGGCCAAGGCCGACCCGATCGAGTGGGCCAAGGAGCACAAGGAGTTCGCGCGCGCCTTCGAGTCCTTCCCGAAGGATGCCGACACGATCTTCCCGGGCTGGCGCGAGAAGCTGGGCGTGCACAAGTAATTCACGCTCTGCTATAAGCCTCGCTCCGGCGGGGCTTTTTTGACCGCTCATACCTGACTTTATCCATCGGGATTTGCCATGACAGACAAGACGCAATACCTCGTCAAGCAGGAACCCTTCTACCAGGCGCAGGCCAGGGAAGTCGCGCTGTTCGAGGCCGCCTACGCCGCACGTCTGCCGGTGATGGTGAAAGGCCCTACCGGCTGCGGCAAGTCGCGTTTCGTCGAATACATGGCGTGGAAGTTGCAGAAGCCGTTGATCACCGTGGCCTGCAACGAGGACATGACCGCGAGCGACCTCGTCGGCCGCTACCTGCTCGACGCCAACGGCACGCGCTGGCTCGACGGCCCGCTGACCACGGCGGCGCGCATCGGCGCGATCTGCTACCTCGACGAGATCGTCGAGGCCCGTCAGGACACCACGGTCGTCATCCATCCGCTCACCGACCATCGCCGCGTGCTGCCGCTCGACAAGAAGGGCGAACTGGTCGAGGCGCACCCGGACTTCCAGCTCGTCATTTCCTACAACCCTGGCTACCAGTCGCTGATGAAGGACCTGAAGCAGTCGACCAAGCAGCGCTTCACCGCCTTCGATTTCGACTATCCGGCGCCGGAACTCGAAACGGGCATCATCGCGAAAGAAACCGGGCTCGCCGAGGGCACGGTCGCGAAGCTGGTCAGGATCGGCCAGGTCGGGCGCAACCTCAAGGGGCACGGCCTCGACGAAGGCATCTCGACGCGCCTGCTGGTCTATGCCGCGACGCTCATCAAGCGTGGCGTGGCCGAGAATGATGCCTGCCGCATGGCGCTGGTGCGGCCGATCACCGACGACGCCGACATCCGCGCGACGATCGACCACGCCATCGACACCACCTTCGTCTGAAAGTCGGCGCTGGCGGGACGGCGATAAATGACCACTGGAATCCGTACCGTCGCCGACGCGCGCCAGCGCGCGTTCGCGCATCCGCAGGTGCAGGCCTACTGGCAGGCCGTCGACTGCGGTTTTGCCCAGGTGGCCGATGTCTTCGAAGAGTGCGTCTACGACGCGTTGACCTCCCTGCACAAGGAGGAAATGGCCGCCTATGTCGAGGCGGCGCGCCTGCTCGGCAAGCTCGGCCGCGGCGCGGAGCCGATGCTGGTCTTCCTCCAGGAATGGCCGCAGGTCGCGCAGACGGTCGGCCCCGGCGCGTTGGAACCGGTGGTGCTGTTCGTCAAGGCGATGCAGAAGTCGCCGAACGGCAAGGCCATCGCGCCCTTCCTGCAGACGCTGGCCGCCGTGGCGCGCCGCGCCCAGTCTGTCGAGCAACTGGAAAACTATCTCGATGTCGCGCGCGAATTGATGGCGCGCACCACCGGTTCGATCCACGGCCACCACACGACGTTTCCCAGCCCGGGCCTGCCGCACCTGTTCGAGCAGGCGCCCTTCCTGCTGAACCTGCTGTCGCTCGGCGGGCTCAAGAACTGGGTCGAATACGGCATCCGCAACTACAGCCACCACCCCGAGCGGCAGGAGGAATATTTCTCGCTCAAGCTCGCCGACAGCAAGGCGGTGTTGCAACGCGAGCGGCGCGGTACGCTGTTCGCCGACGTCGAGCGCCAGCTCGATCTCTACCTGCGCGCGTTGTGGCGCGACGGCGACCAGCTCGTGCCGTATTCCACCGCCTTCGACGAACTGCGCCGCCCGGTGCCGTACTACGACAAGCTCGGCCTGCGCGTGCCCGATGTGTTCGAGGATGCCGGCCAGATCGGCGGCATCGACCGCTATCGCGCCGTGCTTGCCCACATGGTCGGTCACCGCCGCTGGAGCACGCCGCAGATCGCCGACAACTGGAGTCCGTTCCAGCGCATGGCCGTCGAGTTCTTCGAGGACTGCCGCATCGAGACGCTGCTGATCCGCGAGTACCCCGGCCTGCGCCGCATCTTCCTCGGCCTGCACCCCAAGCCGGTCGAGGACGCCTGCGATCCGGAAACCACGTCCTGCCTGCGCCACCGGCTGGCGATGCTGTCGCGCGCGCTGCTCGATCCCGATCACGGCTATCGCGACGCCGACCTCAACGAATTCGTGCGACGCTTCCACGCGCTGCTGGCCGACGGCCCGGCGGATACCAGGGAGACCGCCAGCCTCGCGCTGGCCTATGTCGCGAAGACGCGCCGCCAGAGCGACCAGTTTGCCAGGGTGCATTTCGACGACACGGTGATCGACTATCGCGACGACAACCGCCACCTCTGGCGCTACATAGAAGACAGCGACGACGAGGAGTTCTTCGACGATCCCGACAAGAGCCAGGGCAAGGAATCGGAGATCGTCGGCCTGCCGCCGCGTCACTATCCCGAATGGGATCATGCCACCAAGACCTACCGTCCCGACTGGGCGAGCGTGTACGAGGCGCTGCATCCGAGCGGCAATCCGGCCGACATCGACAGGCTGCTGCAAAAGCACGCGGCGCTGGCGAAGCAACTGAAGCGGCTGCTGGACCTGCTCAAGCCGCAGGACAAGGTGCGCATCCGCTACCAGGAGGAGGGCAGCGAACTCGATCTCGATGTCGCCCTGCGTGCGCTGGTCGACTTCAAGGCGGGCAGCCAGCCCGATCCGCGCATCAACATGAGCCACCGCACCGACGGGCGCAACATCGCCGTGCTGCTGCTCGTCGACCTCTCCGAGTCGCTCAATGAAAAAGTCGCGGGCGGGGGACAGACCATCCTCGAACTGAGCCAGGAAGCCGTGGCCCTGCTGGCCTGGGCCATCGACCGCCTTGGCGATCCGCTCGCCATCGCCGGCTTCCATTCCAACACGCGCCACGAAGTGCGCTACCAGCACATCAAGGGCTTCTCGGAGCGCTGGGACGACACGGTGAAGGCGCGCGTCGCGGCGATGGAGGCGGGCTGGTCGACGCGCATGGGCGCCGCGTTGCGCCACGCCGGTCACTACCTCGGCGCGCGCCAGGCCGACAAGCGCATCCTGCTCGTGCTCACCGACGGCGAACCGGCCGACATCGACGTCACCGATCCCGAGCATCTGCGCGCCGACACGAAGAAGGCGGTCGAGGAACTCGACGCGAAGGACATCGCCACCTTCTGTCTGTCGCTCGACCCGAAGGCGGACGACTATGTGCGCGAAATCTTCGGCACCCGCTGGCGCGTGCTCGACCGCATCGAGCGCCTGCCCGAGCAGCTGCCGCTGCTCTATCTCAGCCTGACCAAATAAAAGTCGGCGCCGGCGGGACGGCGAGCCGTCCCGGTAAAATTGCCGCATGCCATCCCCTGCCGAAAGCTCACACCCCGCCCAGCTCCCCGAGCGTGTCCGCCTGACGCAGGCGCGCCTGTTTTTCGAGCATTCGCGCGGCAACATGCCAAGCCTGCTGGCAGCATCCCTGCTGGTGGCGCTGGTGCTTTACGGCGGCGGAACGCCGCCTGCGGTGGTGGCGGGCTGGTTTGCAGCCGTGTTTGCCGCCACCGTCTTCGTCGGCGCCTATAGCAACCGTCTGGCGGGCGTCGAACTCTCCGAAGCCAATCGTCGCACCCTGCTGACCCGGCGTGTCGCGATCGGCACCCTCCTGGTTTTGTTGTGCGGCATGAGCGGCTTTCTGCTGCCGGTCGAGGCGCCGCTGACGGCCTATGCTTTTCTGTTCCTGATCCTGAGTGGGCTGGTGTCGGTGGCGGCGCTGGCCTATGCCGTGATGCCGGCGTATTACCTCGCGCTCAACGGCGCCGCGCTGGCGCCGCCGACCCTGTTGTTTCTGTTGATGTATTTCGAGCGCGCCGACGCGAACTTTCTGTTGCTGATCGCCATGTCGATCGCCTGGCAGGCAGTGATCATGAAGAAGGCGTTGCGGGTGTCGCACTCGGCGATCGATGCCATTGCCGTCAATGAGCGTTTGCAGGAGGAAATCGTCGCCCACGAGCAGGCGCGCGAGGCGATCCGCCACATGGCGCTGCACGATGTGTTGACGGATCTCGCGAACCGGCGCCACTTCGACGAGACGCTGGTGCGCACGCTGGGCGTGGCGGCCCGTGCGCAAACGCGCTTCGGCCTGCTGCTGATCGATCTCGACAGCTTCAAGCCGGTGAATGACGTACATGGTCACGCGGTGGGGGACAGGGTGCTGCAAGCGGTTGCCGATGTCTTGCGCGGGGGCGTGCGCGGGTCCGATTTCGTCGCCCGGCTCGGCGGCGACGAATTCGCCGTGATCCTGGAGAACATTGCCGGCCCTGCCGACATCGATGCGGTGGCGCACAAGTTGCGCATGCGCCTCGACCGGACGTTCGAGATCGATGGCCGCCGGATCGTCGTGGCCGCCAGCATCGGCAGCGCCATGTATCCGGACGATGGAGGCGATACGGAACGCTTGCAGTACGCGGCCGACCAGCGCATGTACGCCGACAAGCGCGAGCGCAAGACGGTACGATGACTCCCGGATCGCGATTTCCGCAATTTCCCGGGGATTGGTCGAGGCGGCGGCGCGTTGCCTTGAATGCCGGCCGGATATGTTGCATAGCAGCAGCAAGCGGCTTATTTTGACTATAAGAAAAAGTGACTGGCGCTTATGGGTCGCGAGCATTAGAGTTTGCTCATCTGCGCGGCTGGGCCGGTTGCGGTCCGGCCGACAGAGTTTCTCCACTCCCTCTGGCGTTTGCCAGTTTGGCCCCGCCCCCTCGCGGGGGCGGGGGTTTTCTTGATGGAGAATCTCGTGCGGAGAAAAGACAAGAGCGAATCATCGCGGGTGGCTACACAGAGGAGAGGGAACATGCAAGCAGGTCGCATCACGCTGACCCAGTTCATGAATGAGGAGCAGCGTCACATCGAGGGTGCCACCGGCGATTTCTCCGGCCTCATCAGCGACATCGCCACCGCCAGCAAGGTGATCGCCAACCAGGTGGGCAAGGGCGCCCTCCTGGCCACCGGCAAGGACCTCAACCAGAAGCTCGAAGCCATGGCCAACGAGGTCATGCTCGAAGCGGGCATCGCCACCAGCCATCTGGCCGCCGTGGCTTCCGAGGACATGGACGGCATCAAGGCGGCGCAGCCGCGCGGCAAGTACCTGCTGACCTTCGATCCCCTCAACGGCTCGGGCAACCTCGACATCAATTTCCAGACCGGGACGATCTTTTCGATCCTGCGTGCCCCCGATCCCAAGCGCAAGCCGAAGGAAGAGGATTTCCTGCGGCCCGGCGCCGATCTGCTCTGCGCCGGCCTCATCCAGTACGGCGCGTCGACCCGCCTGATCCTCACCACCGGTCAGGGCGTGAACGGCTTCACGCTCGACCGCGAGATCGGGGAGTACGTACTCACCCATCCGAAGATCACGATTCCCCACGAGGCGTCGACGTTCGCGATCAACGCCTCCAACGAGAAGTACTGGGAGCCGCCGGTGCGCCGCTACGTGCAGGAATGCATGGCAGGCAAGGACGGCCCGCGCGGCAAGGACTTCGGCATGCGCTGGGTCGCCTCGCTCGTCGCCGAGGCCTACCGCATCCTCACGCGCGGCGGCGTCTTCCTCTATCCGCACGACGAGCGCACGCGCGACCAGGGCGGCCGCCTCGGCCTGCTCTACGAAGCCAACCCGATCGCCTTTATCGTCGAGCAGGCGGGCGGTGCCGCGATCACCGGCCGCAATCGCATCCTCGACATCAAGCCCGCCGAACTCCACCAGCGCGCGCCCTTCATCTTCGGCTCGAAGGAAGAGGTCGACCGCCTGCACCTTTATCATCAGGAATACGTCGAGGGCAAGGACCCGAGCAGCTACGACATGCCGCTGTTCTCCTCGCGCTCCCTGTTCCGCTAAATTCGTCTTTTATCTTCGGAGAAGTCCATGTCGGTCAAGCATCCAGTCATCGCCATCACCGGCTCTTCGGGAGCGGGCACATCCACCGTCACCAAGTCGTTCGCGCACGTCTTCCGCCGCGAGAAGATCACCGCCGCGATCATCGAGGGCGACTCCTTCCATAAATTCGACCGCAAGGCGATGAAGGAGGCCGCGGCGGAGCAGGCCAAGAAGGGCAACAACAACTTCAGCCACTTCGGCGCCAACGCCAACGAACTGGAACTGCTCGAAGCCCTGTTCAAGGAATACGGCGAGAAGGGCACCGGCAAGCGCCGCTACTACCTGCACAACCACGAGGAAGCCGCGCCCTACAACCAGGAGCCGGGCACCTTCACGCCCTGGCAGGACCTGCCGCCCTCCGACGTGCTGTTCTACGAGGGCCTGCACGGCGGCGTCGTCACCGACAAGGTGAACGTCGCCCAGCATGCCGACCTGCTCGTCGGCGTGGTGCCGATCATCAACCTCGAGTGGATCCAGAAGCTGATCCGCGACAAGGGCGCGCGCGGCTACTCGACCGAGGCGGTGGTGGACACGATCCTGCGCCGCATGCCCGACTACGTGAACTACATCACCCCGCAGTTCTCGCGCACGCACGTGAACTTCCAGCGCGTGCCGACCGTGGACACCTCGAACCCCTTCATCGCCCAGGACATCCCGTCGCCGGACGAAAGCTTCGTGGTGATCCGCTTCGCCAACCCGAAGGGCATCGACTTCCCCTACCTGCTGTCGATGATCCACGATTCCTTCATGTCGCGCCCGAACGTCATCGTCGTGCCGGGCGGCAAGATGGAACTGGCGATGCAGCTGATCTTCACGCCGATGATCCTGCGCCTGATGGAAAACAAGCGCCGCGCGATGGCGCTTTGAACGTACCCACCGGATTGCCCACAACCTTAGAAGCCGGGTTTCGCGGATAATCGCGGATTCCCGGGAAGGAGTATCTATGTCTGCCACTTTCAGCGATTTCGAGCCGCCCGTGTTCAACAATCTCACCAGCGCGATCCGCGCCCTCGCCATGGATGCCGTGCAAAAGGCCAACTCCGGCCACCCCGGCGCCCCGATGGGCATGGCGGAAATTGCCGAGGTGCTGTGGAACCACCACATGCGCCACAACCCCAACAATCCGAAGTGGTCCAACCGCGACCGCTTCGTGCTGTCGAACGGCCACGGCTCGATGCTGATCTACGCCCTGCTGCACCTGACCGGCTACGACGTCAGCATCGACGATCTCAAGCAGTTCCGCCAGCTGCACAGCAAGACCCCGGGCCACCCCGAGTACGGCTACACGCCCGGCGTCGAGACCACCACCGGCCCGCTCGGCCAGGGCATCACCAACGCCGTCGGCATGGCGATGGCCGAGAAGCTGCTGGCCGCCGAGTTCAACAAGCCCGGCCACGAGATCGTCGACCACCGCACCTGGGTGTTCCTCGGCGACGGCTGCCTGATGGAAGGCATCTCGCACGAAGCCTGCGCGCTGGCCGGCACCTGGGGCCTCGGCAAGCTGACCGCCTTCTGGGACGACAACGGCATCTCCATCGACGGCCACGTCGAGGGCTGGTTCACCGACGACACGCCGAAGCGCTTCGAGGCCTACGGCTGGCACGTCGTGCCGAACGTCAATGGTCACGATCCCGAGGCGTTGCATGCCGCGATCAACGCCGCCAAGGCCGTCACCGACAAGCCCTCGCTGATCTGCTGCAAGACCGTCATCGGCGCCGGTTCGCCCAACAAGCAGGGCACCCACGACGTGCATGGCGCCCCGCTCGGCGACATCGAGATCCAGCTGACGCGTCCGCACATCGGCTGGCATTTCGGCCCCTTCGAGATCCCCCAGGAAGTCTATGACGTGTGGGACGCGAAGAAGAAGGGCGCCGACTGGGAGGCCACCTGGAACCAGAAGTTCGAGCACTACGCCAAGGCCTTCCCGGCCGAAGCCGCCGAGTACCAGCGCCGCATGGAAGGCAAGCTGCCCGCCCACTGGCCGGAGCACGCGAAACAGGCCATCGCCGCCGCCAACGAGAAGGGCGAGACCGTCGCCACGCGCAAGGCCTCGCAGCTCGCCATCAACGCGCTGGCCCCGGCGCTGCCCGAGTTCCTCGGCGGCTCCGCCGACCTGACCGGCTCCAACCTGACCAACTGGACGGGCTGCAAGCACGTCTCGGGCAAGAGCACCGGCAACTACATCTCCTACGGCGTGCGCGAGTTCGGCATGTCGCACATCATGAACGGCATGGCGCTGCATGGCGGCCTGCTGCCCTTCGGCGGCACCTTCCTGATGTTCTCCGAGTACGCCCGCAACGCCCTGCGCATGTCGGCGCTGATGAAGCAGCGCGTGATCTACGTGTTCACGCACGACTCCATCGGCCTCGGCGAGGACGGCCCGACGCACCAGCCGGTCGAGCAGATCGCCACGCTGCGCCTGATCCCCAACATGGACGTCTGGCGCCCCTGCGACACCGTCGAGACCATGGTCGCCTGGACGTCCGCCGTCGAGAAGACCACCGGCCCGACCTCGCTCGCCCTGTCGCGCCAGAACCTGCCGTTCGTCAAGCGCGACGCCGCGACCATCGAGAACATCAAGAAGGGCGGCTACATCATCTCCCCCGCCAAGGGTGCCGCCAAGGCCGTGCTGATCGCCACCGGCTCCGAAGTCGAACTCGCCCTCAAGGCGCAGGAAACGCTGGCCCAGCAGGAAATCCACGTCAATGTCGTGTCGATGCCCAGCACCAACGTCTTCGACCGCCAGGACAAGGCGTACAAGGACAGCGTGCTGCCCAAGGGCCTGCCGCGCATCGTCGTGGAAGCGGGTGTCACCGATGGCTGGTGGAAGTACGTCGGCGGCGAGGGTGCCGTCATCGGCCTCGACCGCTTCGGCGAGTCCGCCCCGGCCGGCACGCTGTTCAAGGAATTCGGTTTCACGGTGGCGAACGTCGTGAAAGCCGTCGAATCGTTCATCTAACCCTCATTTAACCCAATTAACCTGGACAAGGAGATCACCCAGATGACTATCAAGGTTGGCATCAACGGCTTCGGCCGCATCGGCCGCATGGCCTTCCGCGCCATCGCCAAGGACTTCCCCGAACTCGAGGTCGTCGGCATCAACGACCTGCTCGAACCCGCCTACCTGGCCTACATGCTGAAGTACGACTCCGTGCATGGCCGCTTCAACGGCGACATCTCCGTCGAGGGCAACAACCTCGTCGTCAATGGCAAGAAGATCCGCCTGACCGCCGAGAAGGACCCCGCCAACCTCAAGTGGAACGAAGTCGGCGCCGACATCGTCATCGAATCGACCGGCTTCTTCCTGACCAAGGAAACCTGCCAGAAGCACATCGACGCGGGCGCCAAGAAGGTCGTGCAGTCCGCCCCCTCGAAGGACGACACCCCGATGTTCGTCTTCGGCGTGAACCACCAGACCTACGCCGGCCAGACCATCGTCTCCGCCGCTTCCTGCACCACCAACTGCCTGGCGCCCGTCGCCAAGGTGCTCAACGACGGCTGGGGCATCAAGCGTGGCCTGATGACCACCGTGCATGCCGCCACCGCGACGCAGAAGACCGTTGACGGCCCGTCCTCCAAGGACTGGCGCGGCGGCCGCGGCATCCTCGAGAACATCATCCCGTCCTCGACCGGCGCCGCCAAGGCCGTCGGCGTGGTGCTGCCCGAGCTGAACAAGAAGCTCACCGGCATGGCCTTCCGCGTGCCGACCTCCGACGTCTCCGTGGTCGACCTGACCGTCGAGCTGAACAAGGAAGCCGACTACAAGGACATCTGCGCCGCGATGAAGGCCGCTTCCGAAGGCGCGCTGAAGGGCGTGCTCGGCTACACCGACGAGAAGGTCGTCTCCACCGACTTCGTCGGCAACAGCGCCCCGTCGACCTTCGACGCCGAAGCCGGCATCGCGCTCGACAAGACCTTCGTCAAGGTCGTGGCCTGGTACGACAACGAGTACGGCTACACCTGCAACATGCTGCGCTTCGTCAAGCACGTCGCCGGCAAGTAAGAAATTCACCATCCAAGCGTTGCGGCTTCACGAAGCCGCAACGCTTCAGTGGTTAATTTCATAAAAATATTCAGGAGACAAACATGCCCAAGTTCATCCGCATGACCGATCTCGACCTCAAGGGCAAGCGCGTGTTCATCCGCGCCGACCTCAACGTGCCGGTCAAGGACGGCAAGGTCACCTCGGACGCCCGCATCACCGCCTCGATGCCCACCATCGAGCACGCCATGAAGGCCGGCGCCAAGGTGATGGTCACTTCGCACCTCGGCCGTCCGACCGAAGGCGAGTTCAAGCCCGAGGATTCGCTCCAGCCCGTCGCCGACGTGATGGCGCAGAAGCTCGGCAAGCCGGTGCGCGTGGTGCAGAACTGGGTTGACGGCGGTTTCGACGTGGCCGCCGGCGAGGTCGTGCTGCTGGAAAACTGCCGCGTCAACAAGGGCGAGAAGAAGAACGTCGAGGAGACCGCGAAGAAGTACGCCGCGCTGTGCGACGTGTTCGTCATGGATGCCTTCGGCACCGCGCACCGTGCCGAGGCCTCCACCTACGGCATCGCCCAGTTCGCGCCGGTCGCGTGCGCCGGCCTGCTGCTGACCGAGGAACTCGACGCGCTCGACAAGGCGCTCGCCAATCCCGCCCGGCCGATGGTCGCCATCGTCGGCGGCTCAAAGGTCTCGACCAAGCTGACGGTGCTCGAATCGCTGTCCGAGAAGGTCGATCAACTGGTGGTCGGCGGCGGCATCGCCAACACCTTCCTCGCCGCCATGGGCAAGAACGTCGGCAAGTCGCTGTGCGAGCACGACCTGATCCCGACCGCCAAGATGCTGATCGAGAAGATGGCCAAGCGCGGCGCGAGCATTCCCATCGCCGTCGATGTGGTCTGCGGCAAGAAGTTCGACGCCGCCGAGCCGGCCGTGCTGAAGGATGCCGGCGACGTGGCCGACGACGACATGATCTTCGACATCGGCCCGAAGAGTGCGCAGGAACTGGCCGACATCATCGCCAAGGCCGGCACCATCGTCTGGAACGGCCCGGTCGGCGTGTTCGAGTTCGACCAGTTCGGCGCGGGCACCAAGACCGTCTCGATGGCCATCGCCAACGCCAAGGGCTTCAGCCTGGCCGGCGGCGGCGACACCATCGCGGCGATCCAGAAATACGACATCTACGACAAGGTGTCCTACATCTCGACGGCCGGCGGCGCCTTCCTCGAATACCTGGAGGGCAAGGTGTTGCCCGCCGTGGATATTCTCGAAAAGCGCGCCAAGGGCTAATTTTTCGGACGGGCCGCGATCGAAGCGGCCCGCCTCGCTTCCATGCTACGCAACACCAAAATCGTCGCCACGCTCGGCCCGTCCTCGTCGGACCAGCACACTATCGACCAGCTGGTCGCCGCCGGCATCGACGTCGTCCGGCTCAATTTTTCCCACGGCACGGTGGATGACCACCGCAAGCGCATCGAGATGCTGCAACTGTCCATGCGCACGCACGCGCGCACGGTGGCGATGATGGCCGACCTGCAGGGGCCGAAGATCCGCATCGGCAAGTTCGCCGGCAGCAAGATCCTGCTCAAGCCGGGCCAGCCCTTCATTCTCGACGCCGCCTGCCAGCTCGGCGATTCCGAGCGCGTCGGCCTCGATTATCCCGAGCTGATCGAGGACGTCGCGCCCGGCGACACGCTGCTGCTCGACGACGGCCGCGTGGTCATGGACGTGGCGCGCATCGAGGATGCCGAGATCCACTGCGTCGTGCGCCAGGGCAGCGAGCTGTCGAACAACAAGGGCATCAACAAGCAGGGCGGCGGCCTCTCGGCGCCCGCGCTGACCGCGAAGGACATCGAGGACATCAAGACCGCCGCCGAGTTGCAGGTCGACTACGTCGCCGTGTCCTTTCCGAAGTCCGGCGGCGACCTGCGTCTCGCCCGCAAGCTGCTGCACAAGGCCGGTTCCCAGGCGCAGGTGGTCGCCAAGATCGAGCGCTGCGAGGCCATCGACAACCTCGAGGACATCCTGCACGCCTGCGACGGCGTGATGGTGGCGCGCGGCGATCTCGCCGTCGAGGTCGGCGACGCGGCGGTGCCGGCCCTGCAAAAGAAAATCATCCGGCTTGCCCGGGAACACAACAAGTTCGCCATCACCGCGACGCAGATGATGGAGTCGATGATCCACTCGCCGGTGCCGACGCGCGCCGAAGTGTCCGACGTCGCCAACGCCGTGCTCGACGGCACCGACGCGGTGATGCTTTCCGCCGAAACCGCCGCCGGCGACTATCCGGTCGAAACGGTGCAATCGATGGCGCGCATCTGTCACGAGGCGGAAAAATCCACCGACCCGGCCGCGCTCGACCGCCACTTCCTCGACCGCGTGTTCACGCGCATCGACCAGTCGATCGCCATGGCCGCGCTGTTCACCGCGCACCACCTCAAGGTCAAGGCCATCGCCGCGCTCACGCAGTCCGGCTCGACCGCGCTGTGGATCTCGCGCCTCGACTGCGGCGTGCCGATCTACGCGTTGACGCCCGACGTGCGCACCCGCTACAAGGTCAGCATCTATCGCGGCGTCTATCCGCTGATGATGCGCTATATCGGTCACGACCGCGACGAGATGCTGTTCGAGGCGGAAGAAGAGCTGATCCGCTCCGGCGCCGTCGAGGTCGGCGATCTCATCGTCGTCACCTTTGGCGAGCCGATCGGCCAGGCCGGCGGCACGAACACGCTCAAACTTGTCCGGGTCGGCGAGCACACGCCGACCTGAATCGATCGCACCTTAACCGAGAAGAGGAGACTTTCATGCCACTCGTATCCATGCGCCAACTGCTGGACCACGCCGCCGAACACGGCTACGGCCTGCCCGCGTTCAACGTCAACAACCTCGAACAGATCCAGGCCATCATGGAGGCCGCCGAAGAGACCAACAGCCCGGTCATCATGCAGGGCTCCGCCGGCGCCCGCAAGTACGCCGGCGAAGCCTACCTGCGCCACCTGATCGAGGCCGCCATCGAGACCCATCCCGACGTGCCGATCGTCATGCACCAGGACCACGGCGCCAGCCCGGCCGTCTGCATCCAGTCGATGCGCTCCGGTTTCTCCAGCGTCATGATGGACGGCTCGCTGATGGAAGACGGCAAGACGCCGTCGAGCTTCGACTACAACGTCAAGACCACCAAGCACGTCGTCGACATCGCCCACGCCATCGGCGTTTCCGTCGAGGGCGAACTGGGCTGCCTCGGTTCGCTCGAATCCGGCCAGGGCGAGAAGGAAGACGGCCACGGCGCCGAGGGCACGCTCTCGCACGACCAGCTGCTGACCGATCCCAACGAAGCCGCCGAGTTCGTCAAGGCCACCCAGGTCGACGCGCTGGCCATCGCCATCGGCACCAGCCACGGCGCCTACAAGTTCACCCGTCCGCCCACGGGCGCGGTGCTGCGCATCGACCGCATCAAGGAAATCCATGCCCGCCTGCCCAATACCCACCTGGTGATGCACGGTTCCTCCAGCGTGCCGCAGGACTGGCTCAAGATCATCAACGAGAATGGCGGCGAGATGGGCGCGACCTACGGCGTGCCGGTCGAGGAAATCGTCGAGGGCATCAAGAACGGCGTGCGCAAGGTCAACATCGACACCGACCTGCGCATGGCCTCCACCGGCGCGATCCGCCAGTTCCTCAACAAGGACCGCAAGAACTTCGACCCGCGCAAGTACTTCGCCGAGGCCCGCAAGGCCATGAAGGAGATCTGCAAGGCGCGTTACGAAGCCTTCGGCTGCGCCGGCCAGGCCAGCAAGATCAAGGTGATCTCGCTTGAAGCCATGGCCAATCGCTACAAGAAGGGCGAGCTGAACGCCGTCGTGAAGTAAGCCGCCGCACCAGAATGAAAGCCGCCTCCGGGCGGCTTTTTTTCGCGCGAAAAAGTCAGTCCCGGCGGGACGGCGAGGCGCTGCTCAGCGCGCCGGCAGCATGCCCTTGTCGACGATGAAGGCGATGATGTCCTGCAAGCCCTGGCCGGTCTTCATGTTGGAAAACACGAACGGTCTTGCGCCACGCATTTTTTTCGCGTCGCGCTCCATCACTTCCAGCGAGGCGCCGACCATGGGCGCGAGGTCAATCTTGTTGATGACCAGGAGGTCGGATTTGGTGATGCCCGGCCCGCCCTTGCGCGGGATCTTGTCGCCGGCGGCGACGTCGATGACGTAGAGCGTCAGGTCGGACAGTTCGGGGCTGAAGGTGGCGGCGAGGTTGTCGCCGCCGCTTTCGATGAAGACGATCTCCAGGCCGGGAAAGCGCGCGTTGAGGCGATCCACCGCTTCGAGGTTGATCGAGGCGTCCTCGCGGATCGCCGTGTGCGGACAGCCGCCGGTCTCGACGCCGATGATGCGCTCGGGCGCCAGCGCCGCGTTCTTCACGAGGAACTGCGCGTCCTCCTCGGTGTAGATGTCGTTGGTGACGGCGGCGATGTTGTACTTGTCGCGCAGCGCCTGGCACAGCGCGAGGGTGAGGGCGGTCTTGCCGGAACCGACGGGGCCGCCGATGCCTACACGTAGAGCTTGTTTCATGATCTGAATAACCGTGAGTATTGGGTTTCGTGGCGCGCGCTGGCGATGGCGAAGCCCGGCGCGAGGTTGCTGTAGTCGTCTTCGTCGAGTTGCAATGCGCGTTCGACGAGGGCGGGGATGCGCTGGCCGATCTCCAGCAGGATGCGCTGGCCGGCGGCCTGACCGAGCGGCACGGCCTTGAGCGCCGCCATGGTCTGGTTCTCGGCCCAGCTCCACAGCCAGGCGGTGAGCGCTTCGGCGGGCTGGATTCGCCAATGCACGACGAGCGCGCTCCAGACGCAGGCGAAAGTCGGCGCTGGCGGGACGGCGACGGGTAGCGACAGGTCGTCGATCAGGCGCCGCAGCGAGTGGCCCATCTGCAGGGTCTCGGCACGCAACTCGGCGGTTTCGCGGCTGGCGAGATAGCGTGCGTCGAGGTCGGCGAGCGTGGCGTCATCGGCCGCCATCATGCGCGCCAGCAGCGGCGCCTCGTAGCGGCCGAGGTTCCATTCGAGCTGGTCGGCAATCCATGTGAGGGCCGTCGCTTCATTCGTCACCGTGCCGGCCTCGACGGCCCACTCCAATCCCTGCGAATAGGTGTAGGCCCCGACTGGCAGGGCGGGACTGGCAAGTTGCAGCAGGCGCGCAAGATTCATTTGTTGAAGTGGTCGTGGATGCGCGGACCGCGGCCCTCGCCGTCGGCGCTGTGGCCGTGCGGATGCGCGCCCGAATGACCATAGGCGCCGCTTTCCGGCTCGAAGGGCGCTTCAATCTCCGTCACTGGCAGGCCGAGGCCGCGTACCATCTCGCCCAGTACATGGTCGCTGCCGAAGCGCAGCTTGCCCGGCAGCAGCTGCACGGCGACGTGCCGGTTGCCGAGATGGTAGGCGGCCTTGGCCAGCAGCAGCGGATCGTCGCTCTGCGCTTCCATCAGCATCTCGGGCGCGGCGACGACTTCGATCACCGTGCCGTCGTTGGCGGCCAGCTTGTCGCCGCCGCGCAGCACCGTGCCGCGTTCCATGAACAGGCCGATCTCCTCGCCGGTCAGCAGGCGCGTGCGCAGACGGCTCTTGCAACGGGCGTCGAAACTCAGCACCAGATGCGCGGTGGCTTGGGCGTTGCTCGCGGTTTTTTTCTCGATGACGTGCATGGCTAGAAGAGGAAGTAGCGTTGCGCCATCGGCAGCACACGGGCCGGTTCGCAAACCAGCAGCTCGCCGTCGGCGCGCACCGCGTAGGTTTCGGTATCCACCTCGATCACCGGCGTCGCGCTGTTGTGCCGCATGTCGGCCTTGGTGACCGTGCGGCAGTCCTTCACCGGCTCCAGGCGCTTGTTCAGGCCGAGCGACTGCACGGCCGGATTCTTCAGCGTCGCCTGCGAGACGAAGGTCAGCGCGGTCTTCAGGCCGCCGCCAAAGCTGCCGAACATGGGCCGGTAATGCACCGGCTGCGGCGTCGGAATCGAGGCGTTGGGGTCGCCCATCGCCGCCGCCGCGATCATGCCGCCCTTGAGGATCAGGCTCGGCTTCACGCCGAAGAAGGCCGGCTTCCACAGCACGAGGTCGGCGAGCTTGCCCGGCTCGATGCTGCCGACCACATGACCGATGCCGTGGGTGATGGCCGGGTTGATGGTGTACTTGGCGATGTAGCGCAGGACGCGCTGGTTGTCGTTGCGCGCCGTGTCTTCCTTCAACGTGCCGCGCTGCACCTTCATCTTGTGCGCCGTCTGCCAGGTGCGGATGATGACTTCTCCGACTCTTCCCATGGCCTGCGAATCCGACGACATCATCGAGAACGCGCCGAGGTCGTGCAGGATGTCCTCGGCGGCGATGGTCTCGCGGCGGATGCGCGACTCGGCGAAGGCGATGTCCTCGGCGATGCTCGGATCGAGATGGTGGCAGACCATCAGCATGTCGAGATGCTCGTCGATGGTGTTCTTCGTGTAAGGCATCGTCGGGTTGGTGGACGAGGGCAGCACGTTGGGCAGCGCCACCGCCTTGATGATGTCCGGCGCGTGTCCTCCCCCCGCGCCCTCGGTATGGAACGTATGTATCGTTCGGCCCTTGAAGGCGGCCAGCGTCGTCTCGACGAAGCCCGATTCGTTCAGCGTGTCGGTATGGATCGCCACCTGCACGTCCATCTGCTCGGCGACCGACAAGCAGTTGTCGATGGCGGCGGGCGTGGTGCCCCAGTCCTCGTGCAGCTTGAGGCCGATGGCGCCGGCCTCGATCTGCTCCCGCGCCGGGCCGGGCCGGCTGACGTTGCCCTTGCCGAGGAAGCCGAGGTTCATCGGGAAGGCGTCGGCCGCCGCCAGCATCGAATGGATGTGCCACGGCCCCGGCGTGCAGGTCGTCGCGTAGGTGCCCGTGGCCGGGCCGGTGCCGCCGCCGAGCATGGTCGTGACGCCGGACATCAGCGCCTCCTCGATCTGCTGCGGGCAGATGAAGTGGATGTGCGAATCGATGCCGCCGGCCGTGACGATCATGCCTTCGCCGGCGATGGCTTCCGTGCCCGCGCCGATGGGAATCGTCACCCCCGGCTGCACGTCCGGGTTGCCCGCCTTGCCGATGCGCCAGATCATGCCGTGCTTGAGGCCGATGTCGGCCTTGAGGATGCCCTGCACCGCGTCGACGATCAGCGCATTGGTGATCACCGTGTCGGCCACGTCCCGGGCCATCTGCTGGCCCTGGCCCATGCCGTCGCGGATCACCTTGCCGCCGCCGAACTTCACTTCCTCGCCGTAGAGCGTGTGGTCCTTCTCGACCTCGATCCACAGTTCCGTGTCGGCGAGGCGCACGCGGTCGCCCACGGTGGGACCGAACATCTCCGCATAGGCTTGCTTGCCGATCTTCATTTCAGCGCTCCCTTTAGCGTGCCCATTACCTTGCCCTGGAAGCCATACACCTTGCGCGCGCCGGCGTAATCGACCAGCTCGACGGTGCGGCTCTGCCCCGGCTCGAAACGCACGGCCGTGCCGGCGGCGATGTTGAGGCGCATGCCGCGCGCCGCGGCGCGGTCGAAGCGCAGGGCTTCGTTGGTCTCGAAGAAGTGGTAATGCGAGCCGACCTGGATCGGCCGGTCGCCGGTGTTCGCCACCTCGAGCGTGAGCGTGCGGCGCCCGACGTTGAGTTCGATCTCGCCGCTGTCGACTTTCATTTCGCCTGGAATCATCGCGCTCTCCTAGACGATGGGGTTATGCACGGTGACGAGCTTGGTGCCGTCGGGAAAGGTCGCCTCGACCTGGATCTCGGGGATCATCTCGGGCACGCCTTCCATCACCTCGTCGCGCCGGAGCAGGGTCGCGCCGTGCGACATCAGCTCGGCCACCGTCCGGCCGTCGCGCGCGCCCTCCATGATGCCGGCGGTGATGAAGGCCACCGCCTCCGGATAGTTGAGCTTGAGGCCGCGCGCCTTGCGCCGCTCGGCCAGCAGCGCGGCGGTGAAGATCAGCAGCTTGTCCTTTTCGCGGGGGGTGAGTTCCATGAGTCCTCCTTACGTGTGCCAGATGCGCGGCACCGCGGCCGCGCGGCCGATGAAAACGGGGCGCAGCGCGCGCCACAGCTCGACGAACCAGTGCCGCGCGGCCTCGGCCGAATGGCCCAGATAGCGGCCGACGAACAGTTGCGGCATCGCACTGACACCAAACCGAGCGCCGTATTGCGCGCCGGCCTCGGGCGACGTGGCGGCGCGGCAGGCGGCCAGCGTGTCGGCGCCCACATCCGCGCCCGCCGCGATCACCGTCGAGCAGACCGAAAAGCCCGCCAGCCCGACGGGCGAAGCCAGCAGCGACGAGCCGCCCTCGATGCGGCCGCGCTCGTGCCACAGGGGCGCGCCCTTCAGGCGGATGTCGGTAGCGAGCCGCAGCGCGCCGCGCGCAAACGTCTCGCCGCTGGCGCGGCGGCCGAGGCACAGCGTCTCGACGCCGAGATAGCGCGCGCCTTCCGCCAATTCCACGGTCGTGCGCATGCGCGCCTGCGCCGCATCGAAGGCGATGCTCTCCTGCGGCAGCCATTCCGCCGTCCCGCCAGCGCCGACTTTTATGTTTACGCTCTGCTCCGCCTCGGCACCGGCCGAGCGATACCACTTGCCGGCACCGGGCGTGGTCAGCAGCGCCTGCGCGCCATCGCCGACACTGACACCGATGCGCAACTGATCGCCGCCGCAGATGCCGGCCGGCGGATGCAGCACGATGGCGTGGCAGAGATCCGGGCCTTCGGGATGGAGCGCCTTCTGGATGCGCAGCGGGCCGACATGCGCGCGGCGCGCCAAGATCGTCGTTGCGTCGCGCCGCTCGAAGCCAAGGTCCAGCCGCGCCTGCCAGGCAGTCGGGGACGGCAAATGATCGGGAAGGCGGGCGGTCATGCCGCCATTATCGGCGCTGGCAAGGCGAATGCGGAATACGTCAGATTGCGCAGGGCGGCGGCAGGATTTGCCGGCCGGGGTTTCAGGCGCGCGTATCGACCAGATGGCCCTTGCCGCCGTAGACCTCGGCGAGGATGCTGCCGAAGGCAGGACCGCTTCCGGCCGGATAGTGCTCAACCTGGAGGGCAGCGCCGTAGCGTTGGCGCAGGGCAGCTTCAAGCGTGTTTACGTTACTCGCACGCCCGTCAGTGACGGCTCCGGCATTGGATGGGAAGAACGTGCTGGAATTCTGCTTGGTGGCGACGATCGTGCCATGGACGCGGAACACGGCGGTGACCGGTTCGGCATTCTGCCGGCGAATCTGCGCATCGGTTTCGGCCTGACTCGGCTCCGGGGCGATTTCGGGCGGTCTGAAGTTTTCGGGTTTGACAATTTTGGTGGGCGTCAGCAACTTAAGGCCGAAAATTGCTATCCCTCCATTCGAAGCCATCGACATGTTCATGCTCCCTAGTGATTGCGGACTTCAGGAGTCAGCACAAAGCATGCCAATTTCCGGATCTGCGCAGATGGCCAGTATGTAACTATTGGCCGTGCCGCCAGCGTGAAAAGTCGGCGCTGGCGGGACGGCAGAGATTGGCACGAAGCGGACAATCGGCTGTGCTACGGGTATGCTGTCGGCGTTTTTAGTTCGGTCGCTAGAGAAATCGCGGGCCTGTACTCTTAAATCTTCGCGCGGTTACCATTATCGATATGGCAATAAAAATTACGCCGCATCTCGTTCAGCTCGCCTACGAGGCTGCACTCAAATCATTTTGGCGAAAAGAATCGCTTCGCAAATTTCTGCGGCAATCTCATGTTGCAGAATCCCACTTGGCTACGTGGTCGCCAGAAGAGAGCAAGCGTGATTTCTTAGATCGGACGTTCGCTGCTTTGCAGCGAACTGATAAAGGCAAGGCCGTTATTGGTGAAATGGCCATCTTCCTAGCCGAACAAACCACCTTTCCAGACCTACGCAACTGGGAAGATTCTGCCGCAAAGATTCAGGATGCATCTAAGGCTGTTGCCGAGTTGAAAGCGCTCATTTTCCGTCAAACCGAAGAAGTTCGATCTGAGCGAGAACGCGAAGCGGTAAAGGCTAAAGCACGAGAAGAGCGCGAGGCCGTTCAGCGGCAGCAAACAAGCCTTTCCAAACTAATGCAGCGGCTCAATGATCTTGCACCACAGATGGGGACGGCGGCCGGTGGCTACGCCTTTCAAGATTGGTTCTATGACTTCTTGGCTTTCACAGAAGTTGAACATCGCCGCCCATACAACACAGGCGGCAGACAAATTGACGGCTCAGTCACCGTTGACGGAACGACTTACCTTGTCGAATTGAAGTTCACAGCAGACCAGGCTGGAGGACCGGACATCGATATATTTCGTGGGAAGGTGGAGAGCAAAGCCGACAACACAATGGGCTTGTTCCTATCCATGGCAGGCTATTCTTCGGTAGCGGTAAAAGATGCATCGGGCAAGAAGAGCACCTTGCTGTTGCTCGACGCATCCCACATGTACCTCATTCTCACCGGGGGCATGCAGTGTTTAGATGTTGTCCGTAGGATACGTCGCCATGCATCTCAAACTGGAGAGTCATACCTACCTGTGTCATCGTTCGGTGGCTGAAATTGGCCTTAGTTCCTGACCAACGGATTTCTCAAGCCACCAACTCCCGCTTCGGGTCGTACTGCGACATTTCCCAGAAAGTCGGCGCTGGCGGGACGGCGGTTGATTGCGCTGCTTGACCTTGCGGCCGGTATTCGCCGGTCTGAATAGCCCGGCCGTGCGGCGAATGGCAGTCACAATCGCCGCATGAATTGCGGAGATAAGTCCTGCATCCGGCAATCGGTGGTGCGCCTCACACTGCCAGCAACTCCCGCACGCCGTCTTTCTCCATATCCGCGCCCGCGCCGCGCTTGATGATCTCGCCGCGTTCCATGACAAGATACTGGTCGGCCAGCGCGCGCGCGAAGTCGTAATACTGCTCGACGAGCAGGATTGCCACTTCGCCGGTGGCGGCGACTTTCTGGATGGCTTCCATCACTTCCTGACGCTCGGCGTTCTTCTTCGCCGTGTCGAGGTTCGGCTGGCTGCTGGCGACGACGCGGATGGCGCGTTCGATATCCTTGATGATGGAGGGCTGGATGCCTTCGGTCGGCTCGTCGAGGATCAGCAGGCGCGGATTGAGCGCCAGCGCGCGGCCGATGGCGAGCTGTTGTTGCTGGCCGCCGGAGAGGTCGCCGCCGCGCCGCTTGAGCATGGTCTTCAGCACCGGAAACAGTTCCATGATGCGCTCGGGCAGTTTGCTGTTGCCCGGCAGGCTGGCCATGCCCATCAGCAGGTTTTCCTCGACGGTGAGGCGCGGGAAAATTTCGCGGCCCTGCGGCACGTAGCCGATGCCGGCACGCACGCGGGCGTGCGAGGGCAGGCGGGTGATGTCCTTGCCCTCGAATTCCACTTTGCCGGTCTTGGCGGGCACCAAACCCATCAGGCATTTGAGCAGCGTGGTCTTGCCGACGCCGTTGCGGCCGAGCAAGGTCGTGACCTTGCCGACCGGCGCATCGAACGAGAGATCGCGCAGGATGTGGCTGCCGCCGTAGTACTGGTTGAGGTTCTGGACGACGAGCATTGCTATCTACCCAAATAAACTTCGATGACCCGCTCGTCGTTCTGCACCGTGGCGAGGTCGCCTTCGGCCAGCACCGAGCCTTCGTGCAGCACCGTGACCTTGCCGCCGAGTTGTTCGATGAAGGCCATGTCGTGTTCGACGACGACGAGGGAATGCTGCCCGGCCAGCGACTTGAACAGCTCGCCGGTGCGCGCCGTCTCGTCGTCGGTCATGCCGGCGACGGGTTCGTCGAGCAACAGCAGCTTCGGGTCCTGCGCGAGCAGCATGCCGATCTCCAGCCACTGCTTCTGGCCGTGCGAGAGCAGGCCGGCGGGGCGGTCGGCCTGCGCGTCGAGGTGAATCTGCTTGAGTGTGTCGCTGATCTTGTCGCGCTGGTCGTCGCCCAGCCAGGCGAACAGGCTGGTGCGGGCGCGCTTGTCCATCTTCAGTGCCAGTTCGAGGTTCTCGAAGACGCTGAGGTTCTCGAAGATGGTCGGCTTCTGGAACTTGCGGCCGATGCCGGCGTGGGCGATCTCGGCTTCGCGCAATTGCGTCAGGTCGATGGTCTGGCCGAAGAAGCAGCGGCCTGCGTCGGGCCGCGTCTTGCCGGTGATGACGTCCATCATCGTCGTCTTGCCGGCGCCGTTGGGACCGATGATGCAGCGCAGTTCGCCGGCGTCGATGGTCAGGTTGAGGTTGTTGAGCGCCTTGAAGCCGTCGAAGCTGACGGAGATGCCTTCGAGGTAGAGGATGACATGGTGCGAAATGTCGACCGCGTCGTGAACCAGCAGGTGTGCCGCGTCGCTCATGCGCGTTGCCTCCATTTGCGCCACAGACCGGCCACGCCGTCGGGCAGCCACAGCGTGACGCCGACGAACAGCGCGCCGAGGAAGAACAGCCAGTAGTCGGGGAAGGCCTGCGTGAAGAAGCTCTTCGAGAGGTTGACGATGGCCGCGCCGATCACCGGGCCGATCAGCGTGCCGCGCCCGCCGACCGCCGCCCAGATGGCGATTTCGATGGAGTTGGCGGCCGACATTTCGCCCGGGTTGATGATGCCCACCTGCGGCACGTAAAGCGCGCCGGCCAGGCCGCACAGCATGGCCGAGAAGGTCCAGATCGCCAGCTTGTACCAGAGGGGGTTGTAGCCGAGGAACATGGTGCGCGATTCGGCGTCGCGGATGGCGGCCAGCACGCGGCCGAACTTCGAGACGACGAGGTAGCGGCCGACCAGCAGCGTCGTCATCAAGAGCGCGGCGGAGAGCGCGAAGAGGATCACGCGCATCTCGGGCGAGGTGATGCTGTAGCCGAGGATGCGCTTGAAGTCCGTGAAGCCGTTGTTGCCGCCGAAGCCGGTTTCGTTGCGGAAGAACAGCAGCATCGCGGCGAAGGTGAGCGCCTGGGTGATGATCGAGAAATACACACCCTTGATGCGCGAGCGGAAGGCGAAGAAGCCGAAGACGAAGGCGACGAGGCCGGGCAGCGCCACCGCCAGGAATAGCGCCCAGAGGAAGGAATCCGAACCCGTCCAGTACCAGGGCAGTTCCTTCCAGTCGAGGAAGACCATGAAGTCCGGCAGGTCGGACTGGTAGGAACCGTCGCGGCCGATCTGGCGCATCAGGTACATGCCGAAGGCGTAGCCGCCGAGCGCGAAGAACAATCCATGCCCCAGGGACAGGATGCCGGCGTAGCCCCAGATCAGGTCCATCGCCACCGCCACGATGGCGTAGCACATGATCTTGCCGGCCAGCGTGATGACGTAGGTGGAGACGTGGAAGGGGCTCTCAGGCGGCACGGCGAGGTGCAGCACGGGCAGCGCGATGAAAGTCAGCGCCGCGAAGACGGCGAGCGCGATCCAGCCCGACTTGGGGGTGGCTTGCAGGAAGCGAATGGTCAATGGCGTTCTCATGACTCGACGAACCTGCCTTTCAACGCGAACAGGCCCTGCGGACGCTTCTGGATGAAGACGATGATGAAGACCAGCACGACGATCTTGGCGATCACGGCGCCGGCCCAGCCTTCGAGGAACTTGGTGACGACGCCGAGGCCCAGCGCCGCCCACACCGCGCCGGCGAGCTGGCCGACGCCGCCGAGCACGACGACCATGAAGCTATCGACGATGTAGCCCTGGCCCATGTCCGGGCCGACGTTGGCGATCTGCGAGAGCGCCACGCCGCCGAGTCCGGCGATGCCGGCGCCGAGGCCAAAGGCCAGCGTGTCGATCTTGGCCGTATGCACGCCGACGCAGCCGGCCATCGGGCGGTTCTGCGTCACGGCGCGCACGAACATGCCCAGCCGCGTCTTGTTCATCAGCAGCCAGACCAGCAGCAGCACGCACAGCGAGAAGGCGATGATGGCGATGCGGTTCCACGGCAGCACGAGGCCGGCCATCAGCTCGACGCCGCCCGACATCCAGCCCGGGTTGGCGAGTTCGACGTTCTGCGCGCCGAACAGCACGCGCGCCGCCTGGATCAGGATCAGCGACAGGCCCCAGGTGGCGAGCAGGGTTTCCAGCGGGCGGCCGTAGAGGTGGCGGATGACGGTGCGTTCGAGCAGCACGCCGACGGCGGCGGCGGCGAAGAAGGCCACCGGGATAGCGGCCAGCACATAGGCATCGACCCACTCGGGGAAATGGCTGCGGAATATCGTCTGCACCGCATAGGTGGCGTAGGCGCCGATCATCAGCAGTTCGCCGTGCGCCATGTTGATGACGCCCATCACGCCGTAGGTGATGGCCAGCCCGAGCGCGGCGAGCAGCAGGATGCTGCCGAGCGAGAGGCCCGTGAACACGCTGCCCAGCGTCTCGCCGACGGCAAGGCGGCGCTCGACCGTCGCCAGCGAGGCCTTGGCGGCGGCGCGCACGGCGGCGTCGCTTTCGCCGTCCGTTCGGGTCAGGGGCAGCAGCAGGTTGCGTGCGTTCGGACTCGGCGCCGCGCCGAGCGCCTTGACGGCGGCCAGCCGCGCGGCCGGCTCGGGGCTGGCGAGGTTGGCCTGCGCGTGGGCGGCGACGAGCAGCGCCCTGATGGCGGCATCGCCTTCCTTTTCCAGCGCGCGGGCGAGCAGCGGCGCCAGCTCGATGCCGACGTTGGTCTGCAATTCCCGCGCGGCGGCGAGCCGCACGGCCGGGTCGGCGTCGAACAGGCGCAGGCCGGCGAGCGCGTTGGCCAGCTCGCCGCGGATGCGGTTGTTGATCGTGATCTCGCTGCCGTCCGGCGCGGTCAACGTGCCGTCGGCGAGCGACTGGAGGATCTTCAGGGCTTCAGGCTCGGCCGTGGCGGCGATGGCCTGAATGGCGGCGATCTTGTCGTCGGACTCTTCGGCGGCGAGCTGCCGCACCAGCGCGGGATCGAAAGCCGCATGGGCGGAAAGACCCAGCCAGCAAAAAAGTGCGATGAAAATATGGCGCATGGTTTTCATGAAAGTCGGCGCGGGCGGGACGGCGGCTCATGAAAAATGAGTGCCGCCCCGTTTGCCCAGAAAGCCTTATTTGCCTTCGGGCTCGTCCTTCTTCTTGTCGTTGCCGGGGATGTAGGGCGACCACGGCGCGGCCTTGACCGGGCCCTTGGTCTTCCACACCACGTTGAACTGGCCGTCCGCCTTCACTTCGCCGATCAGCACCGGCTTGTGCAGGTGATGGTTCTTCTCGTCCATCTTGATCTCGAAGCCCGACGGCGCCTTGAAGGTCTGGCCGCCCATCGCGGCGATGACCTTGTCGACGTCCGTGGTCTTGGCCTTCTCGACCGCCTGCTTCCACATGTGGATGCCGACGTAGGTGGCTTCCATCGGGTCGTTGGTCACGACGGTGTCGGCGTTCGGGAGTTTTTGCTTCTTCGCCCAGTCCTTGTACATCTTGATGAAGGCGTCGTTGGTCGGGTTCTTCACCGACTGGAAGTAGTTCCACGCGGCCAGATGGCCCACCAGCGGCTTGGTATCGACGCCGCGCAGTTCCTCTTCGCCCACGGAGAAGGCGACGACCGGCACGTCTGTCGCTTTCAGCCCGGCATTGCCCAGTTCCTTGTAGAAGGGCACGTTCGAATCGCCGTTGATGGTGGAGACGACGGCGGTCTTCTTGCCCTCGGAGGCGAACTTCTTGATCTTGGCGATGATGGTCTGGTAATCGCTATGGCCGAAGGGGGTGTAGTCCTCCATGATGTCGGCCTCGGCGACGCCCTTGCTCTTCAGGAAGGCGCGCAGGATCTTGTTGGTGGTGCGCGGATAGACGTAGTCGGTGCCGAGCAGCACGAAGCGCTTGGCTTCGCCGCCGTCCTTGCTCATCAGGTACTCGACGGCGGGAATCGCCTGCTGGTTGGGCGCGGCGCCGGTGTAGAAGACGTTCTTCTCCAGCTCTTCGCCCTCGTACTGCACGGGGTAGAACAGCAGGCCGTTGAGTTCCTTGAACACCGGGTTGACCGACTTGCGCGAGACGGAGGTCCAGCAGCCGAAGACGACGGCGACCTTGTCCTGCGTCAGCAGCTGGCGCGCCTTCTCGGCGAACAGCGGCCAGTTGGAAGCCGGGTCGACCACCACCGGCTCCAGCTTCTTGCCCATCACGCCGCCCTTGGCGTTGATCTCGGCGATGGTCATCAGCGCGGTTTCCTTCAGCGCCGTTTCGGAAATCGCCATCGTGCCGGACAGCGAATGGAGGATGCCGACCTTGATGGTGTCGGCGGCGAGGACGGGGGCGGACACGAAGCCGGCGGCGGCGAGCGCGACGGTGACGGCGGTGGCCTTGATGAATGAACGACGTTGCATGGCATGGCTCCTGTAGGTTGGACAATGGGTGGCCGGTGGGCACGGCGCCAATCTACGGAGCAAGCGGCAGGCGGGAAATACGTCAGATTGCGTAGGGGAATGCGCAGACCGCCGTCCCGCCGGCGCCGACTTTCGGGAGCGCAAGAATCGGGTGGCAGGCGCGGCCGGCTTGCCGGATACTGTGCGCCTCGTCCGGAGCCCGCGCATGAATGCCGCCAGTCTTTTTCGCCTGCTGATCCTTTCCGCCATCTGGGGCGGTTCCTTCCTCTTCATGCGCATCGGCGCGCCCGCGCTCGGGCCGGTGGCGCTGATGGAAAGCCGGGTGCTGCTGGCGGCGCTGTTCCTCGCCGGGGTCGCGCTGCTGCTGCGCCGGCCGCTCGGCTGGCGCGCGCACTGGCGGCACTACCTGATCCTCGGCCTGTTCAATTCGGCGTTGCCCTTCCTGCTGTTCGGCTATGCGGCGCTGACGCTGCCGGCGGCGCTTCTCGCGATCCTCAACGCCACGTCGCCGTTGTGGGGCACGCTGATCGCCGCCGTGCTGAACCGCGCGCCGCTCGCCGGCCGCACGCTCGCCGGGCTCGCGCTCGGCGTGGCGGGAGTGGCGCTGCTGGTCGGCTTCGACCCCGCCGCGCTGCGTCCGGGCGCCGGCCTCGCCATCGCCGCCTCGCTCGGCGCGGCGCTCTGCTACGCCGTGATGAGCCATTACGCGAAGTCGGCGCGCGCGGTGGAGCCGCTCGCCAACGCCCACGGCAGCATGTGGGGCGCGAGCCTGGCGATGGCGCCGCTGCTGCCCTTCTTTCCGGCGCCCGCCGCGCCGGACCTTGGCGTGGCCGCCGCCGTGCTGGCGCTCGGCGTGGTGTGCAGCGGCGTCGCCTACCTGCTCTATTTCCGCCTCATCGACGAGATCGGCGCCGCGCCGGCGCTGACGGTGACCTTCCTGATCCCGCTGTTCGGCGTGCTGTGGGGCTGGCTGTTCCTCGCCGAGGCGGTCGGCTGGCACACGCTCGCCGGCGGCGCGGTCGTTATCGTCGGCACCGCGCTGGTGACCGGGTTTTCGCCGCGCCTGCTGCGCGCGGGCAAGGCGGCCGCCACCTGAAAGTCGGCGCCGGCGGGACGGCGCAATACGTAGGATTGCGTAGCGGCGGGGTGCGGCGGTTTCCCGGCGCCCGGGCGATAATCGCGGCATGAGCGATTCCGTCCCGCCGTCCACCGCCCCGTTGCAGCGCGTCGTCAAGGTGCGCCGCGACTACAACACCTGGGTGGCCAACGAGACGATCGAGGATTACGCCCTGCGTTTCACGCCGCGGAGCTTCCGCAAGTGGAGCGAATTCCGCGTCGCCAACATGGCCTTCGGCGACGCCGCCTTCCTCGTGCTGGAAGCCGTCGGCGCGACGCTGCTGGTCAGCTACGGCTTCGCCAACGCCGCGCTGGCGGTGCTGGTCACCGGCCTGATCATCTTTCTCGCCGGCCTGCCGATCAGTTACTACGCCGCCCGCTACGGCGTGGACATGGACCTGCTGACGCGCGGCGCCGGCTTCGGCTACATCGGCTCGACGCTCACCTCGCTGATCTACGCCAGCTTCACCTTCATCTTCTTCGCCCTCGAGGCGGCGATCATGGCCTACGCGCTGGAGCTGGCCTTCGCCATCCCGCCCGCGCTCGGCTACCTGATCTGCGCGCTGGTGGTGATCCCGCTGGCGACGCACGGCGTGACGGCGATTTCGCGCCTGCAGGCATGGACGCAACCGGTCTGGCTGGTGCTGATGCTGCTGCCCTACATATTCGTTTTGCACCGGGAGCCGACCGCCTTCGACGGCATCCTCGCGCACGGCCCCGGTTTCGACTGGCAACTGTTCGGCGCGGCGCTCACCGTCGGCGTCGCGCTGATCACGCAGATGGGCGAGCAGGCCGACTACCTGCGCTTCATGCCGGAGCGCACGGCGGAAAACCGCCGGCGCTGGAACCTCGCGGTGCTGTTCGGCGGCACCGGCTGGATCTTCGTCGGCGTCGCCAAGATGCTGGGTGGCATGCTGCTCGCGTACCTCGCGCTGTCGCACGCCGTGCCGGCCGAGCGCGCGGTGGATCCGAACCGGATGTACCTCGTCGGCTTCGATTACGTGTTTTCCAGCCCCGGCCTCGCGATCGCCGCCACCGCCATCTTCGTCATCGTCTCCCAGCTCAAGATCAACGTCACCAACGCCTACGCCGGCTCGCTGGCCTGGTCGAACTTCTTCGCGCGCCTCACCCACAGCCACCCCGGCCGCGTGGTCTGGATGGTGTTCAACACGCTCATCGCCCTGATGCTGATGGAGATGAACGTCTTCCAGGCGCTGAAGCAGGTGCTGGGCCTCTATTCCAACGTCGCCATCGCCTGGATGATGGTGGTGGTCGCCGACCTCGTCATCAACAAGCCGCTCGGCCTCTCGCCCCCCGGCATCGAGTTCCGCCGCGCCTATCTCTACGACATCAACCCGGTCGGCGTCGGCGCCATGCTCGCCGCCTCGGCGCTGTCGGTGGCCGCCCATCTCGGGCTGTTCGGCGCATGGGCGCAGGCCTTCGCCTCCTTCATCGCCATCGGCATCGCCCTCGTCGCCACGCCCCTGCTGGCCTGGGCCACGGGCGGCCGCTACTACCTCGCGCGCCCGGCCCATGCGCACGCGCCGGGCACGCAGCGCTGCGCGATCTGCGAGAAGGACTACGAATCCGAGGACATGGCGGATTGCCCGGCCTACGGCGGCGCCATCTGCTCGCTGTGCTGCGCGCTCGACGCGCGCTGCCACCACCTCTGCCAGCCCCGGGCGAGCTTCGCCGCGCAATGGGGCGGCGTGCTGCGCCGCGCCCTGCCGCGCGCGCTGTGGCCCCACCTCGACGCCGGTCTCGGCCATTACGTGCTGCTCATGCTCGCCGTCGTGCCGCTGCTCGGCGCCGTGCTCGGGCTGGTGTATCTGCACGAGACGCAGGCCGATCCGGCGCTCGCGGCGACGCTGCCGCCGCTCTTCCTCAAGCTGTTCGTCGCGCTGCTCCTGGTGTCGGGCATCATCGCCTGGTGGCTGGTGCTGACGCTGAAGAGCCGCGAGGTCGCGCAGGAGGAATCGAACCGCCAGACGCAACTCCTGATGCGGGAAATCGAATCGCACCAGCGCACCGACGTGGCGCTGCAGAAAGCCAAGCAGGCCGCCGACCTCGCCAACCAGGCCAAGAGCCGGCATGTTTCCGCGCTCTCGCACGAGCTGCGCACGCCGCTCAACAGCATTCTCGGCTATGCGCAGATCCTCGACGGCGATCCGGCGATTCCGCCGCACCGGCGCCAGGCCATCGCGGTGGTGCGCAGGAGCGGCGAGCATCTGCTGTCCCTCATCGAAGGCACGCTCGATCTCGCGCGCATCGAGGGCGGCCGCTTGACGCTGCAACCCCGGCCGATCGACCTTGGCGACTTCCTCCAGCAGATCGTGCGCATGATCGAGGTGCAGGCGCGCGCCAAGGGCATCGGCTTCGAGTTCGTCGCCGACAATCTGCCCGCCGTGGTGCGCGCCGACGAGAAGCGCCTGCGGCAGATTCTCATCAACATCCTCGGCAACGCGGTCAAGTTCACCTCGCAGGGCGAAGTGCGCTTCACGGCGAGCCACGCGCGCGAGATGGCCACGTTCCAGATCGAGGACACCGGCCCCGGCATCGCGCCCGACGAACTCGAACGCGTGTTCGAGCCCTTCGTGCGCGGCAGTTCGGCGCAGGGCGCGGCGGCGGGCAGCGGTCTCGGCCTCACCATCGCGCGCATGCTGACGCAGGTGATGGGCGGCGAACTGACCGTCGCCAGCAACACGGGAGCCGCAGGCGCCGGCGGCGTCGGCAGCCGCTTCGTCGTCCGCCTTTACCTGCCCGCGCTCGCGGGCGTCGTCGCGCCGGTTTCCCGCCGCGCCCGCCGCGTCGGCTACGCCGGGCCGCGGCGCCGGCTGCTGATCGTCGATAACGAGGCGGTCGACCGCGAACTGCTGGCCGGCGTGCTGGCGCCGCTCGGTTTCGTCATCGACCAGGCCGCCTCGGGCCTCGAATGCCTTGAGGTTCTGCCGCGCTTCCGGCCCGACGCGATCCTGATGGATCTCGCCATGCCCGGCATGGATGGCTGGGAGACCATTCGCGCCATCCGCCGCGACCGGCTCGCCGACGCGCGCATCGCCATCGTCTCGGCCAACGCCTTCGACAAGGGAGCGGAAAACGACCTCGCCATCGGCGCGGACGACTTCGTCACCAAGCCGGTGCGTTTCGACGAGCTGTTCGACTGGCTGGGCCGCGCGCTGGCGCTCGACTGGATCGAGGCGGAAGAAAACGCGCCGCTGCCGCCGCCCGCCGGCACCGCGCCGCGCCCGCCGGACGCGGCGCTCGCCGCGCTGCGCGCCCAGGTCGACGCCGGCTACATGCGCGGCATCCAGGCCGCGCTCGACGCGCTCGCCGCCGCGCATCCCGAATGCGCCGAATTCACGCGTCGCCTGCGCAAACTCGCGCGCGACTTCCGCATCGACGAACTCGCCGCCCTGCTGAAATCATGAACCCTGAACACGCCGCCGTCGTCCTCATCGTGGACGACCTGCCCGAAAACCTTTCGATGCTGCACGACGCGCTCGACGACGCCGGCTACAAGGTGCTGGTCGCCACCAACGGCGAATCGGCGCTGGCGCGCGCGCGCCAGGCGCTGCCCGACGTCATCCTGCTCGACGCCGTGATGCCCGGCATCGACGGCTTCGAGGTGGCGCGCCGGCTCAAGGCGGATTTCACGACGCAGCACATCCCGATCGTCTTCATGACCGGGCTGACCGAGACCGAGCACGTTGTCGCCGCCTTCGAGGCCGGCAGTTCGGATTACGTGACCAAGCCGGTGCGTCCGCCCGAGGTGCTGGCGCGCATCGCCGCCCACCTGCGCACGGCGCGGCAACTGCAGGACGCCCTCAAGGCCTCGGAAAGCTTCGACGACGACGCCCTCGTGGCGCGCCTGCTCGACGTGTTTCCCCTCACGCCGCGCGAGGCCGAGGTGCTGTTCTGGGTCATCAAGGGCAAGACCAGCAAGGACATCGGCGACATCCTCGGCACCAGCCCGCGCACCGTGAACAAGCACCTCGAACACGTCTTCGAGAAGCTCGGCGTCGAGACGCGCACGGCCGCCGCCGGGCTGGCGATGAGCAAGGTCGGCGGCGCGGGGCGCTAGGGGCGCGCAAGTCGGCGCCGGCGGCACGGCGCCGGACTTGCTATCCTTGCGCATCTGTTGTTTCGCGCCGGAGAAAGACCATGAAAGACATCGTGTGGGGCAAGATACTGAGCGTCGGGATCGAGGAGATCGACGAGGACCACCGCAAGCTGGTGGATATCTTCAACATCCTCAATCGCGCGGTGCGCGAGGGCGAGCCGCCGGAATACCTCGCGGCGACGCTGGAGGAGCTGATCAACTGCACCGTCTGGCACTTCAGCCACGAGGAGCGGCTGATGCTCAAGCACCGCTATCCGGAAGCCGCGGAGCACAAGGCCGAGCACCGCGAGCTGATCGAGAGCGCCAGGGAGCTGCAACAAAAGCTCCTGTCGGCGAACCGGCCGCTCGCCGAGGAACACATCGAGTTCCTGGAACGCTGGCTGACCGAGCACATCTTCACCGCCGACGGGCGGCTCGGCGCCTACTTGTCCGAAGCCGCGTAGGCGCGGCGGCGGCGCGCCCCGAGCGTCGCCCTGAGCCAGCCGTGGCCGCTCACCAGCGCGATGCCGGTCAGCACCAGCGCCGCGCCGACGGCGAAGCCCGGCTCCAGCGTTTCGTCGAGCAGCCAGACGCCGAAGCCGACGCCGAACAGCGGCGTCAGGAACGAGAACACGCCGAGCCGCGAGGCGAGGTAGTGGCGCAGCAGCCAGAACCAGGCGAGATAGCTCGCGAACGAAACCACCAGCCCGTGGAACAGCAGGCTGCCCCAGGCCAGCGGCGTCGGATTGAAACCGCCCTGGCCGAGCGCGACGGCGGCCGGCGTGAGCAGGACGAAGGCGCCGACGAGCTGGTACTGCAAGGTCAGGGTGGCCGGCGCGCGCGCGAGTCCGGAGAGGCGCACGGCGAGCGTCGTCGCGCCCCAGGCCGCGCCCGCCAGCAGCGCGAGAAAATCGCCCCACAGCATGTCGCCCGTCGTCCGGGCCGGCCCGCCGCGGCCGAGAAAGGCGACGGCGATGCCGCCGAAGGCGAGGAGCACGCCGAGCCACTGCGTCGCGGCCAGCCGTTCGGCCGGCAACTTCCAGTGCAGCCCCAGCGCGACGAAGATCGGCGCCGTGTAGAGGAACACCACCATGTGCGAGGCGGTGGTGAAGCGCAGCCCCTCGCCCACCAGCAGGAATTCCAGCGCGAACAAAAATCCGGCGAGCAGCCCCGGCCGCAGCGTGCCGTCGTCCGGCGACCAGCGCACGCCCTGCCGCCACATCAGCAAGCCGACCAGCACCGCCGCGATGCCCGAGCGCAGCGCGATCTGCAGCAGCGGCGAAATGTCGGCCGCCGCCGCCTTGAGCACGACCTGCTGCAAGCCCCAGATCAGGCAGAGGAGAACCATGAGGCCCATCGCCTGGGCATCGAGCGGCTTGCGGTGATCCATGACGAGCCTGAAAGTCGGCGCCGGCGGGACGGCGCTCAGGTCGCCAGCGTGCGGCCGACGCGGGCTTCCACCGCATCGACCTTCGACCGCATGCGCGACGCTTCGCCGGCGCGCCAGTCGATCTTGATCTGCGCGCCGATGCGCCCGCAATCCGTGCGCATCGCCGCGAAGCAGGCGCCGACCACCGCCATCACCTCGTCCCACTCGCCCTCGATGATCGTCCCCATCGGCGTGAGCTGGTAGGGCAGGCCGCTCTTGTCGATGATGTCGAGCGAACGGGCGACGTAGGGGCTCAGGCTTTCGCCCTTGCCGAAGGGCGACATGGAAAATTCGAGCAGGACCAAGGCGGACTCCTTGCGGGGACGGGGGAGCGAAGGATACCCGCTCGGCCCCGAAAGTCGGCGCCGCTGGAACGAATGCTTCACTCAGTAATCTGTCGGGTCGAAACGTGTTTTTGGAACCGCATGCACCACACTATCCCCATCCGTTTGGGGGGTACCGGTGACGGTGGATAAAGGAATCACACCGGCCCAGACAGGCCAGCCCAAATCCTGTTCGTCATCCCTGACTCCCCAGTCGCGCACCTTGGCCGAAGCTTCGGTCAGGGGAATGCGCAGCACACTGGTAGCGTTCAGTTCCTTTTCATTGATCGGGCGCAGCGTGTCCCACCGTCCAGGAAAAAGACCGTCGATGAACGCCTGCAAGCTGTTCCGCTTCTCGGCGGGGTCGGAGACCAGATCGAACCGGCCATAGATCACCACGGAGCGGTAGTTTGTCGAGTGGTGCATGGCCGAGCGGGCCAGTACCAAACCATCTGCCAGGGCGATCGTGATACACGCCTCACCCTCTGTCAGCGCCTTGTGCATGCGCGAGGCCTTGGCCCCATGGATGTACAAATGATTCCCGCTGCGCCAATGGGTCGTGGGGATGGCATGCACCGCGCCATCCATCTGGAAGGCAACGCTACAGGTGAATGCGGCATCGACGATAGAGTAGATGACGTCGGCGTCGTAATGGGCACGCTCCGGCATGCGGCGGATGCGGGTACGCGAAGATGGGGCGGTGGATTTGGGCATGATGATGGCGTTCGCGAGAGTGTCGACGGGCGGAATTTACAGCACGGAGCGTGTGTCGCTGACCTGCTCAAGCCTCACCACCTGCCCCGCGCGAGGAACCCGACGAAGTCGCCGCGCAGAGGAAAGCGGTGCCGGGCCATCGAAAGTCGGCGCCGGCGGGACGGCGGGAGCGGGCGGGTTGAGTGTGGCGGCTTCTCGGCCAAAGCGGTAATTGAGGTATTGCGGCGCAAATGGCCGGTGTCGCTCAGGATGCAGCTGTAGGCTGGTGGATCGGCTGTACTGCGTGTATGCTATCTGCGTTATTTAGTGCGACCACAAGTGCCCCCCTTTTATTTGATGGACAGAATGTATTGCCCAGTGCCGTTATGCCTCTCCACATTGAGCGCACTACGCTCTGGCGTTTTCATTGATGACAGTAATCGTTAGCACTATCTGGGGTGGGCGGATCAGCATCATTGCTGACCGCCGGATCTCGCGCCGCCTGCAGGGTCATGGGGTGGAGGTTGTCGATGACGATTCGAATAAACTCATCGTTGTCCAGTGCTATGCCGCTCTGTTCGCGATCGCATACACCGGGGTAGCTACGGCGCATGAGTCATGGATGGACTGCGTGATCGCGGAGTGCCTTGCACATAGAAAGCTAAAACCGGCCCTAGTTGGGCCTGGAGCACCGGTGCTGGCTCGGCCTGCATTCGCATTGATCGACGAATTGAGGATCAACCTTAACGGGGTCCTGAACTCCGACCGACAGTCGAGGTTAGAGCGGCTCGAATTGCTCATTCAAGGGTGGGATTTCAGAGGGGGAAGACTGCTTCCTTTCTCATGCAAGCTCGTCCGTGGAACCGCCCAGCCGAATGGTTATAGATACTTCGAGCTGAAACATAACGCTGTCGCGAAGTTCTTCCGAGAACATCCATCAGGACTATGGGGAGAAACGCTTGGAGACGACGGCGGTGCTATCCCCAAGGCTCTTGAAGCCCTGCGTTCTAGCGTCGGGTTTACGCACGACGACATTGAGCGGCATCTCTGTGAAGCTGTTCTGAGTCGCTCCCGAGAGACGCAGACGGTCAGCCCTGCTTGCGTGGCGCTCCAACTCGACCCGCGCGTTCCAGATGGTCAGGCACTCGTAACTTACTATCCTCAGGAAACTTCCCCCTTGGGCTATCCGTTATTGAGCCCATGGGTCTTAACGCCGCGCATGATCTGCGCGCCTTCTATCTCTACCTCTGCCTACTCGCCATGCTCCGAGTGTGGGAGCTATTTGCTAGGGGGGTTCTCTGACGGGAACACCCATCTTCATGTGAGAACTCGACTACCCGTAGAGCATGGCATGCCTTCAGGTGAAGGAGCGTTGCGTTTTGAATTTCAATCCCGCGCGATCACGCCATGATGGCGGGCGTGCGGCATACCAGAAAGCGCCGACGCGCTACCATTCCGAACCGGGTGACGATTGCGAATTGAGGGGAGCAGGGTATGAATCAGTTCAGATGCAATGCAAGGCTATCGGCCATTACAGTGGGATTGCTGCTGGCGGGTTGTGGCGATGGCCAGCAGTCTGATCTGGCGACGAAGATGAAAGCGCTGATGGGTGGGCAGAGCGCAAGCCCACCAGTCACTACTGAGCCTGATCCTCAACAGGCCCGACAGAGCAAGTTGAACGACCTGCTCAAGAAGGCGGAGGCCGGGAATGTCTTGGCGATGGTCGAAGCTGGACGCGCCTATGAAGAAGGACGGTACTGGGGAAGTGCTGAACACATTGTTGATTTGGGAAGCAAAGATTCCCTCATCGATTTGGATAAGGCTGCTGATTGGTATGAAAAAGCAGCAGGCATGGGGAATGCGGAAGGTCAGTATCGCTTGGGGAAATTGTTGGAGCCATCCGCTTTTAGCGATCTGATTCCTATGAAGCGCCAGAGAGATCGGGCGAAAGCCGTTGAATGGCTCGAAAAGGCTGCAAAGCAAAATCACCCGGATGCGCTGGTCCGGCTCGGTCGGCTATATGACGATGGAAATGGCGTCATGAGGGATAAGTGGGTTGCTTTCCAAAACTTCATGCGTGCTGCAGAGCTTGGAAATGCTGATGCACAGTTCGAGGTCGGCTTGAGGTATTTCCAAGGCGCGCCACAAGACCCACAAGGCAAATGCACGCACCGCTACCTTTCAGATGATCCGAATTATGGGAAAGGCAACTATTTCGACAAGTTTGATGCACCATTCTGTCTTGCAGACAAGAATGTAGCCGCAGCGGTTGAGTGGTGGCAAAAAGCCGCTGCGCAAGGTAACTGGACAGCACAATTTAACCTTGCTGGTTTGTATCGCTCAGGTGAGGGTGTGGCAAAGGATTCCTACCTTGCATATACGTTATACGAAGCCGTTGCGAAATTGGCGGAAAAGAAGGATGGCTTCATTCCTTTGGCGGCATTTGACGCGCAGGCTGTTCTCGGGGCGATGTATAGCGTTGGGGAAGGGGTGCCGAAAGATGATGCCAAGGCCGTCGAGTGGTATCAGCGAGCAGCATCATCTGGTCAGGCATCAGCACAGCAAAATCTTGGCGTGGCATATCTCCGGGGTGAAGGCGTCGCCACTGACAATGTGCTCGCCTATGCGTGGTCGAATTTGGCGGGCGGACAAGGAAAAGAGGGTGCCGGCAAGAATCGGGATATTGCTGCACGTCGCATGACGCCAGCCGAGATTGCCGAGGCGCAGCGTTTGTCGTCCGGCTGGAAAGTTGGTGTTTTACTCGCCCGCGAAAGCGGTTCGGCAGGTAGCGGAAAACAGCCGGCCACGACCGGTAGCCTTGCCAAGAAGGGCACGGGGACCGCATTCATCGTGAATGCGGCAGGCCATGCGATTACCAATCACCACGTTGTCGACGGATGCACCGAGGTTCGCGCCGAAGGCCGGGATGGCGTGGTGAAGGTGGTCACGTCCGACGTGGTGAATGACCTCGCACAGTTGCAGATTCCCGGTGTACCAAGCGCACAGGCGACCATTGCCAGCGATCCGGCGAAGTTGCGGCAGGGGGAAGACATCGTGGTGTTTGGTTTCCCGCTCAACGCCGTGCTGTCCTCTGGTGGCAACCTGACGCCGGGCGTGGTCAGTGCGCTGACCGGCCTGGGCAATAACACCAACCAGATTCAGATTACCGCCCCGATTCAGCCGGGATCGAGCGGCAGCCCGGTCATCAACAAGAAGGGAGAAGTGGTCGGCGTGGTGGCGATGAAACTGTCGGACTCGAAGATGGCGAAGGCCACTGGGCAGGTCGGGCAGAACGTCAATTTCGCCGTCAGCGGGCAAACCTTGAAGACCTTCCTCGATACGCACAAGGTTGAGTATCGCAGCGGCGGGATGTTCTCGTTCGGCGGCAAGAATACGGCGGACTTGGCTGACGAGGCGCGTAAATGGACGCTTGTGGTGGAGTGCTGGAAATAAACCTTAGCGTGGACGGGACGGCGCTGTGCATGGGCGGGACGGCGCTGTGCAACTAACGATCCTGACAGCGAAGCGCCATCGGAGCGAACCAATAAGCCTCATTGTCGCCAGCGCACTCGGCTACGACGGGTGAGCAGCATTTGCCGCCTTGGGCAGCGATGTCACCCAATGGCCGGATTGGTCGATTTGCAAGCTGCCTTGTCTCGACCGATAGAATTCCCGACAGGCTGCCAATTGTCAGCCGAAAGGAACTCGGGGAAATGATCATGAAGATTGCTGATCCAGATAACACGGAGCTCCGCGATGAATTCGAAGTCATCGCGGCGGAGCTTTCTCTTCAGAACGCGAATGTGCTGGAGCTTGGTTGCGGCAGGGCGGAGAAGACCCGCAAGATCGCCACTGCCGGCAAGGTGGCTTCCATCGTGGCCATGGAGGTGGATGAGATCCAGCATGGCAAGAATCTCCAAATCGGCGATCTGGCCAACGTCACTTTCTGTCAGGGTGCCGCCGAAGCAATCCCCGCCGATGATGCCGCCTTCGACATCGTGTTGATGTTCAAGTCACTGCATCACGTTCCGGGGGCAGTCGTGGATCAGGCGTTCGGTGAGATACGTCGGGTGCTCAAACCGGGAGGACTGGCCTGGATTTCGGAGCCGGTCTATGCCGGGGCGTTCAACGAGATTCTGCGTTTGTTCCATGATGAAAAGGAAGTTCGTGAAACCGCTTTTGCCGCCACGCAACGGGCAGTTGCCGACGGTCGCTTCCAGCTGGTCCGGCAACGCTTTTTCTCCGTGGCCAGCGCTTACCGCGATTTCGGCCATTTCGAAGAACAGGTGATCCGGGTCACGCATACGAACCACCGTCTGGAACCGGGGTTGCACGAAACCGTCCGGCAGAAGTTCGAGGCGCACATGACCCCCGCTGGCGCGCGTTTCCACACCCCACTGCGGGTCGATATCCTGCGCCGCCCCTGATCCTCCGGATGACTCGCCAAATCACGATCCCCGACCATGAGGTCGAGATTTCGCCCATCCGCGCCCAGGGGGCCGGCGGCCAGAACGTCAACAAGGTCGCGAATGCCGTTCATCTGCGCTTTGACATCAAGGCTTCCTCCCTGCCGGAGGATGTTCGCGAGCGGCTCCTGAAACTGAGCGATCAGCGCATCAGCAAAGAGGGTGTCGTCATCATCAAGGCGCAAGAGTTCAGGAGCCTTGAAGGCAATCGTGCGGAAGCCATACGGCGGCTCCACGAATTGATCGACAGCGTCGCGGTCCTGCCCAAGCGGCGCCGGCCGACCAAGCCGACCCGGGCATCGGTCAGGAAGCGGCTGGAAAACAAGAACCGGCACGCATCCATCAAGGCCGGCCGCGGCAAGGTTAGCGAGTAGGCTTCTATCCATGACGCCGGATCAATCGCCGCAGCGCTGACGATGCGCAACTTCATGGATATCTTGCGTTCCTCCGGTGTGGAAATCGGCGGGCTGGCCGCATTCATCGCGCTGTTGGCGGTGTTGCGCCGGGCGGTCCATCGCAGCCTTGCCCCCGAGCGCATTGTCGAGGCTCGAACCCCGGCCGATGTCGGCTTGCCATATTGCGAGGTCACCATTCCCACCGAGAATGGCAAATTCCTGTTCGGCTGGTGCGTATCCGCCAGGCGGCAGGGCCGGCGGCCGGCGGTCGTGGCGATCCACGGTTGGGGCGGCAACGCCGAGACCCTGCTGCCGCTGGCGCAGCCCCTCCATGAGGCCGGTTTCGCGGTGCTGCTCATCGATGCGCGCTGCCATGGACGAAGCGACGAGGACAGCTTCGCTTCGATGCCGCGCTTCGCCGAGGATCTCGGCCATGCCATCGACTGGCTCAAGCGCCGCGATGACATCGATCCTGAGGCAATTGCAGTCATCGGCCACTCTGTCGGTGCTGCCGCATCGCTGCTTGCCGCATCAAGACGCCAAGACATTGCCGCCGTGGTGAGCATTGCCGCCTTCGCCCATCCGGTGGCGATGATGCGCCGCTGGTTTGCCGCCAAGCGCATTCCCTACCTGCCGGTCGGCTGGGTGATGTTGCGCTATGTGGAACGGGTGATCGGCCACCGCTTTGACGACATCGCGCCGATCAACACGATTCGATGCGTGCGGTGTCCGACCTTGCTGGTCCATGGCGGGGAAGACGCCACCGTGCCGGTCGGCGAAGCCCATGCCCTCCACGCCGCGCGTTCGGGTGAGCATGTGCAGCTAAAGGTCGTTGCCGGCAGCCACGACGACTACGCGGATCTCGACCGGGAATTGCCGGTGCTGGTGGATTTCCTGACGGGGGTTGTAATCAATGCGAGCGAAGCAAACCTGAAGAACAATCGCTCATGAAAACTACTTCGTCGGCTCCGACGTTTCTCCTCTCCGATGTCATCGAATGGACTGAATCTGCTACGAAGCTGTCGCATCATTGATGCAGGCCCAGTGGCTGGATTGGCCGATTGCCAGCCAACTATTCAACCCGCACCTCGTCCTCCCCAACCCTCACCACCTGACCCGCGCGGATCTTGCACGCCTTGCGGGTTTCGGTTTGGCCGTCGACGCTGACTTCGCCGGCGGCGATCATGGCCTTGGCGGCGCCGCCGGAGGAGGCGAGGGCGAGCAGCTTGAGCAGGGCGTGAAGTTCGACGAAGTCGCCGCGCAGTGAAAAACGGTGTTCGGTCATTGAAAGTCGGCGCTGGCGGGACGGCAAAATGAGCGGCGGCTAGAAGCCGAACAGCCGCGCGAGTTCGGCGCCGGGGGAGGGCGCACGCATGAAGGCTTCGCCGACGAGGAAGGCGTCGACCTTGTGCTGCTTCATGAGCGCGACGTCGGCCGGGGCGAGGATGCCGGATTCGGTGACGACGATGCGGTCGGCGGGGATGCGCGCGAGCTGCGACAGCGTGGTGTCGAGGCTGACTTCGAAGGTCCGCAGGTTGCGGTTGTTGATGCCTTGCAGCGGGGTCTTGAGCTTCAGCGCGCGGTCGAGTTCGCCGGCGTCGTGGCTTTCGACGAGGACGGCCATGTTGAGCGACAGGGCGAGGTCTTCGAGTTCGGCCATCGCGTTGTCCGACAGCGCGGCGACGATCAGCAGGATCGCGTCGGCGCCCATCGCGCGGGCTTCGTAGACCTGATAGGGGTCGATCATGAAGTCCTTGCGCAAGACCGGCAGGGCGCAGGCGGCGCGCGCGGCTTGCAGGTATTCGGTGCAGCCCTGGAAGAACTGTCGGTCGGTGAGCACGGAGAGGCAGGCGGCGCCGTGCTGCGCGTAGTCGGCGGCGATTTCGGCGGGGCGGAAGTCGGGGCGGATGACGCCTTTCGAGGGGCTGGCCTTCTTGATCTCGGCAATCACCGCCGTCCCGCCGGACCCGACTTTCGCGCAAATGCTGCCGACGAAGTCGCGCGACGGCGCTTGCGCCTCGGCTTCGGCGCGAATCGCCGCGAGCGGTTTCGCGGCCTGCGCGGCGGCGACTTCCGCGCGCTTGACGGCGAGGATCTTGTTCAGGATGTCGCTCATGCTTGCTGCGTGAAGGCGATGAACTCGTCGAGCTTGGCGCGCGCCTTGCCAGCTTCGATGGTCTGGCGCGCGAGCGCGATGCCGGCGCCGATGTCGGCGGCGAGGTTGGCGGCGTAGAGGGCCGCGCCGGCGTTGAGGCAGACGATTTCCAGCGCCGGGCCGGGCTGGTTCTCCAGCACGCCGAGCAGGCGGCCCTTCGATTCGGCGGGGTCCGTCACTTTCAGGTTGCGGCTGGCGATCATCGCCAGGCCATAGTCCTCCGGATGGATTTCGTATTCGCGGATCGCGCCGTCCTTCAGCTCGCCGACCAGCGTGGCGGCGCCGAGCGAGATTTCGTCCATGCCGTCCTTGCCGTGCACCACGATGACGTGTTTCGCGCCGAGCTGCTGCATGACGCGCACGAGGATGCCGACGAGGTCGGGGTGGAAGACGCCGAGCAGCGTGTTGGGCGCGCCGGCCGGGTTGGTGAGCGGACCGAGAATGTTGAAGATGGTGCGCACGCCCATTTCCTTGCGCACCGGGGCGACGTTCTTCATCGCCGGATGGTGGTTGGGCGCGAACATGAAGCCCATGCCGGTGGCCTTGATGCATTCGGCCACCTGCGGCGCCTGCAAGTCGATCTTCGCGCCGAGCGCTTCGAGCACGTCGGCGGCGCCGGATTTCGAGGACACGCTGCGGTTGCCGTGCTTGGCGACCGTGGCACCCGCCGCCGCCGCGACGAAGGCCGAGGCGGTGGAGATGTTGAAGGTGTGCGAGCTGTCGCCGCCGGTGCCGACGATGTCCACGAAATGATTGTTGTGCGGCACGTCGACGTGCGTGGCGAGTTCGCGCATCACGGTGGCGGCGGCGGCGATCTCGCCGATGGTTTCCTTCTTGACGCGCAGGCCGGTGAGGATGGCGGCCATCATCACGGGCGAGACCTCGCCCTTCATGATCAGCCGCATCAGGTGCAGCATCTCGTCGTGGAAGATCTCGCGATGCTCGATGGTGCGCTGGAGCGCCTCTTGCGGTGTGATCATGCTCAGGCTCCTTTCAGGAAGTTTTGCAGCAG